>CAZQOO010000011.1:34330-40928 GCA_964594845.1 uncultured Porphyrobacter sp. | reverse complement strand
CTTCGAGGAACTTGTAGCCTTCGGACTGGAATTGCGCCGCCGCCGGCACCGCCAGCACAAGCGCCAGCGCGGAGAACACAAGTGCAAAGGCACTGGCAATCCGCGTCCGAGCCCCTAACTTGCGCAAAACCTCGAAGGTCACGGTTTGATCCTTTCGCATTCCCTGTCACACTCGCTCCGGCGCAGCCAATGCGCTCGGCGAGCCTCTCGCAAAGACCCGGTTAGCAGACCATGAACCGCATCAACAAGCCTTCGCCCCGGATTCTCGCAGCTCTGGCGGCCGCTGCCCTGTCGCTTGCCGGATGCGAGATGGCAGCGCCCAAGGCCGAGCCGCCGCTGGCGGGCGCGGCGATCGGGGGCGATTTCGCGCTCACCAACAGCAAGGGCGAGATCGTGCGATGGGGCGATTTCGCGGGCAAGTACCGCGTGGTCTATTTCGGCTATGCCTTCTGCCCCGACATCTGCCCCACCGACATGCAGCGCGTGGCGCAGGGGCTGAAGGTGCTCAAGACGGGCGATCCCGACAAGGCGGCGAAGATCGTGCCGATCTTCATCACCATCGATCCCGAACGCGATACGCGCGAAGTGGTCGGCGAATTTGCCGCCGCCTTCTCGCCCGACATCATCGGGCTGACGGGCACGCCCGAACAGATCGCTGCCACCGCGAAGGCCTTCAAGGTGTTCTATGCCAAGGGCGAGCCGGTGGCAGGCGGCGGCTATCTCGTCGACCATTCCAACGTTGTCTACCTGTTCGGCCCTGAAGGCGAGCCGCTTGCGACCCTGCCGGTGGACCAGGGCGCCGATGCCGTCGCTGCGGAACTCGGCAAATGGGTGAACTGAGAGAACGCTTCTGGGAACTGCCGCTGCGGGACCTCACCCGTCCCGAATGGGAGGCGCTGTGCGACGGCTGCGGGCGCTGCTGCCTGCACAAGATCGAGGATGCCGATACCGGCGAGATCGTCGACACCAACGTCGCCTGCCGTCTGCTCGACACCGGCACGGCGCAGTGCAGCGACTATCGCAACCGCAAGGCCTTCGTCCCCGATTGCCTGCGCCTGACGCTCAGGATCGTCGAGCAGGTCAGCTGGCTGCCCTCGACCTGCGCCTACCGCCTGCGCGCCGATGATCGCCCTCTGCCGGGCTGGCACTACCTCGTCAGCGGCGACCGCGATGCCGTGCGCCGGGTGGGGGTTTCGGTGATCGGGAGGGTGGTGAGCGAGACCGATGCCGGCCCGATCGAACACCACATCGTCGAATGGCCCTCGCCGCGCCCTGATCGCGCTGCGCGCAAGACCGAGGAGGAGGGCGCGTGATCGACTGGCTGCGCCGCCCGCCGCTGGAACCCGAGGTCGAAGTGGCCGGGCGCACCCTGCCGATCGTGCTGCGCCGGATGCGCCATGCGCGGCGGCTCACGCTGCGGCTTGCGCCCGATGGCGGCGAGGTGCGCATCACCCTGCCCGAATGGGCCGAAAGCCGCGAGGCGATCGCCTTTGCCCATGCCCGCAAGGACTGGCTCGAGGAGCAGCTCACCCGCCTGCCCGCGCGCGCCGCGCCGGTGCCTGGCGGCGAGGTGCGCTATCGCGGCTCGGCGCTGCGCCTGGCATGGAAACCGCGCGCCCCGCGCCGCCCGGTGCTGCAGGAGGGGGAATTGCTGCGGATCGGCGGGCCGGAGACCGGCCTCGAAGCGCGTCTGCGCCGCTGGCTCGAAGCCGAGGCGCTGCGCCTCGCCGAAGCCGATATGCACGACTATTGCGCCGCCGCCGGACTCGATCCGGTGCCGATCGGCCTGACCCGCGCGCAGCGGCGCTGGGGCTCATGCTCGGACAAGAGCCGCATCCGCATCAACTGGCGGCTGGTGCAGGCGCCCGATTTCGTGCGCCGCTCGGTGGTCGCGCACGAGGTCGCGCATCTTGTCCACTTCGATCACAGCGCCGCCTTCCACGCGCTGCTGGGGCGGATCTACGAGGACGACATCCGCGTCGCTGACGGTTGGCTGCGCGAACACGGGCGCGGGCTCTATGCCAGCTTTGGCTAGGCGCAGGGTTTGGATTCTCCCGCCGCGCACCCTATAAGATTGCCCATGCTCTCAAAGTCGCGCTTCAACCCTGTCCCCGGCTTCGCCGATCTGTGGAACGAGATCCGTCGGCCCACGCCCTATCGCTGGCCGATTCTAGGCCTGTCGGTGCTGCCGGTGGCGCTGATCCTCTACTGGGCGGTCAGCGAGGTCGAATACAAGGCGCCCGAACGGCCCACCATCGACTACATCACCACCTTCGATCCCGCGCGCACCGACGAGGAGATCATCGCCTCCAACCTGGCCAATCAGGAGGTGAAGGAACTGCGCGAGGCCGAGGAGGCGCGCATCGACGGGCGCAAGCGCGAAATGTACAAGGCGCTCGGCGCAGCAGCGGGGATGGATGTCGAGGAGGTCGAGCGCAAGGCCGAGGCCAGCCGCGCCGCCGAGAAAGCCGCCGAGGAAAAACGCCGCGCCGAACTGCTCGCCGGCACCGCCATCGCGCCCGGTGAGGGCTCTCAGCCATAGCCGCGCTCGCGCCCACCGATCACGACTGGATGGCTGCCGCCGCCCGCTTGGCGCTGCGCGCACGCCCCTTGTCGCGTCCCAACCCCGGCGTTGCCGCACTGGTGGTGCGTGAGGGCAGGGTGATCGCGCGCGGCTGGACCCAGGCCGGTGGCCGCCCCCATGCCGAGGCCGAGGCGCTGGCAGGCCTTGCGCCGGAGGCGCTGGCCGCTGCAACGCTCTATGTGACACTTGAACCCTGCGCCCATGCTTCGCCGCGCGGGCCGGCCTGTGCCGACCTGATCGTCGCCGCCCGTCCGCGGCGGGTGGTGGTCGGCCAGCATGATCCCGATCCGCGCACCAGCGGCGCAGGGCTGGCGCGGCTCGAGGCGGCGGGGATTGCCACCCGCCTGCTCGATGATCCGGCCTCGGCCACCAGCCTTGCAGGCTTCCTCACGCGCCAGCGCCTCGGCCGCCCGTGGGTGACGCTGAAGCTGGCGATGTCGCTCGACGGCTGCATTGCGCTGGCTGATGGCACCAGCCGCTGGATCACCGGCGAGGCTGCACGCGCCCACGTCCATGCGCAGCGCGCGCAGCATGACGCGATCCTCGTGGGCGGGGGGACGTGGCGGGCGGATCAGCCGCGGCTCGATGTGCGTCTGCCCGGGCTGGAGGCGCGCTCGCCGCAGCGCGTGGTGCTGACCCGCGGGCTTGCGCCGGAAGGCGTGACCGCGATTGCCGCGCCGCAGGAGATCGCCGGGCTGGACGGCGTGCAGCACCTCTATGTCGAGGGCGGGGCGGAGACGGCAGCCACCTTCCTCGCCGCCGATCTGGTCGACGAACTGCACCTCTACCGCGCGCCTGTGGTGATCGGCGATGGCCGCCGCAGCCTCGGCGCGCTCGGCCTGACCGATCTTTCCGCTGCCCATGATCGTTGGAAACTGCGGGAAAACCGGCAGCTTGGCAGCGATGCATTCACCGCCTATCTGCGCAGCCGCAGCTAGCAAGGACTTGCCCCCATGTTCACCGGTATCGTCACCGCCATCGGCACGATCGACAGCATCCACCAGCGCGGCGACCTGCGCCTGCGGATCACCGCCCCGCTCGATCCGGCGCGGATCGATATCGGCGCCTCGATCGCGTGCTCGGGCGTGTGCCTCACCGTGGTCGAGCGTGGCGGCACCGCGGGCGATGCCTGGTTCGAGGTCGATGTCTCGGGCGAGACCGTCAGCCGCACAGTGCCGGGGATGTGGGAGCGCGGCCAGCGCCTCAATCTCGAACCCTCGCTGCGACTCGGCGACGAACTGGGCGGGCATATCGTCACCGGCCATGTCGATTCGGTCGGGGAGGTGGTGCTGGTGGCGCAGGAAGGCGGCAGCTGGAAGGTGGCGATCCGCGCGCGGGCGGAAATGAGCCCCTTCATCGCCGAAAAGGGCTCGATCACCGTCAACGGCGTGTCGCTGACCGTCAACGACGTGCGCGACCGGCCCGAGGGCACCTGCGACTTCCTGCTCAACATCATCCCCCACACCGCCGAGGTGACGACGCTGGGCAGCCTTGCCGAGGGCGATCAGGTGAACCTCGAAATCGACGTGCTGGCCCGCTATCTCAAGCGCATGCAGAGCCTCGCCGCGCCGCGCTAGCCAGCGAGCGGCCCTGCCGCAAAGCCTTCCCGCGTGATGGCATAGGTGAGGTGCACGATCAGCTCGCCGCCGGCCATGATGCGCTCCTCGCAGGCATCGGTGAGCCTTGCGCCGATCCGTTCGAGCGCGGTGCACGAGCGGGTGTTGCTCTCGCCCACCAGAAAGCGGCATTCCGCCACGCTCGCGAGCGCATGGGCCAGCATCAGCCGTTTCATCGCGTGATTGAAGGTGCCGCCCCAGTGCGAGCGGGCCAGAAAGGTCCAGCCGATCTCGATCGAGCCGCCATCGCTCTCCTTGAGCCCCTGAAAGCGCGAGGAACCGATCACCGCGCCGCTGCTCTTGTCGATTGCCACCAGCGCGCCCCTGTTCGCCAGCGCGTCATCGAAGAAGGCGCGGAACACCGGTTCTTGCCACCGATCATGCGCGGGATGCTGCGCCCAGATCAGCGGATCGCTGGCGACCGCGAACAGCGCGTCCCAGTCGTCGGGACGCAGCGGCCGCAGCAACAGGCGCTCGTCCTCCAGCACCGGCTGGCGGTCGAGCATGGGCGCGCGGGCCTTACTGCGCCACCGCCGCCAGGGCAGCGATGAACTTGGGCAGGTTGGCGCTGGTCAGTCCGGCGATGTTGATCCGGCCCGAGGCGGCCATGTATATGCCGTGCTCCTCGCGCAGGGTGGCGACCTCTTCCTTGGTGACAGGGAGCATCGCGAACAAGCCATTCTGGGTGCCGAGCGGGGCCAGATCGATCCGACCCGCCTTGCCCGCCGCCGCAAGCGCATCGCGCACCTGCCGCATCCGCGCGCGCATGGTGTCGAGCTCTGCCAGCCATTGGGCGGTCATGCCGGGATCGCGCAGAATGATCCGCACCGCCGCGCCGCCATGATCGGGCGGCATCGACCAGCACGCGCGGGCCAGCGCGTTGGCGTTGCTGAAGGCGGTGTCGAGCGCGGTCTGATCCTGACCGAGGATATAGAACGCACCGACGCGGTCACGATACTGGCCGAAGTTCTTGTCGCAGGAATAGGCGATGAAGGCTTCCGGCACTTTGGCCAGCACGGTGCGCAGGCCCGCTGCGTCCTCCTCCAGACCCTGGCCGAGACCCTGATAGGCCGCGTCGATGATCGGGAAGGCGCCGCTGCCGGCAAAGGCATCGGCAATCGAGTCCCAGTCGAACGCGGTGTAATCGATCCCGGTCGGGTTGTGGCAGCAGCCGTGCAGCAGCACCGCCTCGTCCGGGCCGGCATTGTCGATGATGTCGAGCACCGCGTCGAGATCGGCGGTGCCATCGTGGCGCGCGTGCGGGAAGGTAACCAGTTCGAGCCCGAGATCGGCGAGGATCTGCGCATGGTTCGGCCAGCTCGGCACGCCCATGTAGATGCGCTTCACGCCGGCCTTCTGCGCCAGCGCCAGCGCGAGCCGCACCGCGCCGGTGCCGCCCGGGGTCTGCATGCCCGAGATGCGTCCGCCCATGGTCGGGTCGGCGCTGCCGAAGATGTAGGGCATCAGCGCGTGGACAAAGCCCATATCGCCCTCAGGGCCGAGATAGGACTTGGAATCCTGCGTATCGACAAGCACCTGCTCGGCGGCCTTGATCGCCGCGAAAACGGGGGTGTCGCCCTCCTCGGTGCGATAGACGCCGACGCCAAGGTCGATCTTGTCGCTCCGCGGGTCGGCGGCGTAGAGGCGGATGAGGGCGAGCAGCGCGTCGGGCGCCTGAGGGCTGAGTCGGTCAAGCATCATGGCGCGGGCAATGGCCCTTCAGCTTGCGCTCCGCAACCGGCTTTTCGCGCAATTTTCTAGAACGGCAGCCAGCGCTGCTTCTTCGAAAACTTCATGTAGCCCGCATTGACGCCGAGCCGCAGGCCTGCGCCCATGCGGATCGGGATCAGCACCACATCGCCCCAGCGCAGGTAGCTGGCGTGCAGGCCCCCGACGAAATAGGCCTGCCCCTCGCCTGCGGGGAAGCGCTTGAACAGGTCCTCGCTGTCGTGGAGGTTGTAGACCAGCACGAAGGTGTTGGCGGCATTGGCCCCGGCATCGAAGCCGATCGAGGGGCCGGTCCAGTAGACCGGCTGCGTGCCCTCGATCTTGTGGTGCAGCGTGCCCGAGCCGTAGCGCGCGCCGACGATGAAGGCACCGCCCGCCTCGCGCCCGACGATATAGGCATTGGGCTTGCCCTGCTTCTCCAGCAGGTCCTCGATCATCCGCGCGAGGCCTTCGGCACCCTTGCCGAACACGCCCTCGGCTGCGCCGATCAGGTCATCCTCGCCATAGGTTCCGGGAGCGTTTTCGGTAGTAGCGACCGCTGGCGGGGAGGCGGCTGGGTCCTGCGCGGCTGGAGCGGCCGACGCGGCGGAATAGTCGCCGAACTGTTCTTCGAAGGCCGGTTCAGCGGCGGGAGCGGGGGGCTGCTGGCCTTCAGGGGCCATCAGATCGC
>CAZQOO010000011.1:22141-34230 GCA_964594845.1 uncultured Porphyrobacter sp. | reverse complement strand
GCCGGTTCAGCGGCGGGAGCGGGGGGCTGCTGGCCTTCAGGGGCCATCAGATCGCCATCGATGCTGCCCTGCGGCGGGGTGTCCTGCGTGCTGTAGGCCGCATCAGGATCGAAGCGTTCCACCTCCTGCGCGGCGGCAGGCGCGGCCAGCGCGACGAGGCCGAGCAAACCAGCCGCCATGCCTGCGAACCTGCGCTGCCATCCCGAGGTGTGTCCGATGAACCCGGTCATGTTGCCGCCTTTCATGTCAGCCTGTCCGTCTGCGCCTTGTTTGTGTGCGCAGTGGCGCGAGACTGGAGGAGAATCCGCTTTCCCGTCCGGCGCAATCCCCGCAGCGCCGGAGCGAATCGGAATTGCGACGAGCCGTGCCAGGCTAGGCATCCCAGCCTGAACCCTTGCCGAACCGGCTGTTCGCGCCCGTGAAAGGTGGCGCAGCGGCAATCCGCCTTTTTCTCGCAAGCCACCTTGCCGCTGGCGTTCTTGCCGATTATAGCGCGCGCCTCACAGCCTCGCTGTTGCCCGGAGACGTGGGTGAGTGGCTGAAACCAGTTCCCTGCTAAGGAACCGTACTCTATCAGGGTACCGAGGGTTCGAATCCCTCCGTCTCCGCCACCTTCTATCTCCATGGCTGTGCACACTGTCACATACAGACAGGGTGCCGCCAGCGGGCCATGTCGGAACGTGCCTGCCGTTCCCGTGTGAGGCGTAAATCGGCAGGTCTTGTCCCAAGTCCGGCCTTTTCCAGTATCGGCTTTGCACAGCAGTTGTCGTGCTCGCGTGGCGCATCCTAGCGCGGGCGCACCCTTTGGCCGTCGCGCAGGGTGTTGGCTGGGTTCAGCACTACGCGCTGGCCTTGGCCGAGACCGCCGCGCACTTCGCCCCAGTCCTCGTTGATCTGGCCGATGGTGACCGTCTGCAGGCGGGCACGGCCCTGCGCGATCACGAATACCTGCCACTCACCGTCCGGCCCACGGAACAGCGCGCCAACCGGCACGCGCAGCGCCTCGTCGTGGCGCCAGCGTTCGATCGTCGCGTCGACCTGAAATCCATGGCCGAGGCCTGCGATCGTCAGCTTTGCCGGGTCGGCGAAGCGGATGATGACATTCACGCGCTGCTCCTCCACGCCGAGCGCGGAAATCTTGCGCTGGCCGAAGGGCTCGACCCGCCATACCCGGCCTTCGAGCGGTTCCGGTCCGCCCCAGCGGGTAATCAGCGCGCGGTCGCCGGGATGCACCTGTACCGCCTCGCGCGAGAGCAGATCTACTACAACCTCAAGCTCTGCCGGATCGCCGATGGTCATGATCGGCGTGCCTTCTCCGACCGGTCCGGCGCTTTCGTTGAGCACGCTCAGCACCCGGCCCGAGGCGGGCGCGCGCAGGGTGACAGGTGCGCCGGTCGATCCGTCCGGCTCCTTCAGGAGAGCGCCAAGCCTGGCGGCCTCCGCCCGCGCCTGCGCCAGCGCCGCCTCGCCGCTCAGCACGCGAGCGCGCAAGGCCTCGACCTGCGCGCGCGAGACAAACTGGCGCGGAGCGAGCGCTTCGGCCCGGGCGAGATCGCTGCGCGCCAGATCGAGCCCCGCGCGCGCCTGCCTCGCTGCCGCCTGCGCCGAGGCGAGGGCCGCACGGCCTTCGGCGAGTGTGCGCGGATCGAGCGGAGCGGAGGGGCGACCGCTGATCCGCGCAAGCGCCTGTCCGGCGCCGACGGCATCACCCGCTTCAAGTTCGACGCGCGAAAGATATCCCGTGACCGGGGCGGATACGACATAGTGCTCCTGAGCCCGGGTGACGGCCGTGTCGGTGACGCTCACCACCATCGTCCCGCGCGATACTTCTCCCGCATCGACAGCCGTTGCCCGCGGCCAGAAGGCGAACACCAGTCCGCCGATGACCAGCACCGCGAGCAGCAACGGCCAGCGCCAGCGGACAAGCCAGCGGCGCATCACTCGCGCGCCTTCAAGACGCGCACCAGATCGAGCGCCAGCACCCTCCGCGCGACCAGCGCGCAGGTTGCCGCGGCGGCCGTCAGCACCACGATGATCGAAACGCCATAGGTGGATCGCGCCGGAGCATAGGGAATGCGGAACAGATCGGAGCTGAACATCGCGGTCATCAACTGGCCTAGCCCCACCCCCACCACACAGCCCAGCGGGATCGCCAGCACCACCAGCAGCGCGAGTTCACCCACCAGAATCGCCGCGACCTCGCTGCGATGATACCCCAGCACCCTCAAGGTCGCCAACTCGTGCGCGCGTTCCGAAAACAGGATCCGCGCGCTGTTGTAGACCACCCCGACGACAATCGCCGAAGCGAAGGCCACGAACACGAACAGCATGGTGTAGAGGTTGTCATCGATCATGTCCTCGAACAGGGCGAAGGCAGCGATGCGCTCGCTCACGCCGAGCACCCCGGGCATCGCGTCCAGCCGGTCGATGATGTCGTCGCGCAGGGTGGGATCGATCCGCAGCAGCGCGCCACTTGCAGGCAGCGCGTCGTGCGTGATCGCCAGCAGCGTGTCTTCGGCGGCATAGGCGCGCGCGCCGATCACCTCGTCGACCACGCTCGCCACCCTGTGCACGCTGCCGGTGCGCTCGCCATCGAGCAGTCGCACCGCAATCTCCGCGCCGCTCCTGACCCCCAGCTGATCGGCCAGCTGTCGGCTCAACATAAGCCCCTGTGGCGGCACAGCCAGCTTGGCGCCGTTGCGGTCGATCCGGGCGGAAAGCTGGCTGGCATCGCTGACGCTCTCGATTACCCCGCGCTCGCTGCGGTTGGCAAAGGACAGGCGCACCGGCACGGCGCGCACCGGCTCCACCCGGATCACGCCGGGCAGCTGCTCGAGCTCGTGCAGCGCCCGCTCGTTGCGCGGCAAGGTGAAGGTCACCGTGAGATCCTGCGCCTGCGCGCGCAGGAAGAAGGTCTGGATCATGAAGCGGCTGGAATCGTGAAACTGCAAGGTCGCAAACAGCAGCCCGAGCGACAGCGCGACCCCGCCCGAAGTCAGCACCGCGCGGCCCGGCCAGCGGGCAATATGGCGGATGATCATCAGTCCGGCAGGCGACAGCCCGGCCCGCACGGCCAGCCGTTCGAAGGCGCCGTCGCGATAGATGGGCGGCGGCGGCGGCGCGAGCGCTTCGGCAGGGCTGATGCTCACCGCCGAGCGCACCCCGAGCAGTGCACCCAGCATCGCCGCGCCGACCGAAAGTCCGACGGCGATCAGCAGCACTCCGGGATCGAGTCGGAATTCGAGGCTGGGGAAGCGGTAGTATTGCGCATAGAGTTCGGTCATCGCCCGCCCCATCCAAATGCCCACCCCGCAGCCCAGCACGCTGGCGAGCACGGCGATGACGAGCGCGAACTTGCCGTAATGCCAGCCGATTGCCGCGTTGCTGTAGCCGAACGCCTTCATCAGCCCGATCTGTGCCCGTTCGGTGCGGATCAGGCGGCCGAGCACGACCAGCACGAGGAAGGTCGCCACCACCAGGAACACGGGCGGGATCACACGGGTCAGCGCATCAAGCTGGCTCAGCTCGCTATCGAGCAGGGCATGGCTGATCTGGTCCTCGCGCCCATAGGCTCCGGTGCCGCCATAGGGTTCAAGCAGGCTGTCGAGCTGGCGGATCACCTCGCCCGGCACTGCATCGGGTTCGAGCAACACGGCCAGCGTGTTGATCGCATCAACCCGGTCGGTCGCGGCCGCGAGCGCGCGCTCGCCCATCCACAGCACCCCGAACCGGCGATTGTCGGGCACCAGCTCGCCCGGCGCGATCGAGAAGATGTGATCGGGCGCGAGCCCGATGCCGACGACCCGTAAGGTCTGCCGCTTGCCATAGATCACCGCGTCGATGGTATCGCCCGGCTCCAGCGCATTGGCATCGGCAAAGGCTTCGTCGGCAATGATCTCCTCGGCTGCATCGGGCGACGGCATGCGCCCCTGAAGCAAGGTGATCCGGTTGATCTGGCGCGGCCGGTATTCGGGCACCGAATTGACGATCGCCCGCATCGGTTCGTGGCGGCCTGCCATATCAAGCGTGGCGAGCTGGCGAATGCCGCCCTCCACTTTCGCCACGCCGGGGATCGCGGCGGCACGCTCGGTGATGTCGGCGGGGGCGCGGGTGAGTTCCGCGAACACGTCGGCAAAGCCGTTGCGGGCATAGTAGACGTCCCGCGTCAGCGCGAGCGAGGCATGGGTGCCTGCCGAGAGCACGAAGATCGCCGCCGCCGCCGCCAGCACCACCGCGATCGCCAGCACCTGCCCGCGCAGCCGCCACAGATCGCGGCCAAGCTTGGTATCGAGCGCGTTCACCACACGATCCCCGCCGGATCGATGGGGCTGGCATTATGCTCGATCCGCGCGATCCGCCCGTCGAGGAAATGCAGCACCCGGTCGGCAATGCCGGCAATCGCGCTGTTGTGGGTGATGATCACCAGCGTCGTGCCGCGCTCGCGGTTGATCCGCACCAGCGCTTCCAGCACGCGGATGCCGGTGGCGCTGTCGAGCGCGCCGGTCGGCTCGTCGCACAGCAGCACTTCGGGCTGCTTGGCGATCGCGCGGGCGACGGCTACCCGCTGCTGTTCGCCGCCCGACAGCTGGGCCGGATAATGCGCGGCGCGCTCTGCCAGCCCGACCATTTCGAGCGCCGTCATCGGCTCCAGCGGGCGCTCGGCAATGTCGGTGACGAGGCGGACGTTTTCCTCGGCGGTGAGGCTGGGGACGAGGTTGTAGAACTGGAAGATGAAACCGACATGCGCGCGGCGGAACCGCGTCAGCCCGGCATCGTCGAGCCCGGTCAATTCCTGATCGCCGAAGAACAATTGCCCGCCCGACGGCCGGTCGAGCCCGCCCATGATGTTGAGCAAGGTCGATTTGCCGCTGCCCGAGGGGCCGAGCAGCACAAGCACCTCGCCTGCGGCAATATCGAGATCGACGCCGCGCAGGGCATGCACCTCGGTCTCTCCGGTGCGATAGACCTTGGACAGGCCCAGCGCCCGGAAGGCCGGAGCCGCAGTCGCAGGCGGGCCCGCCATCGTTCAGCCCGTCCGGCTAGCTGCGCGCATCATGGGCATCGAGCACCTCGCGCAAGGTTCGGAGCGCCTGTTCGCGCTCGGCATCGTCGGTCATCCGCGACAGGCGCGCCTTCAACGAGGTGGCGAAATCGGCATAGGCGTTTTGCCAGTCGCGACCGGTGGCAAGCGGCAGATCCTGCCTGCCGGTGGTCTCGCGCTTGGCCTTCGCGCCCGGCGGCAGTGCATAGCGTTCGCCGATCACCGGCAGGCGCACCTCCTGTTCGGGCAAGCGGGCTTGCAGCAACCGCCGCAGGCCTTCCGCGGCTTCGGGCTCGCCGTGATCGAGGAACACCGATCCGGCGACCGGCAGGCGCGCCGCGATCCAGTCGGCCAGCTCGTCCCGGTCGGCATGGGCGGAATAGCTGTCGATCTGCCGGATCTGTGCCCGCACCCGCACATCGTTGCCCGAAATCCGCACCGTCCGAGCCCCGTCAAGGATCACCCGCCCCAGCGTGCCCTGCGCCTGAAAGCCGACGAACAGGATGGTCGAGCGCGAGCGATGCAGGTTGCTCAGCAGGTGATGGCGGATGCGCCCCGCTTCGCACATGCCCGAGGCCGCCATGATCACCGCCCCGGTGATCGCATTGAGCCGGATGCTCTCGGCCACATCGGTGACGAAGTGGAACGAGGGATTGTCGAAGATATTGTGCCGCCCGGTATCCTCCAGTTCGGTCGCGTAGCGTTCGAACACGCCGGTGATGCGGTTTGCGAGCGGGGAATCGACGAACACCTGGGTGCCGGGAATGCGGCCCTGATCGATCAGGGTGTCGAGATCGAGCAGCAGCTCCTGCGTGCGTTCGAGGGCGAATATCGGGATTACCAGATTGCCGCCACGCGCGCGCGCTGCCAGCACCTCGGCTTCGAGCAGGGCGCGGCGCTCCTCGATGCTGACCTTCTCGCGTGTCCGGTTGCCATAGGTCGCCTCGCAAATCACGTGATCGAAGCCGGCCGGCCCCTCGGGATCGGCATAGAATGCCTTGTTGGCCGGGCCGATATCCCCCGAACAGATCACCCGCGTGCCCGCCGCCTCCAGTTCGACCGACGCCGCACCGAGAATATGCCCGGCATTCCACATCCGCGCCCGAAAGCCGGGCACGGGCTCGAACCAGGTCTGCAATGTGATCGGGCGGCACCGCTCCCACGCCAGCATCGCCTGGTGTTCGGTGTAGAGCGGGATGAAAGGCTCGTCGCCCGCGCGGTCGCGGCGGCGGTTGCGGCGCTCGGCCTCGAATTCGTGGATGCGCCCGGAATCGGCCAGCATGTGTTCGAGCAGGTCGATGGTTTCCTGCGTGCACCACACGTCGCCCTTGAACCCCTGCGCGACCAGCTTGGGCAGCAACCCGCTGTGATCGATATGGGCATGGGTGAGGATGATTGCATCGATCCCGGCCGGATCGAACGGACATTCCTGGTAGTTGAGCGCCTCCAGCGTGCGCGAGCCCTGGAACATCCCGCAATCGACCAGCACCGCTTGGCTGCCCGAGCGGAACTCCATGCAGGATCCGGTGACGGTCTGCGCCGCGCCATGGAAGGTGACTGTCAGCCTGTGATCCGTCATGTGCATGGCGCTCCTGTCCAGCCGTTGTCGATGATTGCCTGCGCAAGAAGGGACGCGACCGGCAGTCGCGCCAGTGGCCCGGCGACGCTGTCGGTTGTGAGGATGGTGGCGATTCCGCCCGCGTGCATCGCGGCAATGTCTGGGGCGCTGGCGAGGCCATGCACCGCCAGCGCATCGATCCGCACCGCGCCGGCGGCGTGCAGCCCCGCGGCCGCCTCGATCAGCGTCCGGCCGCTGGAAATGAGATCGTCGACCAGCACCACCGGCCGTCCCGCGATCTGTGGGGCGTCTTCGAATGTCACGATTACATCGCGGTCGCCGCGGCGCTGCTTGCGACCGACGATGAAGGGCAGGCCCGCGAGGCGCGCAACCAGGCCGACCCACTGGAGCGATTCCGCATCCGGCCCGGCCAGCACCGGCGCGGCCTGATGATCGATCGCAGCCGCCAGCAGCGGCGCGGCGGTGATCGCGATGGCCGGAACATCGGGGATGACTTCGCCGAGGCTCTGCACCCTGTGGAGATGCGGATCGATGGTCAGCACCCCGTCGAACGCGCCCGCCAGCAGGCGTCCGATCACCCGCTGGCTCACCGCCTCGCCCGGGCGGAACGCGATGTCCTGCCGCATATAGGCGAGGTAGGGTGCGATCAGGATCACCCGCAGCGCCCCGCGGTCACGCAGAGCCGCGGCAGCGAGCAGCAGTTCGACGAGCTTGGCATTGGGATCGTCGAGCGCGCGGTAAAGCAAGGCTGTGGGGGCGGTCTCGGCAACCCTCACGAGGCTCTCCCCATCCGGAAAGCGATGCACGGCCACCTCTGCGCATTCCACACCGAGCAAGGCAGCCAGGCCGCGCCCCGCGTCTGCCGTTTCGGCAAAGCAATGGAGCGCTGCGGCTGTCATGAAATCGCATATCCGGTGTCTTCGCTCGCCAGATCGCGGGCGAAATCGAGCCCGGTCTGCGTGCTCGCATGGATGCGATAGAGCACGTCGCCCGCCCGCACCAAGCCGCCGGCCTTGACCAGCAAGTCAATCCCGGCAGTCTTGTCCATCGGCGCACCGGCCTGCCGTGCGACGCGGGCAATGCGCTCGCAATCGATGGCGGCGATCCGCCCGGCACGCGCCGCCTTGACCTCGTGCCACAATGGGCCCGGCACCAACTGGCGCTCGCACGCCCCCTGCGCAGCGATGATCCGGTTCATCGTCTCCAGCGCCGCACCCGAGGCAAGCACTTCGAGCGCGCGGGCATAGCCCTTGCCCCCCTCGATCGCCGGATCGAAATCGAGCACGTGTCCGGCCAGCATCACCGCGTGATCGCGCAGATCTTCGGGTGCATCGGGCTCGTTGCGCAGCACCGCCATCACGTCGCGCGCCTCCAGCACCGGGCCGACCCCGCGCCCGACCGGCTGGGAGCCGTCGGTGAACACGACCTTCACTGTCAGCCCCATGTGCCGGGCGACATATTCGAACAGCTTGCGCAGCCGCACCGCATCGCTCTGGGTGCGGACCTTGGATGTCGGACCAACGGGAATGTCGAGCACCAGATGGGTCGATCCCGCCGCCACCTTCTTCGAGATGATCGAGGCGACCATCTGCTCCATCGTGTCGAGCCTCAGCGGGCGTTCGACCGCAATCAGCACGTCATCGGCCGGCGACAGCCCGATCCGCCCGCCCCACGCCAGCACGCCCTTGTGCTCTGCCACGATTGCGGTCAGCCGTTCTTCGGGCAGATCGACATTGGCGAGCACTTCCATCGTGTCGGCCGTTCCGCTGGGCGAAGTGATCGCGCGCGAGGATGTCTTGGGGCAGACGAGGCCGTGCGCGGCAACGATCGGGACCACGATCATCGAGGTGCGGTTTCCGGGGATCCCGCCGATGCAGTGCTTGTCCACCACCAGCGGAGATTGCCAGTGCAGGCGGTTGCCGACATCGACCATCGCCCGCGTGAGCGCGAGGGTTTCCTGCGTCGTCATGAACCCGGCGCAGGCCACCAGCCACGCGGCGATTTCCATGTGCGAATAGCGGTGGTTCGCCACATCGCGGATGATCGCCGAAATCTCGCCATCGCCGAGCGCTTCGCCGTCGATCTTGCGACGCACGAATTCGAGGCTGGCGGGCGGACGCGCCTGCGCGATCTGGACTTCGGTGCCTTCCGCCAGGCCGAGCCGCTGGAAGGCCTGCTCACCAAGGCCGATCTCGTCGATGCCGATCACCGCCGGATCGTCGACCACCGCAAGGCTTGCGAGGATTTCGCACCCCCCGCCCCAAATGCGGATCTTGCGCAGCGCCTGGAACTGCTCGGCCGAATAGCTGTCGCCGTGGCGCAACAGAAAGACCGTGTTCTCAGGGTGGGTGTCGATCGGGATTTGCCGGATTTTCGGCATAGCCAGTTTCCCTCACCCGCGCTGCAACGCTCCGGTTTAATGCATTGCAGGTCCGCGTGACCTGCCAAAAGCGCCCGGCTGCGGTTTCTGGGGCCGGGCAGGTCATTGCTAGCCCCGCAATCCGCCGACGCATTTGACGCAGGTCAATGAACCTCCCCGTACGCTCCTACATTCTTGATCATGTCCTGCGTTTCTTGAGTCGCATCAGGGAGAGTGCAATGGTTGGACTGACACGATTGGCCGGAGCCGCCGCTCTGGCATTGCTTGCCGTCGGATGTGCCGGCAAACCGACGCCCTATCAGCCGATTTCCTCGTCCAGCCGGGTGGCGGGCGGATATTCGGAAACACGGCTGGCCGCCGATCACTTCCGCGTGACCTTCGCCGGCAACAGCTTCACCTCCCGCGAGCGGGTCGAGGCCTCGCTGCTGTACCGCGCCGCCGAGCTGACCTTGCAGGAGCGCTACGACTGGTTCGTGATTGAAGACCGCGAAGTCGAGCATCAAGTCGAGCGCGACCTGCGTCCCGATCCGCTCTACCGCCCGTGGTTTTTCGACAATTACGGCTACTGGAGGCCCTACTGGCGTTACTACGGCCCGCGCACGGGCTGGCGCACCTGGGATCCCTACTTTGGCGATCCCTTCTGGGCAGACCGGATCGATACCCGCACAGTCGAACGCTTCGAGGTCTCGGCTGAAATCCGGATGGGTCGCGGCGCGATGCCGCAGGGCAATCACAAGGCCTTCGATGCCCGCGACGTGATCGCCCGGATCGGCCCGCAGATCCGCAGCGGCGAATAGGCGCACTGCTCGCGGCGCTCAGCCTCCAGTGGCAGCGCCGCGGGCCCAGAGCACGATGCTGCTTGCGGGCATCGCGCCCGAGTTGCGTGCCACTTCACGCCCCTTGGCGATCAGGACGATTGTCGGGATCGAGCGGATCGCGAACCGTCCTGCGATGGTGCCCTCGGCCTCGGTATCGAGCTTGCCAAGCCGCATGAATGGTTCAAGCTGGGTCGCAGCCGCTGCGAATTCCGGCGCCATCTGGCGACACGGCCCGCACCACGTGGCCCAGAAATCGACCAGCAGGGGAATGTCGCTGGCTTTCGCATGGGCATCGAAATTTTTTGCGGTGAGCACCACCGGATGGCCAGTGAACAACGGGTTCTTGCAGCGCCCGCAGCGCCCGCCTTCGTTCAGCCGGGCGCGCGGCACGCGGTTGATCGCGGCGCAGGACGGACAGGCGATCTGAAGGTTCTCGCTCATGTCACAGCGCACTCCGTCTGGCCGCCTGTCCGGCCGCGCGTCGCAACGGCGATACGGCCATCGCGGTCATAGATGTCGGGATGGATGTCCACTCCGCCCGCCGGATTGGCGGTGGCGGTGAAATAGGCGACGTAGACCGGCAGCGGCTTGGAGAGGCTCACTGTGGTGGTCACCCCGGATGCAACAATCTCATCCACCCGCTCGCGCGTCATCACGCCTTCAAGCAGTGTCGCGGCGTAGCCGATCGAGTCATCCGTGCGCACGCAGCCATGGCTGAAGGCGCGCGGGTGTTCGTCGAACAGCTGCTTGTTCGGGGTATCGTGCATGTAGACCGAATAGGGATTGGGCATCACCAGCTTCATCTGGCCGAGCGCGTTATACGGCCCCGGTCGCTGGCGATAGCGCCCGTCGCTCCATACATAGCCGCGTGCGCGGGCGGCTGCCGGATTGCGCCGGACCAGCGCGCCGACGCTCTCGCGGACGATGCTGGCAGGGATTTCCCACCAGGGGTTGAAAACCACGCCGGTGATGCGGGTATCGAACACCGGCGTCGGCGTGCTCTTCTTGCCGACGATGATCCGCCAGGTGCCGACCTTGCGTCCGCCGCGCCACAGCTCCGCATCGAACCGGGCGGCGTTGACCAGCACGTAATCGGGGCCGAGGATACGCGGCATCCAGCGCCAGCGCTCCATGTTGCGGGCGATGGTCTGCCGGCGGGCGCGATCGGTCTCGGTGGCAAGCGCTGTCCTCAGCGCGGCGTAATCGCGATGGACCGGCCTGAGAGTTGCGAAGAAGGTATCGAGCGTCCCGCTCTCCAGCGCCTGCGACAGCAGCGGTTCGAGAGTGATCTCGCGATCGGGGTCGAGGATGCTCCACCCGGCCCTGGCACGCAATGCGGTGTCGCCAAGCAGATGCAGCTGTGCCAGCCGCAGCGCCAGCATCGTCGCCGCATCGTCGATTTCGGCTGCCTCGTCCCGCGCCCGCGCGGCATCGAGTGCTGCGGTGGACAGTGCCGGCATGCCATCCTCTGGCGCGGCGGCAACCCAGCGCTGGAGAACCGCGAGGTTGGTGTGGCTCCACGCCGTACCTGATGGCTGCCCGGCAACAGCCTCCACGGCACCGGCCCGCACCGCTACCTCCCCAGACGCAACACCCAGCAGCAGCGAGACCGCCCAGAGCACCCGATTCATCGCAAGCCACTCCCGCCAGTCATCCACGGTTCGTCCCAGCGCTTGGATTGCATAAAACACAATAGCACGAAACGGACTTTCGCCGATCACTCCCTTCGAGTTCGCATGTCATAAGCCTTTCGCGGCGGCATGTCCTTGGCGCGTCTCTTGCCATGTCGGCCGGTGCCATCACTTCGGCGGTGTCCGCCGCGCCGCGCCGCGCCGATCCGAGACGAATGGCGATCAGACGGGCAGCACTGCCACCGTCCTTGCGGGCGCGCATCGCGCCCCTCGGGTCGTGTCCCTCCCCGTCAGCTTGGCCTGCACCCGGCGGTGTTGCCGACCCGGAAAGGGGGAAACCGGGCCGGCAAGGGGATAACGTTTCAAAAGCGGGACTTATTCCGGGATCCTGACACGCAGCCCGCGCCTGTCAGGCGGCGAGCGGCAGGGGTTCCTGCCATGCGCCGCCCAGCTGGCCCGCGGCCGAGCGCAAGGCCTCACCGAGGCTGCCGAGGGCCAGCACCGTGGCTTTCGGTCCGCCACGCTTCTGCCGGCGCTGCTTGCGCTCACGCTCGCGGCGGTGGCGCTCGACCATGGCAATCCGTCCCGCAAGGCCGGCCCCGTTGACGTTCTGGATTTCCAGCCCCGGGTAGGCATTGCA
>CAZQOO010000011.1:13345-22041 GCA_964594845.1 uncultured Porphyrobacter sp. | reverse complement strand
CCGCAAGGCCGGCCCCGTTGACGTTCTGGATTTCCAGCCCCGGGTAGGCATTGCACTCGAGCACCTGCACGCCGCGCTCCGCGTCGATGACCAGATCGACGCCGACATAGCCCAGACCCAGCGCCCCCGAGCATCGGCGTGCGGCATCGATCACTGCCTCCCAGTGCGGGATCGACGCGCCGATCAGATCCGCGCCCGTGGAAGGGTGATGCGAGACCGGTTCCTGCCCGAGCACCGCGCGGAAGATCGCGCCGTCGCGGAAGTCGATGGCGGCGCCTACCGCGCCTTGGTGGAGGTTCGCCCGCCCGCGCGATTCCTCGGTCGGCAGGCGGGTCATCGCCATCAGCGGCGCATCGCCGAGGCAGATGATGCGGATATCGGGCAGACCATAGGGCACCAGCCGGGCGAAATCGGGATGGGTGCGGATCAGCGGTTCGAACAGCGCCGCGTCGGTGTTGCTGCCTTCGAGCGAGAGCTCGCCGGCGAGAATCCGCGTGACATGCGCGCGCAGCATCCTCGGCGTCAGGGTCTCGCCGTTCAGTTGCCGCCAGCCGCCCTCTACCCGGCCATCGACGAGGATCACCCCTTCGCCGCGCCGCCCGCGATTGGGCTTGACCGCGAAGGCATCGGGCAGGGTATCGAAGTCGAAAGCGGCTGCCTGCGCCTCGTCGGCGATGAGCGCGAGGGTGGGGGGAACCGGCACGCCGGCGGCGGCCAGCCGCTGCTTGGTTTCGAATTTCTGGTTCACCCCCTTGATCGCCTCGCGCGGGTTGAGGCGCGCGATCAGGGCATTGCGGCGGTTCATTCCGAGGACGGGCATGTCAGGCTTCCTTTGCGGCTTGGAACCGGCCCAGTTCGGACAGGCGCAGTCCCTGGTAGCGACCCAGCAGGATCATCAGGAAAATGGCGCTCCCGGGGATCGCCAGCGGAGCTTTCGTCGCGAGCGAGACCATCAGTGGCGCGGCAACCAGTCCCTGGATCAGCAGTGCGACGACCAGAGTGGTGGCGGTCATGCGCACGGCCTGCTTGGGGCCCTCGCTTTCCCACGCGTTCCACCAGCGTTCGACCACCAGCGCGGTCACCACCACCGGGAAGGCGCTGACCAGCACGAGATTGTCGAGCCGCAGCGCCAGCGCGCCGAGCGCCGTCACCACGATCGCGATCAGCGTGCCGAGAAAGGCGACCCGCGACAGTTCGAGCCGGCGCAGGAACGGGGCGGCGATCATCCCCACCAGAATGGCGGCGGTCGAAATCGTCGGCCCGGCGATCGGCCCGGATTGCAGATAGGCCAGCGCCAGCAGCATCGGCGTGAACAGGCCGAAGGTCTTCCACCCCAGCACCGAGCGCACGAAGACGACGATCACCGCACCCAGCGGCAGCGCCAGCAGCAGATGGAGCTGCGGCAACTTCCACGGCCGTCCGGGATCGCCGAAGACTGCATGCACGGCCTGGGTCACAAGCGCGTTCGAGGTATCGAACAGCGCCCAGATTATCGCGAAGAAGGTGGCGACCACAAGCCCGATCAGGGCTTGGACGGTGCGCCGGATGGCAAGATCGCCGGGCAGGGACAGCGGTTCAGAACGCATGGCTGACCTCCAGTTCGAAGCGGTAGCCCGAGCGGTCGAAGGCCGGGTCGGTGGAGTTGCGGACGATGTAGCGTCCCTCGGCGGCGATGCGCCACGGGCCGGGGCTCCAGATCAGGGTGAGTTCGGGCCAGAACAGATCGTCCTGACGCACGCCGCCGGTCGCCAGCGTGCGGCCCGAGAAATCGAGCCGCTGGTAGCTCAGCTCGCCGCGCATGCGCAGGTCCTTGGCGATCGGGCGCTGGTAGCTGGCCTCGGCCAGCCAGCGGGCCAGATTGCGGCGGGCCTCGGCCGAGTTGATCTCGTCATAGCGGCCGCGCAGGAAGGCATAGTGGTTGGCTCCGAAGCGGTAGCGGTATTCGCCGTCGATGCGGACCCCGTCGCCGGTCGAGCCGGCGGCATCGTCATAGCTGCGCTCGCGCCAGCTGGCGCCCAGCGTCACGCGGTTGGCCCTGTCGAAGCTGTGCTCGATCTCGCCACCATATTCCCATTCGTCGGTCGAGGTGAATTCGGCCGAGAGAAGATTGTCAGCGCGTTCGCCGAAAGCGGTGATGGCGGTGCCGCCGGGCAGGTTGAAGCGGGCCGACAGCCGCGCGCTGTTCTGCCAGCGGTCAAGCCGGTTGGGGTCCTCGAATTCGAGCCGCGTGGTAGCATTGCGCAAGGTCACCGTGATGTCGTCATTGGTCAGCACCAGCGAGGGCGTGATCACCGCGGCGAGCGCGTTGCCGTCGATCACCTCGTCCTCGCCTGGCGCGGTGGTGCGGGCCGTGATGCCGCGAGCGGTGAGGCGCAGACCCGGTTCGAGCCGCCAGCCGGAGGTGGCGGTATCGACACGGTCGGTGTCGGGTTCGTCCTCGACATCGATACTGCTGCCCGGTTCGGGCTGATCATTGTCCGCGCTTTCCGCAAGCGCCGCGGTGGCGAAGCAGACGGCCGGGATGGCAATGGCGAGGGCCTGGGCGAGGCGGCCGGCGATGGAGAGGGTCGTGGTCACGTGTGATGCTCCTGTTGCAGGCCAGTGGAGGCTGGCCGGTTCGAGGAGCTAACGGTGCTTGTCGGGCGCTTATTCCCGCCGGTTCGTAAAAAAGTATTTCTGCCTCGACTGGGAATAAATCGCTGCAGCGCGCCGTTGGCCGGGAGAACCTTAACCAAGGAGCCTGCCCATGAGCATCCATGATTTCGACAGCCTGTCCGGGCTTGACCGTACCGACCGGCTGCAGGCCCGACTGGCCGCGGCCAAGCGCGCCTTCACCACTCGCAATGTCGATCTGGCCGCAGCCTCGCGCATGGTGCGCGCCGGCCGCCGCCCGGAAGCGGGCGATGTGATCCTCGCGCGGGTCACCCAGCTCGGCCAGCATCGCCGGATCGAGAACGTCCACGGACGTCGCGGCGATCTCTATGTCGGGGACGAGATCATCGTCGCCTACGGCAACCGCTACGCTCCCGACCAGTTCGAGGCCTTTGTCCCCGAAGACCTCGGACCGTGCCATCTGGTGGCGGGCGGCGGGGTGGCGGCGCGGGCGACGGCGCGGCACGCCGCGGTCAAGCCGGCGACCCAGATCGAGGTGATCGGGGCGCTGGTGGGGGCCGATGGCCGGCCGCTCAACCTTTCCCGCTTCGCCACCGCCAGCGCTTCGCGTCTGCATCCGGCGCGCGTGATCGCCGTGGTCGGCAGCTCGATGAACGCCGGCAAGACGACGACGGTGGCCGGGCTGGTCCACGGTCTGACCCGCGCCGGTTTCCGGGTCGGGGCGGCCAAGCTGACCGGCACCGGCTCGGGCGGGGATCTGTGGTCCATGCGCGATGCCGGGGCAGCGCTGGCGATCGATTTCACCGATGCCGGCCACGCCTCGACCTTCGGGGTGGCCGAGGAGGAGCTTGGGCGGATCACCCAGGCGCTGCTGACCCGGCTGGCCGATGCCGAGGCGGACATCGCGGTTGTCGAGATCGCCGACGGGCTGCTGCAGCAGGAAACCGCCAAGCTGGTCGAGCGCGGCCACCGCAACGGCTGGTTTGACGGCTTTGTCTTTGCGGCCGGCGATGCGATGGGCGCGGCCTTCGGGTGCCAGTGGCTGGAACAGCGCGGGATCACCCCGCTGGCGGTTTCCGGCCTGCTGTCCGCCTCGCCGCTCGCCTCGCGCGAGGCGGAGCGCGCAAGCGGTATTGCGATCGCTACGCTGGGAGACCTGCGCGATCCGGTGGCGGCAGCGCGGATCGCCTTCAGCGACCCGGCCCGCAGGGTGGCGGCATGAGCGGCGTGCCACGCCTGCTTGCGGGCGAGCGCCGCGTGCTGGCCGCCTTGCTGACGCTGCTGGCGCTCGGTGAAGCCGTGCTTGCGGTGCTGTTCGCCGCCGCACTCGACCGCCTGCTTGCCCATGACGGCGCACTGCTGCTGCCGCTGCTGGCGGCGGGCGGTGTTGCCGCGATGGCCGGTGCCGCGCTGATGCTGGGCCGCTGGCTTGGCGAGGATTTCGCGCAGGGCTTCGTGAGCGATTGCCGCGCCGCGCTGTTCGCTGCGGTCACCCGTCATCCGGGCGAAGGCGGAGACGCACGCTGGCTGACGGTGTTGATCAACGACATGGCAGCACTGCGTAATTATGCCCTGCGCGGCACAGTGCGACTGTGGACCAGCGTGACGGCAGCGGGTGCGGCTGGCCTGTGGGTGTTCGCCACCATGCCGCAGTTGCGCGCTGCGCTCATCCCGCTGATCCTCGGCGCGGGGGTCATCCTGCTGCTGGTCTGGCCGCTGTCGCGCGCGATCATGACCCAGCGCCGCGAGCGCGGCCGCCTCAACCGCTTTCTGGTGCGCCGCGTGCGGGCCGAGCTGGCGGGGGAAGCCAATCCGCACCGGCATGGCTTCCGCAAGCTGGCGATGCTGTCCGATGATCTCGCCCGCGCTGCAGTCCGCCGCGCCGCCAATGCCGGGGCGATGGATGCCGCAGCAACGCTTGCGGGCCTGCTCGCCGCGCTGGTGATCGTCTGGCAGGCGATTGCCGGGCTGGACAGCGGGCCGCAGGGCGGGGCCTCCCTGGCCGGAAGTCTGACGTTGCTCGGCTTCATCGCCGCACGGCTGCTCGAAAGCGCCCGCGCTCTCCATGCCCGGATCGGCGGACGCATCGCGCTCGAAAGGCTCGAAAAGCTGCTCGTTCAGACACCGCAGTCTCCCCGCCGCCCGAACCGCCGACCGGTCAGACGGACCCCGCTGCAATGGGCCGCGCGCCTTCTCGGTGTCCGGCTGGCCCTGCCGCCGCCGCCCGATCCCGATCCCCGGGCCGCGAAAGAGGAGTGCCAGTCATGACCGATACCCTTGCCCTTCCGGCCTTCCGGCCCGCCGCTCGTGAAGGTCTTCCCGACTGCTTCATCGCCAATGCGCAGGCTGGCCGGCCGGTGGTGGTCGCCATCCACGGCATCAGCCGCAACGCCGCCGAGATCGCGATGCGCTTTGCGCGGCATCCCGCGTTTGCCGGTAACACCATCATCGCGCCGCTCTTCACCAAGGAGCGTTTCGGACAATACCAGCAGTTGCAGGCGCGCAAGGACAACCAGACGCGGGCCGATACCGCGCTGCTCGGGCTGCTTGACGAGCTGGCCGAACAGCACGGCTTCGACACCGCGCGCCTGCGCCTGTTCGGCTTTTCGGGCGGCGCGCAGATGGCACACCGTTTCGCCATGTTCCACCCGCAGCGGGTCGAGCGGCTGTGCGTGGTGTCGGCCGGATGGTATGCCATGCCCGACCCGGCCCTGGTCTGGCCCTATGGCATCGGCGACGGTGCGGGCGCGCCGCTGGTGACATCGGATTTTCTCGACATTCCCACCGCGGTGATCGTCGGCAATCGCGATACCCGCGTGGATGCCTCGGTGCGGCAGGATCCCGAGATTCTCGAACACCAGGGCCGCAACCGGCTGCGGCGCGCGCGGTGTTATGTGCGGGCGGTCGAGGCCTATGCGGCAGGGCTCGGCAAGCCCGCGCGTCACCGGCTGCTGACCCTGCACGGCATGTCGCACGATTTCACCCAATGCGTGAATGAAGGCGATCTTGTCGAAATCGTGGCACAAAATCTGCTGTAAACGATTACAGGCTAAACGCGCCTTACGGGGCCCTTTCCTTGAAGGTTTGAAGATGACGACAAGAATGATGCTGCGCACCCTTGGCGGTGCGGCCTTGGGTGCGGTGCTGATGGGGGCAAGCACTGCCCGCGCGGACGAGGGCCTGCCCCGGCTGGAAGTGCAGTGGGAGGGCTTCGACATCCGTCTCACCGGCGGTGCTGCGGCACAGGGCGCGGTGTTCACCGATGACGAGGTGACCTCGGATTCGCCCGACGCCAAGGTCGATCTTTTTGCCCGCATCAACGCGCAATGGACCTCGCCCGGCGGGATCATCATCGGCGTCAACGCCGAACAGAACAGCCGCCGTCGTGCGTCCGAAGTGCTCGACGCGGGCGAAATCTACGGCTTCGTGTCGAGCGATTATGGCCGCGTGGAAGTGGGCCTGCAGGATGGTCCGGCCGATACGCTGGCCTTCGCCGCGCCACTGGTGGCGCTGGGTCAGGTGCGCGGCGAGTTCTCGCGCTATGCCGGCACCCAGGCGCTGCTGCGCGCGCTCGACACGCAGGATGCCTTCAAGGTGATCTATCTCTCGCCGCCGATCGGCGGCCTGCGCGGCGGCGTGTCATGGTCGCCCAAGGTGCGCCGCAACGCCGCCGCGGTGGACTCGCGTGACCGGATCGAGGTCGACAACGCTTTCGAATTCGGCCTGCAATACCAGCAGCCGGTGGGCGACTGGATCCTCGGCGCGAGCGCGGGCTATGTCACGGGCGAGGCCGATCCGATCACCACCCGCGAGGATCTGCGCAGCTGGAGCGTTGGTGCCGAGGCGCGGCGCGGTCCCTTGCGGATCGGCGCGGCCTATGTCGATCGCGGCGATTCCAACCGGCTTGCGCCCGGCTTCGACCAGTGGGAAGTCAATGGCGGCGTGGGCTGGGTGACCCCCGAGTGGGGCGTTGCCGGCAGCGCGGCCTATACCAAGGCCTCCGACCGCAAGAACCGCCTGTTCGGGGTCGGCGGCTTTTACCGCATCCACCCCAATATCGAATTGCGCGCCGACGTGGTGCAGTTCCGCGAGGAACGTTTCCTGATCTCGGTCAACGACGGGATCGCCAGCGTGGTCGAGGTGCTGTTCACCATCTGAAGCCAGAGCACCGGACAGCAAAAGGCCCGGGCGATCACGTGATCGCCCGGGCTTTTTGATGGCGGCAGCGCTTACTTTCCGGAAAGCGCCGCCGCTTCGTCCGCGCCCAGCAATGCATCGCTGTCGATCATCGCATCGACTGCGGCGACCACAGCCGGAGCGGCATCGCCGCCCGCTAGCTTCATCTCGCCTGCGGGCGCTGCGCGGCGGCCATAGGCCTCGACCTGCCAGCCGCCGCTGGCATCGGCGCAGGCAAGCGCATCGCTGGTCGCGCCTGCGCCCTCGATCATGAACTGGCGGCACAGCTGGCCATCGGCATTGCGGAAGGTCAGAACGACCTCGCCCTTGCCGAGGCTGGCGAGATCGACCGCCTGACCGCTCGGGGCGGTATCGAGCATCGCGTCGAGATCGGCGCTGGCAAGCACCAGCGAACCGCCCGCGCTGCCACCATCTCCGCCGCCGGTCAGCAGCGGACCGCCGATCACGATGCCGAGCACGAGGCTGGCCGCCATCGCGGCAAACTGCGGCCAGCGCCAGGCGGGGCCGGTGTCGTTGGCGGGCATGGGCAGCTGGCGCGTCGCGCGGGCTGCGGCCAGATCGACCACTTCGGCGCTCGCCGGGGCAGCGACGATCCGCGTGAGGTGCTGAGGCACGGGCGCATCGAGCACCGGCGCAAAGGCATCACGCACGGCGGCGGCGGTTTTGTCCCCGCCCGCCAAGGCCTCGACCCGCTCGGCCAAGGCCGGATCGGCATTGATCGCGGCCTCGATCGCGTCGATCAGCGCGTCATCCTCCAGCGTTCCATCGAGAAACGCGGCGAGCTGCGCATCGGTGAAGGTCGGCATCATTGCACTGCTCCTTCGCCGCCGATCCGCTTGGCCAGCGCCGCCTTGGCGCGCGACAGGCGGCTCATCACCGTCCCGATCGGCAGCCCGAGGGCATCGGCCGCCTCGCGGTAGCTCATCTCCTCCAGCATCACGAGCGCGACCACATCGCGCTGGTCGGCGGGCAGGCTGTCGACCGCCGCTCGCACCATCCGCGCCTCGGCGCTGGCTTCGGCGATGGCCACACCGTCATCGCCAGCAAGATCGATCATCTCGCCGATATCGTCATGGCCTGCGCGATTGTGCGCGCGGCGACGATCGTCGATCCATGTGTTGCGGGCGATCCGGAAGACCCAGCTGTCAAGCCGGGTGCCGGGCTGCCATTGATCCAAGTTCAGCATCGCTTTCTCCAGACACGCCTGCACGACATCGTCTGCATCGGCCTGATTGCCGGTCAGCACCCGGGCAAACCGACGCAGGCGCGGGATCAGCGCGATCAGCGCCTGCCTGGTCGTCTCGTCCGGGGTCATCGGGCGTGTCATGGTGCCAACGGTTCAGCGAGTGGAAATATTCCGGCCATAGACAGGACGGTGGAATAAAAAAACCGCCAGTTTCGTATATTGGAAGGTAAAGAAACCAAAGCCTGTTTCGTCGGTTTGGGCATGGTCAACTGGGGAAAGACGATGCGTTTGCGGATTGCCATTGCCTGGCTGCTCGTTCTGCTGATGGGCTTCGCGCCTGTCGTGGGCCCTTTGCATTCGCCGCTCGCGGCACAGGATGCGGGCGGCGGTGACGACGACGATGATGATGATGGTGATGACGACGACGGCGATGACGATGATGTCGAGGACCCGGACGATCAGGACCCGGGCGGAGACGATCCGGGGGGCGATGATGATATAGGTGGTGGCGATGTCGGCGGTGATGACCCGGGCGGAGATGATCCGGGGGGCGATGACGATATAGGCGGTGACGATGTCGGCGGTGATGACGCAGGCGGCGACGATGCCGGCGGCGACGACGATGGCGCGGGCGGCGATGATACCGGCGGCGACGATGACGGCGCTGGCGGCGATGATGGCAGCGATGATGATGGCGGTG
>CAZQOO010000011.1:0-13245 GCA_964594845.1 uncultured Porphyrobacter sp. | reverse complement strand
GGCGGCGACGATGACGGCGCTGGCGGCGATGATGGCAGCGATGATGATGGCGGTGCCTCTGGCGGCGGGGACGACGATGGCGGTGCCTCTGGCGGCGGCGGCGATGACGATGGCGGTGCCTCCGGCGGAAGCGATGACGATGACAATTCCGGCACCGATGGTGGCGACGATGACAACTCCGGCTCGGGCGGCGACGACGATGACGGCGGCAATGACGACATCACCGATGATCGCGGCGACATCGACGACGCCGACGAGGCGGTCGATCAGGAGCCGGTGACCTGGGAGGTCATCGTCGGCGATTCCGAGGCTGACCGCGCCGAACTCGACGAGCGCGAGGGGATCGGCACCGATAACGACGGTTTCCGCTATCGGCGCAGCGAATTCATCGCGCTCGATCTGACCGAAGAGGACCTTGAAGAGCTCAAGGCCGGCGGCTTCGAAGTGATCGACAGCGAAAACCTCGAAACAGTCGAGAGCACGCTGCTGCTGCTGCGCGGCCCGGCCCAGATCAGCGATGAAGCCGCGCTCGACACGCTCGACAGCCTCGCCGATCCCGACACCATCGGCTTCAACCACCTGTTCGACGGCTCGGCAGTGCAGACCAGCCGCCGGCGCGGAGGCAGCGTGCCCGAGCGGCTCGCCTGCGGCTGCGATATCGGCCTGATCGACACCGGGGTGGCGACCGGGCTCAATTACTTCAAGCACGTCAAGCTCACCCAGCGCGCCTTCAACGGCCGCGAGCCGCTGCCCAAGCTTCACGGCACGGCCGTGGCGCATCTCATGGCCGGGACCAAGGGCAACCCCGAGCGCGCCACCCGGATCTTCGTGGCCGACATCTTCAGCGGCCCGCGCGAGACTTCGGGTTCGAGCTTTGCCCTCATCAAGGCGCTCGACTGGCTCGCGGCGCAGGGCGTGCCGGTGATCAACATCAGCCTGTCCGGCCCGCGCAATCCTGCGGTGGCGAGCGCTATCGCGCGCATTACCAAGCGCGGCCACATCATCGTCGCTGCCGCCGGCAATGACGGCCCGGCGGCACCGCCGGTGTTCCCCGGAGCCTATGACGGCGTGGTCGGCGTGACGGCGGTCGATGCGCAGAACCGTGTCTACCGCTATGCCAATCGCGGCGCCCATGTCGATTTTTCCGCGCGCGGTGTGGCGGTTGCGGCGATCGATGCCAAGGGCGCTGTGCGCGATGCCACCGGCACATCCTTTGCCGCTCCTGTCATTGCCGCCCGGCTTGCGGCGCGGATGCGCAGGCCCGATCCGTCAAGCTCGCAGGCGGCGCTGCGCGCGCTCGAGGCCGAAGCGCGCGATCTTGGTCCGCGCGGGCGCGACCCGATCTATGGTGCCGGGCTGATCGGGGGGAGCGAGTGATGCTGGGCCTGCTCGCTGCCGCCGCCTTCGTCGCGCCTGTCGAAATGCCGCGCTACCAGCGGGGCGATGCCTTCATCTTTTCCGACGGACGGGTCGAACGGGTCATCGCCGATGATGGCAAGCGCCTGATCTGGGCCGGCCTGAGCGGATCGAGCTACCGGCGCAGCCGCAATTTCGTCGTGCCGGTGCTGCAATGGCGCAGCGGACGCGGCACCGGCAAGCGCGAGGTGCGCGGCAATCCCGATGCGCTGTGGCCGATCGGCAAGAGCAAGTCGGCGCGGTTCCGGGTGATCACCGAGACGCGGGCCAATCCGCAGGCCTCGGTCAAGCGCTCGGTCAGCCTGTGGGAGTGCAAGACCGCCAGGCCCAAGCAGTTCACCGTCGCTGCCGGCACCTATGACACCATCCCCGTCAAGTGCGACCGCTATTCGCCCACCACCATGCGGCTGCTCGAACAGCGCGAGTGGGATTACGCGCCCGAGCTTGGCCACTACGTCCGGCGCGTCACGGTCAATTACCTGCGCGGCACCACCCGCACGGCAGAACTGGTTGCGGCGCTGTCCGGACCGGCTGCGAGCAAGGCGCGCCTTGCCGCGCTGGCGCGTGATGCAAGGGCGGCAGCGCGAGCACGCCGGAAATAGGCCGCGCGGGCTTGCCGCCCGGCGCCGGTCAGTCCTTCCTCAGCGCTGCCAGCATCGCCGCAAGCGGCCCTTCCTGCTCGCCTTCGGCGACGATCCCGGCGGCCAGCCTCGCGGCGTCGGCATCCGGCCCTTCGGCATAGGGATCGATCGCGAGGCCGAGCGTCTGCGCCACCGCCTCGCCCAGATCGAACATCTCGCCGGCAAACTCGATCTCGTCGCAGTCATCGGCTTCGAGTTCGATTTCGGCGTCTTCGTCGTCGGGCAGAGCGCGGGCGCTGTCCTCGACGAAGCGCAGATCGATGGGCTCGTCGATGGTGACGGGGAAGTCCTCGCCGCTCACCGCGCAGGGCTGCATGATCGCGGCGACCAGCCGGCCGGTCGCGCGGATCGCGCGCGGTCTGGCTTCGAGCGCGACTTCGGCGCGCAGGCTCTCGACCGCGCCGAGGCCGAAGCGGCGGGCCAGCGCGGCGCGTTCGGCTGCGTCGGCTTCGATCACGACTGCGGCACCGGGCAGCGCGCGCGCCTTGATCATGCGGCTGAGTTCGGACGGGGGCAGGGGGGTGCTCACCAGATCGCGCTCGCCTTCAGCATTTCGGCATCGCTGAAGCGGGCGAGGCGCTCGGACAGCTTCATCAGCCGGTCGGCCACGGCGGCGGCGCTGGCGGTCTCGTCCGCGCCTTCGGCGAAGGTTACGTTGCGGCCGACGGCCGCGGTCAGCCTTTCGCGGTCTCCGGCATTGAGCGCCCCGCGATAGGCGCCCAGCCGGCCGCCGAGCACGCTCATCAGCTTGCCCACGCGCTTGCCGACGACGACGTCGTTGACCCCGAATTCCCTGAGCTGCCCGTCCATGTCCTCGACGAAAAGCTCGGCGAGCAGGGCGCTCTCGGCGCGCAGTTCGGAAGCCTCGATGCGCACCATCACCACGCTCAGCACTGCCGTGATCAGATCGAACCGTCCAGCGACCGAATCCGCCACGCCGCATTCGGCATAGTAGGCCGGATCGCGCGCCAGCTCGACCACGCGGTGCCACAGCGGGCGCACCTCCTCGCGCGGGTCGGGAGCCGTGCCGAGCAGTCGGGAGAGGAAGGACATGACAAACGGGCCTTTCGGGTGCCGGACAATGGTGTGCAACCTTACGCAAACGCACAAAGCGCGGATGCGTTCAAGCGCGGTTCAAGCCCGCTGCTCCACCGCCGCGCGCAGATGGTGCGTTGCAAGCTTGTGCCTAGCCCCTTAAAGCGCAAGACCCAAGGGATATGACACAGCCGCCTTTCGCGGACAGAGATACGGGACGGACAGAGTTTGACGCAGATGGCGAGAATGAAGCCCGAAAGCCGCTGCCGGCGCGCTGCGGTGCGCGCGGGGCTGGTGCTGGGTGTGGCGGCGCTGCTGCCGGCCTGCTCGGCGATCCGCGAATCGCGCGGATACATCACCGATCCGCTGCTCAGCGACGTGGTCCAGCCCGGGCTCGACAACCAGCGCTCGGTCGAAGGCGCGCTGGGCCGCCCGACCTTCACCAGCCAGTTCGGCGCGCCGACCTGGTACTACGTCTCCAGCGTGACCGGCCAGCGGCCCTTCACCCGGCCGAAGATCCGCCAGCATTCGGTGCTCGCGGTGCGCTTCGATGCGGCAGGCAAGGTTATCGCGGTCGAGCGCAGCGGTGTCGACAAGGTCGTCTATCTCGATCCCGATGGCGACAAGACCCCGACCCTCGGCCGCGAGCGGGGCTTCCTTGAAGACCTGTTCGGCAATATCGGCCAGGTTGGCGGCGCCGGTCTGCCGGGCGCAGGCGGTCCGGGCGGGCCATAGTCCGCCGCTGCCACTGACCGGCGCTTGATCCTGTGCGCCAGCGCGCCATATTCGTGTTCATGAGAAGCGATCCTTCGGCCCACGGGCTCGTGCCATGGCACGGCACCACCATTATCGGCGTCCGGCGCGGCGGCATTACCGTCATTGCGGGTGACGGGCAGGTGTCGATGGGCAACACCGTGATGAAGCCCAATGCACGCAAGGTGCGCCGCATCGGCGACGGCTCGGTTATCGCAGGTTTCGCGGGCGCCACCGCCGATGCCTTCACTCTGTTCGAGCGGCTGGAAAAGAAGCTCGAGCAATATTCCGGCCAGCTGATGCGCGCGAGCGTCGAACTGGCCAAGGACTGGCGCACCGACAAGTACCTGCGCAATCTCGAAGCGCTGATGATCGTTGCCGACAAGGACACGCTGCTGGTGCTGACCGGCAATGGCGATGTGCTGGAGCCGGTGGGCGATATCGCCGCGATCGGATCGGGCGGCAACTTCGCACTCGCCGCCGCGCGTGCGCTGGCCGATTACGAGGGTGATGCCGAAACCATCGCGAGGAAGGCGATGGCGGTCGCGGCCGAAATCTGCGTCTTCACCAACGGCAATTTGACCGTCGAGACCGTTTAGCCCTATCCGGTCCGCCTGTGTGGCGGGCGCGGGGCGGGCGCGCAGGGGGCAGCGGGGCAAGCGATGGCGCAGGAACCGGACGGCAGGATTGCCTCGATCCAGTTGCTTCGCGCGCTTGCAGCCCTGACTGTGGCCGCGGGACATATCGCCTTCGCATTTGCCGAACACATCGGCAGCGGGCTGGGCCTTGTGCCCACCGACGGCGCCGCGGGACAGATCGCGGTGATGCTGTTCTTCATCGTCTCGGGCTATGTCATGGTGGTGTCCTCGAAGCCGCTGTTCGGACGGCGCGGCGCGCGGCGCGCGTTCTGGAAGCGCCGGCTGATCCGCATCATGCCGCCCTACTGGATCGCGACAGGCCTGCTGGTGCTGATCTTCCTGACCCTGTTCCCCCACCCGGTCGATCCGCTCAAGCTCGCGCAGTCGCTGATGCTCGTTCCCTACTGGCCGGAGGGCGGATTCCTGCGCCCCTTGCCGGTGCTGTGGGTCGGCTGGACCCTGTTCTACGAGATGCTTTTCTATGCCCTGTTCGGCCTGATGATCGGGTGGCGGCGCGACGTGGCGGTTGCGGGCGTTGTCGCTGTGCTGGGCGTGGCGGCGGTGGCAGGCTTCTGGGTGCCGCCGATCTCGGCGCCGCTTTATGCCGCAACCCGGCCGGTGATCCTGATCTTTGCCGCCGGCATGGTGCTGGCCCTGTGGCGCGACCGGGGATCGCGCGCGCCGGTTTGGCTGCGCTGGGCGGCGTTGCTGGCGGCGATCGCGGTGACGGCACTGGCCCCGACGCCGGACAATGTCGGGATGATGGGCCTCGACTATGTCCTCTGGGCGGCAGTGCCCGCACTGCTGATCGCTTTTGCCGCGCTCGCCGGGCCGCTCGCCCTGCCGGCCACCGGCCTCGTCAACCGCGCCGGTGATGCGAGCTACGCGATCTATCTGCTGCATGTGCCGCTTGCATGGTTCTGGCTGTGGCTGTGGGGACGCCTGCCTTTCTTCGATCCCGGCGCGTGGGATTACCTCGTCTCCGCGCTGGCCGCGACCTGTGTGGCAGGCTGGCTGTTCTTCGTGCTGGTGGAGCGTCCGCTGACAGCAGCCTTGAACCGGCTCGCGCGCTCGCCACATGGGGATCAGACTTCAGCCTGATACGGGACACGATGACCACCACCGACCTCCAGACCCTCACCCCCAAGGCGATCGTCGCAGCGCTTGACGAACACATCATCGGTCAGGCCGACGCCAAGCGTGCGGTTGCCGTGGCGCTGCGCAACCGCTGGCGGCGCCAGCGGTTAGGCAGCGACCTGCGCGACGAGGTCACGCCCAAGAACATCCTGATGATCGGCCCCACCGGCTGCGGCAAGACCGAGATCAGCCGGCGGCTGGCGAAGCTGGCCGAAGCGCCCTTCATCAAGGTCGAGGCGACCAAGTTCACCGAGGTCGGCTATGTCGGCCGCGATGTCGAACAGATCGCCCGCGATCTGGTGGAAGAGGCGATCCGGCTGGAGAAGGAGCGCCGCCGCGAGAAGGTGCGCGAGGCGGCCTCGGAAGCCGCGATGCAGCGCCTGCTCAATGCGCTGGTGGGCGAGAACGCCTCCGAAGCGACCCGCGCCAGCTTCCGCGAGCGTATCACCCAGAACGCGATGAACGATGTCGAAGTCGAGATCGAGGTCGCCGACAGCCCGTCCGCCCCCTTCGACATGGGCAACATGCCCGGCGCGATGCCGATGATCGACCTCAGCGACATGATGGGCAAGGCCTTCGGGCGCAAGGCGACGCGGCGGCAGAAGCTGCGCGTGCCCGATGCCTGGGACCGGCTGGTGGACGAAGAGGCCGACAAGCGGCTCGATCAGGACGATGTCGCGCGCGCTGCGCTCCATAACGCCGAAACCAACGGCATCGTGTTCCTCGACGAGATCGACAAGATCGCGGTTTCCGACGTGCGCGGCGGCAGCGTTAGCCGCGAGGGCGTGCAGCGCGATCTGCTGCCCCTGATCGAAGGCACCACCGTCGCCACCAAATATGGCCCGATGAAGACCGACCACGTGCTGTTCATCGCGAGCGGCGCGTTTCATGTCGCGAAGCCCTCCGACATGCTCCCGGAGCTGCAGGGGCGCCTGCCGATCCGGGTCGAACTGCGCGCTCTGACCGAGGCGGATTTCGTGCGGATCCTCTCGGAAACCCGCGCCAATCTCGTGGCGCAATACAAGGCGCTGCTCGGCACCGAGCAAGTGACGCTCACCTTCACCGATGACGCCATCGCCGAGATCGCCCGCATCGCAGCGCAGGTGAATGCCACCGTCGAGAACATCGGTGCGCGGCGGCTGCAGACGGTGATGGAACGGCTGCTGGAAGAGATCAGCTTCGAGGCCGAGGACCACAAGGGCGAGACGATCACCATCGATGCCGCCTATGTGCAGGCGCGGCTTGCGGGCCTTGCCGGGAATACCGATCTGTCGAAGTATATCCTGTGACGGGCGGCGGCCCGGTCAGCGAGCTTTCGGCGATGCTGGCGGGCATGGCCCCGGTGCTCGACGCGCGGGCGTGGTTCTTCGTGGTGGTGGAGGGCGATCCGCCCGCAGACGCCTTCGCCGTGATCCGCGAGGACGAGGGTGTAACCGCGATTGTCGCCGGAGAGCGCGCAGGCGCGCCGTTCGCGCGCATTACCCTGACGGTGCACTCGGCACTGGAAGGTGTGGGGCTGACCGCAGCGGTCTCGGGCGCGCTCGCCGGCGCGGGGATCGCCTGCAATGTCGTGGCAGGGTATCACCACGATCACCTGTTCGTGCCATGGGACCGGCGCGAGGAGGCGCTGGCTATCCTGAAGGCGTTCGCTGCCCGCGCAGGACCCTGATCGGGCGCTTTCCTACACCGTCCGGCCGCGGCAGTATTGCGGCCATGACAAGGCCCGCCCCCTTGGCCAGACGGCTTTCATGCGCGGTTTCGGGGGCGGGGTTTTTTGCTTTCTGGACAGTGTCTCATGTGTCTCCAACAGCACGAGACGCGATGGGTCACTGGCCGAGCAGGTGTTCCTGCCAGAACATCAGCTGGGCGAGGAAGGCGTAGTCGGAATTGGCCTTCTTGGCGAAGCCATGCCCTTCGTCGGCGGCGACAAGGTGCCATGCCTCGCCTCCGTTTGCGCGGATCGCGGCGACCATCTGGTCGGCCTCGGACTTGGGCACGCGCGGGTCGTTGGCGCCGGTGATGACGAACATCGGCCTGGTGATCTCGTTCACGCGGGTCAGCGGGCTGATCTCGGCCAGCTTGGCGCGCTGCACCGGATCGCGCTCGTCGCCATACTCCACCCGGCGCAGGTCCTGCCGGTAGGGGTTGGTGTTTTCGAGAAAGCTGACGAAGTTGCTGATCGCCACGGTGCACTGGGTGGCGGCGATCCTGTCCTTGAGCTGCACCGCTGCGGCATAGCACATGTAGCCGCCATAGGAGCCGCCGGTCAGCCCGATGCGGGCGGCATCCACCGCCTTGTCCGCCGCCACCGAGTCGATCAGCGCGGCCATGTCCTTCACCGAATCCTCGCGCCGGAACGGCCCGTTGTCGAGGCTGACGAAGGTCTTGCCATAGCCGGTCGAGCCGCGGACGTTGGGGAAGAACACCCCTATGCCGAGCTCGTTGAGGTAGAAGTTGAGCCGCCCCATGAAGCCTGCGGTGCTCTGGCCTTCGGGGCCGCCATGGACATTGACGATCAGCGGCCGCCTGCCCGGGAACCTGGCCGGATCGGGCTGGTAGAGCAGACCCGAGACTTCCAGGCCGTCGAAGCTCTTCGTGGTGACGATGCGCGGTTCGACATTGGCGCTGGCGTCAAGCCCGCCGGTCTCGCTGCGGGTCCATCGGGTGAGCTGCATGGTCTCGGGGTCAAGCGACCATACGTCGGCCGCGCTCTTGGCGCTGTTCAAGGAGAAGCCGATCTCGCCCCACGGCGCGATCTGCACGCCGCCGATGGAGCCGGCGGGCAGGCTGTCGACCCGTCTTACCTTGCCGCTGGCGACATCGAGCAGGCGCAGGCGGTCGAATCCGGCCTCGTTGACCACATAGGCGATGGTCTTGCCGTCCGCCGAGAGATCGAAGCCGTCGACGTCCCATTGCTCGCGGCTGACCGGGGCGAAGGCCCCGGTGGCCGGATCGAGCCGGCCCAGCTGCTGGAAGTCCGAGCCGATGTCGCTGGTTGCCCAGATCGTCCCGTCAGGGCCGACCTTGAAGCCGCTGAAGGCAACCTTGGCGGCCGGATCGCCGATCGCGGTCATCGCTCCGCCGGCAAGGTCGAGGGTGTAGAGATCGACGTCCTCCACCGACCGGTAATCGGCGAGATAGGCGGTGCGCTTGTCCGGCGCAAAGCCGATCAGCGCCCAGCCGCCGCCCTGGCTTTCATGCACCATCCTGACGCTCGCCGGATCGCGCGGGTCCATCACATAGACATCCGCATCCACGCCGTTGCGGCGGGTCGAGGTGAAGCCGACCAGCTGCCCGTCGGCGCTCCACGCGTTCATCGAATTGCGGCTCTTGCCGTCGGTCAGCAGCCCCAGCCGCCCGTCCTTGAGGGTGTAAAGCTGGTAGTATTCGTCCCCGCCCGTGTCCTTCATCACCACGATGACATCGCCCTTCACCGGAGCAAAGGAACCCCGCACCGGCTCGGCCTCGAAGCTCAGCTGGGTGCGCGCGCCCATCGGCTTGGCGACACGGTGGAGCTGGCTGACATTGGCGAAGCGGGTGGTGATCAGCACGGCGCGGCTGTTGGGATCCCACCCGGCAAACCCCGCGCCGCGTGCTTCGAGATAGGGCCGCGCCTGCTCGGCCAGCGCCAGCGGCACGGGCGGCATCTGTTCGGCAGTGAGTGCGGCGGGGAGAGGCACCACGGGGGCTTCGGGGGCAGCGGGGGTTGTCTGCGCTGCAGCGGCAAAAGGGACGGGAACGGCGGCAGTGGCAAGCAGCAGGGCGAACAGGCGGGCGTGACGCATCGGGGGTCTCTCTCCATGGGAAGCGGCCCCGCAGCAGGGGCTTGAGGGAGCAGGACTAACCAGCCGCAGGGCCCAGAGCAATGCCGCGCAATGTCGCGCAATGCCGCGCCCCGGGGGCTACTCCGCCGCTTCGCTGGCCACGGCGATGTCGCCGCGCTGCTCGCTCTGCTGGCGCGACCACATCTCGGCATAGAGCCCGGCCTTGGCCAGCAGTGCGGTGTGGGTGCCGCTTTCCGCCAGCCTTCCGTGATCGAGCACCAGAATGTTGTCCGAATCCGCGATGGTCGACAGGCGGTGGGCAATCGCGATGGTGGTGCGCCCTTCTTCCAGCCGCTTCAGCGTGCCAAGGATCTCCTGCTCGGTGCGGGTGTCGAGCGCGCTGGTCGCTTCGTCCAGCAGCAGGATCGGCGGGTTCTTGACCAGGGTGCGGGCGATGGCGACGCGCTGCTTCTCCCCGCCCGAGAGCTTCAGCCCGCGCTCGCCCACCATCGTCTCGAAGCCGTCGGGCAGTCGGCCGATCAGCGGCATCAGCGCGGCATCGCGGGCGGCCTGCTCCACCCGGCCCATGTCCGCGCCTTCCGCCCCGTAGGCGATATTATAGGCGAGGCTTTCATTGAACAGCACGCTATCCTGCGGGACGATCCCGATCGCCGCGCGCAAGGAATCCTGCGTCACCTTGGCGATATCCTCGCCCCCGACCAGCACGCGCCCGCCCTGCGGATCGTAGAAGCGGAACAGCAGGCGCCCGATGGTGCTCTTGCCCGCGCCCGAAGGCCCGACAATCGCGGTGGTGGAGCCGGCCGGCACCTCGAAGCTGAGGCCGTTCAGGATGGTGCGCCCCGGCTCGTAGCCGAAGGTGACATTGTCGAACACCACCGTGGGAGTGCGCACGATCAGTGCGGGCGCGCCCGGCACATCCTTCACTTCTATGTCGGTGTCGATCAGGCGGAACATCTCGGCCATGTCGACCAGCCCCTGCCGGATCGTGCGGTAGACCCAGCCGAGCACGTCGAGGGGGCGGAACAGCTGGATCAGCAGCGAATTGACCAGCACCAGATCGCCCACGGTCATTGCCCCGGTGCTCCAGCCCCACACGGTATAGGCCATCGCCGCGCCCACCAGCGCATTGGTGATGACCGATTGCGCCATGTTGAGCAGGCCGACCGAGTTTTCGGACTTGATCGCGGCTTCGGCATAGGCCCGCGCGGCCTGCGCGTAGCGGGCCTCCTCGCGCTGTTCGGCGTTGAAGTATTTCACGGTCTCGAAGTTGAGCAGCGAATCCACTGCGCGGTGCAGCGCCTTGCCGTCGAGATCGTTCATCTCGCGACGCAGCTTGGTGCGCCATTCGGTGATCGCGCGGGTCACCCAGACATAGGCGATGACAGTCAGCGCAGTCGCTGCGACCAGCTCGATCCCGAACTTGACGTAGAAGATCACGCCCACGGCGATCAGCTCGATGATGGTGGGGCCGATGTTGAACAGCAGGAAATAGAGCATCTGGTCGATGCTCTTGGTGCCGCGCTCGATGATCTTGGTGACCTCGCCGGTGCGCCGCGCCAGATGGAAGCGCAGGGACAGGCGGTGGAGCCGGTGGAACACGTCCTCGGCCAGATTGGTGGTGGCGACCTGTCCCACGCGCTCGAAGGCGATGTTGCGCAGGTTGTCGAAGGCGACGGCGGCAAAGCGCCCCAGCGCATAGGCCGCCACGAAGGCGAGCGCGACCATCAGCCCTTCATCGACCCTGCCGGTGGCCGCCATCGCATCGACGGCACCCTTATAGGCAAAAGGCAGGGCCAGCGTGACACCCTTGGCCACCAGCACCAGCGCCAGCGCCGCCACGATGCGGATGCGCAGCTGCGGGTTATCCCGCGGCCAGAGATAGGGCAGGAAGCGCTTGAGCGTCGGCCAGCTCTCTACATCGCGGCTCTTCTTGTCGGGATCGGCGGGTTGCTGGCTGTCGGGCGGCATGGCGACCCATGTGGGCGCAGCAGGCCCGGTGCGCAAGGCGCGAGGCGCGCCGCCTGGCTATAGAGGCGTGCGAATACCCCGGATGCGGCTCCCGCGCATGGCCCGCGCCACATCGGGTGGCACGTCGAACAGCACCCGGCGGTTGGCAAAGTCGATCGCCACCCGGTCGAACAGCGCCAGATGCTGCATCCCGAGCGAGAGCGCCGGCGTGTCCTGCAGACCCAGCGCCTCGAACGCAGGGGTATCGGCAAAGGTGAGCGGGACATTGGTAAGCGACAGACCCTCGATCGTGAGCGTGCGCATCAGCGACATCTGCCCGACGAGATCGACGCCATTGACGTCGGTGGTGGTGACTTCCGCGGCGCGCTTGGTGCGGATGCGTTCACGCAGGGCGTTATTGGCAAGGCTGGTCTGCGCGCCGGTGTCGATGATCACGGTGGCGCGGACCCCTTCGACCACGGCATCGGTGATCAGGAGCTGGCCGAACTTTGCTCGCGCGCGCACCACGATCTCGAACCCGCGGCGGCTGGCGTCACGCTTCTCGCGGGTATCCTCGAGCGCGATGGTCTGCTCGCGGAAGTCGAGCATCACCCGGAAGTCCTGCAGCGAATCCAGCCCGACGATACCATCCGCGCCGACGTGCTCGCGCTCAAGCACCGGGGCGGAAAACCCCGAGATGGTGTGGCTGCCGATATCGAGCCGCGCGACCTCGACCAGCTCCACCGCGCGGCGGCTGGCCATGCCCACCAGCATTGCGGTGCCGGCCGGGCGAAGGCCCAGCTGGGTGTTGATCTCGCGGGTGACGGCGGTGGCCTGGCTGCCGGTGTCGATCATGAAGTCGTAGGGGCCGCTGCCGTCGATCCGCACCGGAACGGTCATGCGGCGGTTGCGGTCTTCCTCCAGCGCGAGGACTTCGGCGGCGGCCGGATCGATCAGCGCAGGGTCGGCCGCGGGCGCTGGGGCCTGGGCCGAGGCAATCGTGGTCCGCGCGGTGGCAGGCGCGGCGGCGGGGATGGCGCCAGCGGCAAGAGCGGCGGGGACAGCGGCGAGGGCCAGCCGACGGAACGCGAGAACCTGCATCTCTCTCTCCCAATGGCCGCACCTTATGGAGGGCGCGTGCGCGGAAGGCAGAATACCATCGAATCCGGCCACCCCCAAGTCAGCGCGTGATTCCGGGGTGTGTCGGGCGGGCAGGGCGTCCAACCCGATTCACCCCCCAATCGGCACGGGAATGCCGCTCCAGCGTTCCCGAACCGCGATTCACCGCCCTCAAGAGGGCCGCACAGCACCGGATTCGGGCTCCTGAAACCCGGCATCAGGGCTGTCGGAGCGCCTTTTTCGCATTCTAACCCACTGTGAAAATGGAAAAATCTGCCATTCTTGCGCGCCCCTGAAATAAAATTGCAAAAAGGCGTTGACCGAATCACGAAGCGCTCATAGATGGGCTCCACCGACGCGGCGCTGACGGCTTCCACCGCCACCGCAACGCTCGGTCGCCAACAAATTCGGATAGCCGGTCCCCCGGTGTAAATCGGGGAACCAAGCGCTGTCCGCCATTTCTGTCTGGCGGCTCTTTGACATTGTTGGTTTTTGATGAAGGGACATGTGGGCGACGGCGCCCGGTCCGGGGACCTCAAGGCTCCGGTAACCGGTTAACTCAAGCCGATAGCCACATCCGAGTTCGGGCACCACGCCCACCCGGATGGCAAGCATGTTCATTCGTATCCATTACGTTTGACAGTGCAGGTATCGGCTCCTTGCAGCTCATGCCATGCTGGCGGGTGGGGTTATCCCCATGCCGGTTTGGTGTGTGACACAACTTGAGAGTTTGATCCTGGCTCAGAACGAACGCTGGCGGCATGCCTAACACAT
>CAZQOO010000010.1:39461-46400 GCA_964594845.1 uncultured Porphyrobacter sp. | reverse complement strand
ACTGCCCAGCGTGGTGGTCACCGGCTCGATCGCCGAGATGATCGGCGGCGGTGTCACGCCCGAGGGCACCAACATCAAGCGCTTCCTGCCGCGCACCATCGATGAAGATCAATGGCAGTCGGCCGACCGTGCGCTGACCTGGCTGTGGACCGAATTCGGGCCCAAGAAGATGCCCGAGAAGCGCGTGCGCAAAGAGGGCGAAAAGCCGGTCGTGAACATCATTGGCCCGGCTTACGGCATGTTCAACATGCCTTCCGATCTCGCCGAGATCCGCCGCCTGATCGAAGGCATCGGCGCTGAAGTGGGCATGGTGTTCCCGCTCGGCAGCCATCTGGCCGACATCCGCGATCTCGCCACCAGCGACGCCAATGTCTGCATGTACCGCGAATATGGCCGCAACCTGTGCGAGACGCTGGAGCGGCCCTATTTCCAGGCCCCTGTCGGCCTGTCGCAGACCACCAAGTTCCTGCGCGCGCTGGGTGCCGAGCTGGGCCTCGATCCCGAACCCTTCATCGAGCGCGAGAAGCACACCACCATCAAGCCGCTGTGGGACCTGTGGCGCTCGGTCACGCAGGATTTCTTCGGCACGGCGAGCTTCGGCATCGTCGCCAACGAGACCTACGCGCGCGGCATTCGCCACTTCCTCGAAGGCGACATGGGCCTGCCCTGCAACTTCGCCTTCTCGCGCTGCGCGGGGGTGAAGCCCAAGAACGACGAGGTGCGCGCCGCGATCCATGCCAACCCGCCGCTGGTGATGTTCGGCAGCTACAACGAGCGGATGTACATGGCCGAATGCGGGGCGCGGGGGATGTATATCCCGGCCAGCTTCCCGGGCGCGGCGATCAGGCGGCACACCGGCACGCCCTTCATGGGCTATTCGGGCGCGACCTATCTGGTGCAGGAAGTGTGCAATGCGCTGTTCGACGCGCTGTTCCACATCCTCCCGCTCGCCACCGAGATGGACAAGGTCGACAAGACCCCGGCGCGCAATCTGACCGAGCTGACCTGGGACAACGACGCCAAGGCGCGGCTCGACAGTCTGGTCGAAGCCCAGCCGGTGCTGATCCGCATTTCCGCCGCCAAGCGGCTGCGCGATGCGGCCGAACGGACCGCGCGCCAGCGCGGACACGATATCGTCACGGCAGACTGCCTCGAAGAGGCGCTGCTGGAAGGGGCAGGCGCATGACCGGCGTGGTCGCCTGTCCCACCAACCTTTTGTCGCCGGCGCGGAGCATCACCGTGCCGGCACAAGCCCATGCCCCTTTCGAGGGGGCGCTCCAATCCACGTGGGGGATCACGCGGGGATGCCGACGGGGGCCTTCGGGTTCCCATTTCCACCCAACTGAACGGAGACAACCCGATGAACGAACGTATCGGAACTCACCTGACGCCTGAAGAGGCACAGGAAATCCACAAGGGCTTCATGGGGACTTTCGTCCTTTATGTTGCGATCGCTCTGGTCGCTCATGCCCTCCTGTGGGCCTACAAGCCCTGGCTCTAATTCCGTGACGATCTCGCGTGGCCTGCACGGTGCAGGCGGCGCAATCTTCTGAACGGTTCACGAAAGGAATTTTCCCATGTGGAGAATCTGGTTCTACTTTGACATCCGCCGCGCTCTCGTGGCCCTGCATGTGGGTCTCGCCGTGCTGGCTTTCACCATCCACTTCCTGCTGCTCAGCACGGATCGCTACAACTGGCTCGAGCGCGCTCCCGGCGCACCCGCGCCGGCTCAGGCCGCTATCGAATCGTCGGAAGCTCCGGCGGCGGGATAGTCCTGCTCGAAATGTGAGGGGGCAGGTTCGCCTGCCTGCCTCCTAACACTTGTCGAACAACCTATAGCACCCGCCCTTGCGGCGGGGAGGATGGACCTATGGCGCTCCTTAGTTTCGAGCGGAAATACCGCGTACGCGGTGGCACATTGATCGGCGGCGACCTTTTCGACTTCTGGGTCGGGCCGTTTTATGTCGGATTCTTCGGAGTGACGACGGCAATCGCGGCGTTGCTTGGCACGGCGCTGATTTTCGCCGCCGCGACCCAGGGTCCGACCCTCAACCCGTGGCTGATCTCGATCAACCCACCGCCGGTCGAGTACGGGCTCGCCTTCGCTCCCCTGAGGGAAGGCGGATACTGGCAGGTCATCACCATTTGCGCCGTCGTTGCCTTCGGCTCCTGGGTGATGCGTCAGGCAGAAATCTCGCGCAAGCTGGGCATGAGTTACCACGTCCCGATCGCTTTTAGCGTCGCCGTGTTCGCCTATGTCACCCTGAACGTGATCCGTCCCATGTGGATGGGCGCTTGGGCCAACGGCTTCCCCTACGGCATCTGGACGCACCTCGTGTGGGTCTCGAACGTGGGCTACGCCTTCGGGAACTTCCACTACAATCCCGTGCACATGCTCGCGATCACGTTCTTCTTCACGAACTGCCTCGCGCTCGCCCTGCACGGCGGCCTTGTCCTGTCGGCGGTCAACCCGACCGGCGGCACCGACGTCAAATCGCCGGAATATGAAGACACCTATTTCCGTGACTTCATCGGCTATTCGGTCGGCACGCTCGGCATTCACCGGGTGGGGCTCTTCCTCGCGCTTTCTGCCGCGTTCTGGAGCGCCATCTGCATCGTCATTTCCGGCACTCTGTATGTCGGCAGCTGGATCGAATTCTGGGATTTCTGGAAGAAGATCCCGATCTGGTCGTAAGGAGCACCTGAACCATGGCGACATACCAAAACATCTTCACCCAGGTGCAAGTGCAAGGGCCGCCCGAAATGGGCGTCCCGCACCTCGACGGGAGCGAGGCGCGCCTTGCCCTCGTCGGACACAACCACTGGCTGGGCAAGATCGGTCAGGCCCAGCTCGGCCCGATCTATCTCGGCTGGTTGGGCATGATCAGCCTCGCCTTCGGCGGCGCGGCGATCATGATCATCGGGCTCAACTTCTGGGCCCAGGCCGGCTGGTCCCCGCAGACCTTCATGCGCGAGTTCTTCTGGCTCTCGCTGAATCCTCCGGGGCCGGAATACGGCTTCAGCCCGTTCGTTCCGCTGGACAAGGGTGGCTGGTTCATCATCACCGGCGCATTCCTGACCATCGCGGTGCTGACCTGGTGGGCGCGCACCTACTACCGGGCCAAGGCGCTCGGTATGGGGATGCACATTCCCTGGGCCTTTGCCTCGGCGATCTGGCTGTTCCTGGTGCTGGGCTTCATCCGTCCGATGCTGATGGGCGACTGGTCGCAGGCCGTGCCCTACGGCATTTTCAGCCACCTCGACTGGACCAACAACTTCTCGCTGGTCTACGGGAACCTGTTCTACAATCCGTTCCACGCGCTCTCGATCGTCTTCCTCTACGGGTCGGCGGTGCTGTTCGCGATGCACGGGGCGACCATTCTGGCGCTGGGCCGTTACGGCGGCGAGCGCGAGATCGAACAGATCACCGACCGGGGTACCGCCGCTGAGCGCGGCGCGCTGTTCTGGCGCTGGGTGATGGGCTTCAACGCCACCTTCGAATCGATCCACCGCTGGGCCTGGTGGTTTGCGGTGCTGACCACGCTGACCGGCGGGATCGGCATCCTGATCACCGGCACGGTCGTGGACAACTGGTACCTGTGGGCGCAGGAACACTACTACGCTCCCGATACCATCCACTACGATTCGAGCGGTGCGCTCCAGTTCACTCAGGACGCTGCCGAGTAAGTACCGGCACTGCCTGCCCTTGCGGCGGGCGACAGAAACCCGGCCTGGCCCGAGCGGCCCGGCCGGGTTTTCTTTTGGCTGGCGGAGGCAGCCGCGCTCAGGCCGGAGGGCGTGCAGCCAGCCGGCTGCGCAGATCCATCAGGTGAAGCGGGAGCGAGGCGGCGAGCGGCAGGGCGATCCACCACCAGTCCGCACCCGTCATTGCCGCGCGCAGGCCGAGCACAATCAAGGCGGCGGGGCCAAGCAGGCCGAGCACTTGCCTCCAGCCCCAGCGCCGTCGCCAGCGCAGCCACAGACCCTCGGCAAGGAGCACGGCAAGGATGACATCGGCCGCGTGGCCGGAGGCGAACAGCCAGGCCATCATCGCCGTCCCTGCCCCTCGCCCAGCCCCCGGATCAACCGAAGGGGCCGTTGAGATCGACCACCGCCCAGTTGAGCGCGCCGGCAAAGCTCACCCACGCCAGGTAGGGCACCAGCAGCGCCGCCGCGGTGCGCGAGAAGCGGCCGCAATAGATGATTAGCGCGATGATCGAGAGCCACAGCAGGACCAGCTCGATGAAGGCCCAGTCTGGGCGCTGCATCCGGAAGAAGATCAGGCTCCAGGTGATGTTGAGAAAACCGTTGAGCGCAAACAGCCCGATCACCCATTCCGACACCGCCGATGTCGGCGCCGCGCGCCATGCGGTGATGGCCGAAATGGTGATCAGCGCATAGATCAGCGTCCAGCCCATCGGGAACATCACGTCGGGCGGATTCCAGTCGGGCTTCACCAGCGCCTGATACCACGGACCGAGATCGGTGATGGTCGCGCCCAGCGCCGCCACGCACAGCGCCGCGACGGTCGCCACGCTCACCGGCAGGATCATCATTCGGCTCATACGAACACGACTTAGCGCGTTGCGGGCCTCAAGCCTAGCAGGTGCGCGGTATCCTTGAGGAAGATCTTGACGTGCGCCATCGGTTTGGCGCGCACCAGCTTCTTGTGCATGTAGGCCTGCCAGGTCAGCTCCTGCACGTCCTTGTCGTCGCACATGGTGACAAAGCGTTCGCGGCGCTTGTCGGACGAATACCAGAAATACTGCATGATCCCGAGGATCCAGAACACCCGGCCATGCTCGCGCATGAAGCGCTTGCGCGCGGTGCGCAGCTGCCTGGCCTCGCCGGTGCGCAGGAAGGCGGCCGCCGCCTCGCCCACCAGCCGCCCGCCGACCATGGCGTAGTATATCCCCTCGCCCGAGGCCGGGGCGACGATTCCTGCGGCATCGCCCGCCACGATCACGTCTGCGCCGTTGTCCCAGCGCTTCAGCGGCTTCAGCGGGATCGGCGCGCCCTCGCGCCGCACTGTCTCGCAGCGATCGAGCCCGAGATCGTCGCGCATTGTCGCAATCGCGCCGCGCAGGGAGAAGCCCTTGTTGGCGCTGCCCACCCCGATGCTCGCGGTCTCGCCATGGGGGAACACCCAGGCGTAGAAATCGGGCGAGAGCCGGCCCTGGTAGAACACGTCGCAGCGCGAGGCGTCGAAAGCCTCGGTGTTCTGGTCGGGCGACTTGATGATCTCGTGATAGGCGAAGACGCAAGGCACCCGCTCGGCATCCGGCAGGCACTGCTTGGCGACCGCCGAGCGCGCCCCGTCGGCCCCGATCACCACGCGCGCGCGCACGCCCTCGATCGGCCCGCCGCGCGTGCGGCGGAAGGTGACGATGGGATGCGCCTCGTCATCGCGCTCGATCTTCTCGAAGGTGGCGGTGAGGCGTTCCGCGCCGGAATGGCGGGCACGCTCGCGCAGCCATTCGTCGAACTCGTCGCGATCGACCATGCCGACATAGCCGATCTCGCCCACCGGCATGTCGACCGCCCGGCCCGAAGGCGCGATCATGCGGGCCGAGCGCGCCTTGGCGACCAGCAGCGATTGCGGAATGTCGAAATCGGCGAGCAGGCGCGGCGGGATCGCGCCGCCGCAGGGCTTGATCCGCCCGCCGCGCTCGATCAGCAGCACCGAATGGCCGGCCAGCGCCAGATCGGTCGCCGCGGTCGCTCCGGAAGGGCCGCCGCCAATCACCACGGCATCATAGATTGTCTGGTTCATGCGTAGACCTCTTCCCTCTTGTCCTGCGTGGCGCTTGCACGCACCGCTGCCGCGCCTGTCGCCTTGATCGCCAGCACTGCGGCGCACACGAAGGCCGCCGCTTCGAGACCGAACACCAGCTGGAAGGCCGCGCCGTCATTCCCGAGCATCCGCCGCGCCAGATCGACCCCGACCGCGCCGGTCAGCCCGCCGAGCCCGAAGGCGATCGCCTGGCTTGCGCCCCACACGCCCATCCGCACGCCTTCGCGCGTGGTCTCGCCTGCGCCCGCCAGCCCCATCATCGCCCCGATCGCCGCGACCGCGAACACACCGTTGCCGAGGCCGAGGACGAACACGTTCACCCCGAGCGGCCACGGCGGGCCGTTGACAGCCGCCAGTCCGAGCGCGCCCAATCCCACGGCCGAAAGCAGGCACCCGCCGATCACCCAGGCGCGCAACCCATCGGGCCGCTTGCCGGTGAAGGCGCTGCCACCGATCCCGGTAATGATCATGCCGAGCAGGATACCGCCCTGATGCTGCCCGCCGAGCTGGGTCGATTCGCCCGGCGCGAGGCCGAACACGAGGCCGGCAAAGGGTTCGAGGATCAGATCCTGCATCGAGAAGGCGATCATCGAGACGAAGATGAAGATGGTGAAGCGCCGCGCCGCCGTCTCGTGCCAGATCTCGCGGATCGCCGCGCCGAAATCGGGGGCCGCCCCGCCCTCGGCCGCGTGGCCGAACTGGCCCGCCTGCCGCTCCAGCCGGAAGGTCGCGAGCGCCGTCAGCGTCACCATCACCAGCGCAAGGCCGCCCGCCACCGTCAACAGCCGCTCGGGCGAGAAGGGCTGGATCAGCTTGCCGACCGTGATCGCCGAGGCGACGATGCCGGCCACCATCATGATCCATGTCACCGCCGCGCCCGCCGCGCGCCGTTGCGGGGCGACCCCGCTCGCCAGCAGCGCCAGCGCCGAAGTGCCGCCCGCGCCCACGCCCGCGCCGATCAGGGTATAGGCGATCACCGCCAGCGTGAAGCCGAGCGTCGGGGCGCTATCAAGCATCAGCGTTGCCTGCGTCGCCAGCAGCGAGGCTGCCGCCAGCAGCGCGACGCCCCCGACGATCCACAAGGTGCGGCTGTTGCCGCCCTTGGCCGCCGACCGATCAGAGCCGTGGCCCCACAGCGGCCGGCC
>CAZQOO010000010.1:1535-39361 GCA_964594845.1 uncultured Porphyrobacter sp. | reverse complement strand
TTGTACCATGGCGCCTGCCCGGCCGGATCGCGGATCAGGCGCGGCATGGCGGCAATCTGCGCCACCAGCACCCCGGTGACGATCAGCGCCGAGAGGCCGTAGCCCCACAGCGCCAGCAGCGCGATCACGACGATCTGGAGCGAGGCCATGGTGGTGCAGGCGAACCGCGCGGCGTGTTCCACACCCATCGTCACCGGCAGCGAGGTCAGCCCGGCCTGGCGGTCACCTTCGACCGCCTTGAAATCGTTGAGCACCATGATGCCGTGCGCGCCCAGCGAATACATGAACAGGATCAGCACCACTTCGACCGACGGCATCGCGCCGAGCATCACGGCAGCGCCGGTGAACCAGCTGAGGCCCTCGTAGGTCAGCCCGCACACCAGCGGGCCGACCATGCCGTTGGCCTTGAAGCGCAGCGGCGGTGCGGAATAGGCCCAGGCAAAGGCGAGGCCAACCAGCGAGGCGCCGAATACGATCGGGCCGAGCAGCCAGCCCACGCCGGCCGAAATCAGGCTCATGATAATCGCGATATAGAGCCCCCAGCGCCCCGGGATGCGGCCCGAGGGGATCGGGCGATCGGGCTCGTTGATGGCATCGACATGGCGATCGAACCAGTCGTTCACGGCCTGCGAAGTGCCGCACACCAGCGGCCCTGCCAGCAGCACGCCCCCCGCAACGAACCACCAGCGCCCCTCCAGCCCGGCGCCGGAGGAGACCGCGCCGCACATGAAGGCCCACATCGGCGGAAACCAGGTGATCGGCTTGAGGAGTTGCAGGACATCACGCGGACGCAGGCCCGAATGCGGCGGGGGAGCCGGGCGCGCCGTGGGAACGGGCGCGGAGCGAGTCGTAGGCACCGATTGTTCCATAAAGTCAGGCTATGCCTGACAAACGGAAGCGTCAATTTATTTTGACACATGGATTCCGGACAAAGTGGATTCCTGCCCGGTTTTTCTCTCTTCGTTGGAACGGGGTGTCAAATCGGGCCATGTCAATCGGCCTTTCAGGGGCAGATTTCAGGGGCTTGCTGCGGATGTCCGGCAGGCGCGCATCCGGTCGTGCCGTTGCCGGCCCGTGCGCGGGTCGTCGGGGGGTCGTCCGGTGGTCGTTGCGCGCGGCTAGTCGTTGTCGCCGGCGAGATTGCCGAGCCCGTAGCGATGCAGCTTGGAATAGAGGCTCTGGCGCGAAAGGCCGAGGATTTCAGCGGCCGAGGCGCGGTTGTCCGAGGTGTAGGACAGCGCCGCCTCGATGCACAGCCGCTCGATCAGATCGGTGCTCTCGCGCACGATGTCCTTGAGGCTCATGCGGCCGACCAGCTCGGTCAGTTGCTCCACCGAACGCGGCAGATCCTGCGAACCGGGCGGCAGATCGCGCAGACGGCGGCCGATAGGGCGGATCACGAAGGCATAGTAAGGATCATCCCCGCTGGTCCTTACCGCTGATAGTTCAACCGGTTCGCCTTCGACATCATGGCCGGTCCGCAGCACCGTGCTGACATTGCGCGCCGCGCCGTGCTGGTCGATCTGGCCTTCGATCAGATCAAGGTCGATCCCGGGACGGCCGATCGATTCCGACAGGTGCCGTCCGCGCAGCTGGTCGACGCTGGCGGCCTGCAGCAGCTCGACAAAGGCGGCGTTGGCGGTGACGATATCGAGGTTGGCATCGGCCACAACGAAGGCATCAGGCATCTGGTCGACCAGTTCGAGCACCGGCGAGGCCGGAGGGGCCATCCGCTCGGTGGCCGGCACCAGCCTGACGAGCAGATATTGCCCGCGATCCTGAGTGAAACCGGTGATCGACACCATCACGTCGCGCGCCCCGCGTGACAGGCGGATGCGCGCCGGACTGACCGTGTCGGACACCAGCGCCGCGCCCACAAGCGCCTGAACCGCATCATGCGAACTCTTGTCGAGCACGCTCGGCAGCTTCTTGCCCGCAAGGCTGCCGGCCCGCGCGCCGACCAGCGTGTGCGCGGCCGGATTGGCCTCGCGGATACGCAAGGATGCCGCCTCGATGATCAGCACCGCCTCGGTCGAACGCTCGAACAGCATCCGGTAACGCGCTTCGAGCTGACGCATCCTGAGATAGTCGCGTTCGAGCGATTGCTGCACCTGCAACAGGCGCTGCTGGAGCTTGCCCGCTTCGCGCAGATCGCGCCCGAAGGCGATCCGGTGCGTGCCGCCATTGACGCTCAGCACGGCATAGCGGATCGGCACCTCGCCATCGCGAGTGGGATGGTTGACCTGTCGCCAGTGCTGCACCTCCCCGCGCCGTGCGGCAGCCAGCATCTCCATGATTTTCGGGCGACTTTCGTCGGTCACAGTCTCGATCCAGTTGCTCCCGACCCAGCCTGCAAAGGCCGGGAACTCGCGCGGATCGAAGGCCGCATCGAGGATCGTGCCGGTGTCGTCGAGGACCAGCGTGACATCGCCTGCCACCATCGCCAGCTTCATCGCGGCATCGGCATCGAGCGACTGGAACAGGTCCGTCGCCCTTTCGAAGGGATGCTTGCCGTCGATACTGTGTTTGCGGGTGAGCATGGCGGGCCGGACCTATCGCCGGTGCTGGCTGCTGAGCGGGGAGACCTTCACTAGGGATTCGGCCACATCGAGCGCGGAGAGTGCATCGGCACCCGTCCCGTCTGCACCGACGTCCTGAACCATGCCCGGGTTTTCGTTGATCATGCGTCCGCCGACCAGAACGGCAATCTTGGGATTGGCCGATGCATTGCGCATCGCCTTGATGAGGTTGGAAAGCGCCGCGCTAGGACAATCGCGCGCAAGCGTCAATCCTACCAGGTCGAAGGGCCGCTGGGACAGGCGATCGAGCAATTCGCGGCGATCCGGCTTGACCAGCGCCTCGCTCTGCCAGCCGGCGCGCGAGAACACTTCCTCGATCATCATCGTCCCGAAATTGTGGTGATCGCCCGGCATCGGCGAGAACAGCGCAGAGCGCGGAACATTGAGCGAAGGCAGATCGGCGGGCGAGCGCGCGGCGATCTCGCGCATCACTTCCTGCAGGCGCCACAGGCCCATGGTGACATCGATGAAATCACATTCGTCGCGATCCCACATTTCGCCCAGCATGCGCGCGGCGGGGGCGAGCAGATCGAGGCAGATGGTCTCGACACTGGAGCCTTCGGCAATGAAAGCATCGACTTCCTCGAGCAGGCAGGCCGCTTCCAGCCGGAGCGGGAGCATGGCGAACTGGGCGGCATCCTCGGGCGCGATCGGGCGGCTGCGGCGGGACTTGCCGGGATTGTCACTGTCCTGATGGGCCATCAGCAGGCGTGGGATGATCTCGCCTTCGATGATGGCATTGACCGAATCGCGAGCCTCGTCGCGGTTACCGGAGGCTGCACGTCGAACCCGTTCGAGCGGGGCGGAAATCACCCCTCGCAGGACCGCGGAACCGGCGCCGAACATGCTTGAAGCCTTCGATTCTCCCATTCGCCGGACCCTCCCCAGGTCGTGCGGACATCCTTCCGCAGGAGGTAGTAAGCGCAACCTGACAGCGCGCCCTTGGCCGTAATCCCGAAAGCCAGCGAATCCTCTCTACGCCTTTTTCGGAAAGGGCGCAAACGACACTACCGTCGTGCGCCAAATCGTCAACAAAACTAAACGTCCAATCAGGTTGACACTCATGTTGGAACGCGCGTAATCTCCGACTCCAAGAGAGAAGGCTAACGCACGAATGACTCGGAAGGATCAGGCATCCCCGGTCGAACCCGGCACCACGGTGAAGGGGGCGGGCCATGAGAGAGGGAAGAGCCGGGCGCTCTATACCCCCGAACAGCGGGTTCGGCGGGATCAGACGGTCTGGACCGTCATCCAGGGTGTGCTCGCGCCGATGCAGTTTCTGGTCTTCATCATCAGCCTCGCGCTGGTGATCCGCACGCTCAATACCGGCGAAGGCGCATATGCCGCGGACGTCATGTTCGTCCTCAAGACGCTGTTTCTCTACACGATCATGGTCACGGGCGCGATCTGGGAGAAGGTTGTCTTCGGCAAGTATCTGTTTGCCAAGGCCTTCTTCTGGGAAGACGTGTTCTCGATGCTCGTCATCGCGCTGCACACCCTGTACCTGGTGATGCTGTTCGGCGCTTACGGCACGCTTCAGGAACGTCTGGTTGTCGCGCTGGCTGCCTATGGGGCCTACGCGATCAACGCCGGTCAGTTCATCTGGAAACTGCGGATGGCGCGGCTTGAAGGCGAGCGCGAGGCCAAGGCGAAGCTCATGGCTGCCGTCGTATCCGCGCCGGCCGGCAACGACACCCGGCCTCTCCACGACATGGCCGTCGCTGCGTGAGCGGCACCGCCCTCCTCGACGGCTGCAGCGCCCCCCTCTCCGCTCCCGCGGCGGACCCTGCCGGACGCGATCCGCGCCCGGTGCTGCGCGAACGCGGCCAGCGCGAGGTGTTCTGCGGGCTGACCGGGATCATCTGGCTGCACCGCAAGATGCAGGACGCCTTCTTCCTCGTGGTCGGCTCGCGCACATGCGCCCACCTGCTCCAGAGCGCGGCGGGAGTGATGATCTTCGCCGAGCCGCGCTTTGCCACCGCGATCATGGAAGAGCGCGACCTTGCCGGCATGGTCGATGCGCAGGACGAGCTCGACCGGGTGGTGAACCGCCTGCTCGAACGCCGCCCGGACATCCGCACGCTGTTCCTCGTCGGTTCGTGCCCGTCCGAAGTGATCAAGCTCGATCTCGCCAAGGCCGCCCAGCGTCTGGGTGCGGTGCATATGCCCCGCGTGCGCATCCTGAACTATTCGGGCAGCGGGATCGAGACGACCTTCACGCAGGGTGAGGATGCCTGCCTCGCCGCACTCGTGCCGGTGATGCCGCCCCTGCCCTCCGGCTCGCCCAAAGAGCTGCTGATCGTGGGCAGCCTGCCGGACATCGTCGAAGACCAGTTCCTGCGCCTGTTCGCGCAGCTGGGTATCGCGCGGGTCGGCTGCCTGCCCGCGCGCAACGCCCGCAATCTTCCCGCGGTCGGCCCCGATACCCGCTACCTGCTGGCCCAGCCCTTCCTCGGCGAGACCGCGATGGCGCTTGAAGGACGCGGGGCGAAGCGACTCGACGCGCTGTTCCCGTTCGGGGCGGAAGGCACCACCAGCTGGCTGCGCGCCGCTGCCACCGAATTCGGCGTGGACGCAGGCCTGTTTGACAGCGTCGTCGCCCCGGGCCGCGAACGCGCCCGCATCGCGCTCTCCAAACTGCGCCCGCAGCTGGAAGGCAAGCGCATCAGCTTTCTGCCCGATTCGCAGCTCGAAGTGCCGCTCGCGCGGTTCCTGCAGGACGAGCTGGGGATGGAGCTGGTCGAGATCGGCACCCCCTATCTCCACCGCGCCCACCTCGCCCGCGAGCTTGACCGCTTCGGCGCCGACGTGCGCCTGTCCGAAGGCCAGCACGTCGAGCGCCAGCTCGATCGCGTGCGCGAAGACCGGCCCGACATCACCGTCTGCGGCCTTGGCCTTGCCAACCCGCTCGAAGCCGAGGGCTTCACCACCAAGTGGGCGATCGAACTCGTCTTCTCGCCGATCCACGGTTTCGACCAGGCCGCGGATCTCGCCGAACTCTTTGCCCGGCCGCTGCGGCGCCGGGACATGCTGGAGGTCTAGGGCGATGCAGCTGGCTGTCTGGACCTATGAAGGGCCGCCCCACGTGGGGGCCATGCGGGTCGCGACAGCGATGGAAAAGCTGCACTATGTCCTGCACGCACCTCAGGGCGATACCTATGCCGACCTGCTGTTCACGATGATCGAACGGCGCGGCAAGCGCCCGCCGGTCACCTACACCACCTTCCAGGCGCGCGATCTGGGCAAGGATACCGCGCAGATCTTCCAGGATGCCGCGCGCGAGGCGGTGGCGCGGTTCAATCCGCAGGCCATCATCGTCGGCGCGTCCTGCACCGCCGAACTGATCCAGGACGATCCGGCCGGCCTCGCCGAGGCGATGGGCCTGCCCTGCCCCGCGATCCCGCTCGAACTGCCGAGCTACCAGCGCAAGGAAAACTGGGGCGCGGCAGAGACCTTCTACCAGATCGTCCGCACGCTGGCCGACAAGTCGGTGGTGCGACCCCCGCGCGAAGGCCGCAAGGCCCGCGCCAATATCCTCGGCCCGACCGCGCTCGGCTTCCGCCACCGCGACGATCTGGTCGAGATCCGCAAGATTCTCGATACGCTGGGTGTCGAGATCAATCTGGTCGCCCCGCTGGGCGCTACCCCGCAGGACATTGGCCGGATCGGCGCCGCCGACTTCAACATCGTCCTCTACCCCGAAATCGCAGATGAGGCCGCCCGCTGGCTTGAGCGCACTTTCGCTCAACCCGCGGTGCGGACCGTCCCTATCGGCGTGGGAGCAACCCGCTCCTTCATCGCCGACGTCGCCGAGCTGGCAGGTGCAGATCCCACGCCTGCCCTCGGCGACACCTCTTCCCGGATGCCGTGGTGGTCACGTTCGGTCGATTCGACCTACCTGACCGGCAAGCGCGTCTTCATCTTCGGTGACGCCACCCACGCCGTCGCCGCCGCCCGCATCGCCCGCGAGGAGCTCGGCTTCGAGGTTTGCGGCCTCGGCTGCTACAACCGCGAATTCGCCCGCGAAATCAGGGCGGAGGCCGCGCGTTGCGGGGTCGAGCCGCTGATCACCGACGATCACCTCGCGGTCGAGGACGCGATTGCCGCGGCCGCCTGCGAACTGGTGCTCGGCACCCAGATGGAACGCCACATCGCCAAGCGGCTCGGCCTGCCCTGCGCGGTGATCTCGGCTCCGGTGCATGTGCAGGATTTCCCCGCGCGCCACTCGCCCCAGATGGGCTTCGAGGGTGCCAACGTGATCTTCGACACCTGGGTGCATCCGCTGGTGATGGGCCTCGAAGAGCACCTGCTCACCATGTTCCGCGACGATTTCGAATTCGCCGACGAGCATGGCCCGAGCCATCTGGCCGCCCATTCCCCGCGGGCCATGGCCCGCAGCGTGACGGCGGACGAGCACGAGCCGGTCGCGCTGGCGGAGGCTGCGCCCGAAACCGCGCCTGCCACGCCCGCAGCTCCGGCCACCCCCGGCGCTCCGCAGTGGACCGCCGAGGCCGAGCGCGAGCTCAGGAAAATCCCGTTCTTCGTCCGCGGCAAGGCCCGCCGCAACACCGAGAATTTCGCTGCTCTGGAGGGACGCAGCGCGATCGACCTTGAGACACTTTACGACGCGAAGGCGCATTATGCACGGTAGCATCCCCTCTGCTTCTGTTGTTGATCCCCGCGCTGTTGTGCGGGTTGTGATCGTGACCCTCGACAATCACCTCAAGGGCGCCGTGGGCCGCGCCGAGGCGGAACTGGCGGCAGACAACATCCTGTTGTCGCTGCACGCGGCCTCGGAATGGGGCAGCGATCCGGCCGAGCTGGCGCGGGTCAACGCCGCCATTGCCGAAGCCGACATCGTCATCACCACGATGATCTTCCTCGACGAGCAGATCCGCATGATCCAGCCCGCGCTCGAAGCACGCCGCGAGGCCTGCGACGCGATGGTGTGCCTGATGTCGGCGGGCGAGATCGTGCGGCTCACCAAGATGGGCAACTACCGCATGGATGCGCCGGCCAAGGGCCCGCTCGCGCTGCTCAAGAAACTGCGCGGCGGTTCGGGCAAGGATGGCAAACCCGGCGGCAATTCGGCCGAGGGGCAGATGAAACTGTTGCGCCGGCTGCCCAAGCTGCTCAAGTTCATTCCGGGCACCGCGCAGGACGTGCGTGCCTATTTCCTCACCCTGCAATACTGGCTGGCCGGCTCGGACGAGAACGTGGTGGCGATGGTGCGCGCGCTGATCGACCGCTACGCCTCGGGCGAGCGCGCCTACCGCCGCGGGATCACCAAGGCCGAAGCGCCGATCGAATATCCCGAAGTCGGGGTCTATCACCCGCGCACCCAGCAGCGCATTTCCGAAAGCCTGCGCCTCCTGCCCCCCGGTGACGGCCGCGAGGGCACGGTCGGGCTGATCCTGCTGCGCTCCTACCTGCTGGGCCGCGATGCCGCGCATTATGACGGCGCCATCGCCGCCTTCGAAGCGGCGGGTCTCAAGGTCGTGCCGGTGTTCGCCAGCGGGCTCGACGCGCGTCCGGCGATCGACAAGTTCTTCACCGGGCCGGACGGCCGCCCGACGGTCGATGCCATCGTCAATCTCACCGGCTTCTCGCTGGTCGGCGGGCCGGCCTACAGCGATGCCGCCGCCGCGCGCGACGTGCTGGCCAAGATGGACCTGCCCTATCTCGCCGCCCATGCGGTCGAGTTCCAGACCATCGAGGACTGGGCGCTGAGCGAGCGCGGGCTGCTGCCACTCGAAGCCACGCTGATGGTCGCCCTGCCCGAGCTCGACGGTTCGACCGTGCCGAGCGTGTTCGGCGGCCGCGCCAGCGCCTCGGGCCCGGTGTGCAAGGGCTGCGATCGCCATTGCCCCTCGCAGGCGAGCGACAAGCTGCGCCCGATGCAGGGCTGCGCCGAGCGGGCCGAGGCGCTGGCCGCGCGCACCGTCAAGCTGATCCGCCTGCGCAGGAGCGAACGCGCCCGGCGCAAGCTCGCCATCGTGCTGTTCAACTTCCCGCCCAATTCCGGCGCGGTCGGCACGGCGGCCTTCATGGGCGTGCACGAATCGCTCTACGCCACGCTCCAGCGTCTGAAGGCGGAGGGCTATGACGTCGAAGTGCCCGAAAGCCTCGATGCGATGCGCGCGGCGATCCTCAAGGGCAATGCCGAGCAATACGGCACCGATGCCAATGTCGCTCACCGCATCCCCGCCGACGAGCATGTGCGGCGCGAGACATTCCTGACCGAGATCGAGGCCCAGTGGGGTCCGGCCCCGGGCAAGCAGCTGTCCGACGGGCGCAACATCCAGATCCTCGGCGCGCATTTCGGCAATGTGTTCGTCGGCATCCAGCCCGCTTTCGGCTATGAAGGCGATCCGATGCGCCTGCTGTTCGAGGGCCGCTTCGCCCCGACCCACGCCTTCAGCGCCTTCTACCGCTATCTCAAGGAAGATTTCGGCGCCCATGCGGTGCTGCATTTCGGCACCCACGGCGCGCTCGAATTCATGCCGGGCAAGCAGGCCGGGATGTCGGGCGCGTGCTGGCCGGAGCGGCTGATCGGCGATCTGCCCAATTTCTACCTCTACGCCGCCAACAACCCGACCGAGGGGATGCTGGCCAAGCGCCGCTCGGCCGCCACGCTGATCAGCTATCTCACACCGCCGCTGGCACAGGCCGGGCTCTACAAGGGTCTCGCCGAGCTCAAGACCAGTGTCGAACGCTGGCGGCTGACCCAGGACGATCCCGATCACGCCGACGAGCGCGCCGATCTCGAAGCGCTGATTGCCGACCAGTGCGCCGCGCTCGATATCGAATATGACGCGATCGGCGAACTCACCACCAAGCTCTACGAGCTGGAGGAAGCGCTGATCCCCTATGGCCTGCACATTCTGGGCAAGAACCCCGAAGGGCAGGAACTGGAAGACATGCTCGATGCGATGGTCGAGGCGGCGGGCGGGCCGGACAAGGCCGACCGCGCGCAGCTGGCCGCGAAGATCGCCTCCTCGGACGAACTCGGTTCGCTGATCCGCGCGCTTGATGGGGGCTATGTCCTGCCTGCGCCGGGCGGCGATGTGGTGGCCAATCCGGACGTGTTGCCCACCGGTCGCAACATCCACGGCTTCGATCCCTTCCTGCTGCCTTCGGCCTTTGCCTGCAGGCTCGGTTCGGATCAGGCCGAACGCCTGATTGCGCGCCATGTCGAAAGCGGCCAGCCCTTCCCCGAGAACATCGCTATGGTGCTGTGGGGCACGGACAACATGAAGTCCGAAGGCGTGCAGATCGCGCAGGCCATGACGCTGATGGGCGCGCGGCCGCGGCGCGACAGCTACGGCCGGCTGTGCGGAGCGGAACTGATCCCGCTGGAGGAACTCGGCCGCCCGCGCATCGACGTGGTGATGACGCTGTCGGGCATTTTCCGCGACCTGCTGCCGATGCAGATCCGCATGCTTGCCGAAGCCGCGCTGCTCGCCAGCGCCGCCGACGAGCCGCTGGAGGCGAACTTCATCCGCAAGCACACGCTGGCGCAGATGGAAAAGCACCAGTGCGATCTCGAAACCGCAGCCCTGCGCGTGTTCTCCAATGCCGAAGGGGCCTATGGCGCCAACGTCAACCAGATGATCGACGGCGGCACCTGGGCCGATCCGGACGAGCTTGCCAATGCCTTCGAGACCCAGAAGGGGTTCGGCTACGGCATTTCGGGCCGCCCGGTGCAGCGCCGCGAAATCCTCCAGAGCGCGCTCAGCACGGTCGATTTCACCTATCAGAACCTCGAGAGCATCGAACTCGGCATCAACGATGTCGACCAGTATGTCGACGGACTTGGCGGCGTGGCGCGCTCGGTCGCCAAGGCCAAGGGGGCCGACGCGCCGGTCTATATCCTCGATGCCACCCGCGGGAAGCCCAAGGTGCGCACGCTGGCCGAACAGATCGACCTTGAAGCGCGCACCCGCACGCTCAACCCCAAGTGGTACGAAGGCCTGCTCGAACACGGCTACGAAGGCGTCCGCCAGATCGAGGGCCACGTGAACTCGACCTTCGGCTGGTCGGCCACCACCGGGCAGGTCGCGCCGTGGGTCTACCAGAAGATTTCCGAGACCTTCGTGCTCGACGAGGCGATGCGTCGCCGGATGTCGCAGCTCAATCCGAAAGCCTCGGCGCGGATGGCGGGTCGCCTGCTCGAAGCCTGTGACCGCAATCTGTGGGAACCCGACGAAGCGACGCTCGCCGCTCTGCGCGAAGCCAATGACGAACTCGAGGACCGCCTGGAAGGCGTGTTCGCGGGCGACTGAAAACGAGGGATCGTAACCGATGAACCTGCACTCTCCCAAATCCAGCTTCGGGCCACCCGACGGTGAAGGCTCGGTGCAAGTCCAGCTCGACCCGTCGGACCGCATCGGCACTGCCAAGGTCTTTGCGGTCTATGGCAAGGGCGGGATCGGCAAGTCGACCACCTCCTCGAACCTGTCGGCCGCCTTCTCCAAGCTGGGCCACCGGGTGCTGCAGATCGGCTGCGATCCGAAGCATGATTCCACCTTCACGCTCACCAAGAAGCTGATGCCGACGGTGATCGACGTGCTGGAGACGGTCGAATTCCACGCCGAGGAGTTGCGGCCCGAGGACTACATGTTCGAAGGCTATAACGGGGTGATGTGCGTCGAGGCGGGCGGGCCTCCGGCGGGCACCGGCTGCGGCGGCTATGTGGTCGGCCAGACGGTCAAGCTGCTCAAGCAGCACCACCTGCTGGAAGAGACCGACGTAGTGATCTTCGACGTGCTGGGCGACGTGGTGTGCGGCGGTTTTGCCGCCCCGCTCCAGCACGCCGAACGTGCGATCGTGGTCGCGGCCAACGACTTCGATTCGATCTTCGCGATGAACCGGATCGTCGCGGCGATCGGCGCGAAGTCGAAGAACTACGACGTCCGCCTCGCCGGCGTGGTCGCCAACCGCAGCCGCGAGACCGACGAGATCGACCGCTTCTGCGACGCGATCGGGATGCAGCGACTCGCGCATTTCCGCGATGTCGATGCGATCCGCCGCTCGCGCCTGAAGAAGTGCACCTTGTTCGAGATGGGCGATGACCCCGAGGTGATCGAAGCCCAGAACGAATATCTGCGCCTCGCCCAGATGCTGTGGGACGGGGTCGAGCCTTCGGCGGCGCAGCCGATGAAGGACCGTGACATCTTCGATTTCCTGGGGTTCGAGTAATGGCGAGCCGGCTTCCCTCCCGCTATGACGACCAGCGCGAGGCGCTGGCGACCTATTTCGACAGCACTGCGCGGCAGGCGTGGATCGATCTCACCTCCGACGCCAAGGTCAGCGGCATCCGCGCCACGGTGCGCGCCGGACGCGAGGAAATGCGCTCCACGCTGCTGTCGTGGCTGCCGACTGACCTCAGGCGCACCAGGATCCTCGATGCGGGCTGCGGCACCGGCGCGCTTTCGATCGCGGCGGCCTGCCGCGGCGCGGAAGTGACCGGGATCGACGTCGCTGCCGGCCTCGTCGAGGTGGCGCAGCAGCGCACGCCTTCCTTCATCGGCCATGGGCGGATCCTCTGGCGTTCGGGCGACATGCTTGATCCGGCGCTCGGCACCTTTGCGCATGTGGTGGCAATGGATTCGCTGATCCACTACCAGCCCGACGATCTGGTCGCCGCGCTGGCCGAACTGGCCGAGCGCACCACGACATCGATCCTGTTCACCTTCGCGCCGCGCACGCGGCTGCTGCAGACGATGTACACGATCGGCAAGGCCTTCCCGAAGTCCGACCGTTCGCCCGCGATCGTGCCGACCGCCGAAAGCGACATCCGCCAGCGGCTCGCTGCCCTTCAGGGCTGGAGCATCGGCCGCACCCGGCGCATCACCAGCGGGTTCTACACCTCGCAGGCGCTCGAACTGGTGAGGCACGGATGAAGCCTCCCGCTCGCCCCAAGCCACCGCACTGGACCGAGGTCGCGTTCCGCCTCCTTCCCTTCGCGGATGCGGCGAGCGCGGACCTGCCGCTGGGCCGACTGCTGCGCCTCTCGCTGTTCCAGGTGACAGTGGGGATGGCGACGGTGCTGCTCAACGGAACGCTCAACCGGGTGATGGTGGTGGAACTCGGCACGCCGACCTGGCTGGTCGCGCTGCTGATCGCGGTGCCGCTGCTGGTCGCGCCGTTCCGCGCGCTGATCGGGCACCGCTCCGACACGCACCGTTCGGTGCTGGGCTGGCGGCGCGTGCCCTATATCTGGTTCGGCTCGATCCTGCAGTTCGGCGGGCTGGCGATCATGCCCTTCGCGCTGCTGCTGCTCGGCATTCCCGAGCGCTTCGAGATCGGCCTTGTCGCCGGCACTGCGGCCTTCCTGCTGACCGGCACCGGCTTCCATGTGACCCAGACCGCCGGCCTTGCCCTGGCGACCGATCTTGCACCCGAGGACAAGCGCCCGCGCGCGGTGGCGCTGCTTTATGTCATGCTGCTGGTCGGCATGATGTTCGCGGCCTTCGTGATCGGCGGGGTACTGCTGGACTACAGCGCCACCAGGCTGGTGCAGGTGATCCAGGGCTGCGCGGTGCTGACCATCGTGCTCAACGTCACCGCCCTGTGGAAGCAGGAAGCGCGCAATCCCAAGATCACCGCGCCCGATCGCGAGACGCCGACCTTCTCGGAGCTGTGGCAGGCCTTCGTCAACGACGGGCGCAACGCGCGACTGCTGGTGGCGATCGGCATCGGAGCGATGGGCTTTGCGATGCAGGACGCGCTGCTTGAGCCTTATGGGGGAGAGATCCTCGGCCTGTCGGTCGGGGCGACCACCGGGCTGACGGGCGCCTGGGCGCTCGGTTCGCTGCTCGGCTTCATGCTGTCGGGCCGGCTGCTGGCGCGGGGATGGGACCAGCTGCGGCTGGCCGGAATCGGCCTCGTGATCGGGATCAATGCCTTTCTGCTGGTGCTGTTCGCTGGGCCGTTTGCGGCAGCGGCGATGCTCTATTGCGGGGCGCTGGGGATCGGGCTCGGGCTCGGGCTGTTCTCGGTCGGCACGCTGATGGAGGCGATGGCGATCGCGAAGAGCGAAACCGCAGGCCTTGCGCTGGGCGCCTGGGGGGCGGTGCAGGCAAGCTGCGCCGGCTTCGGCATCGCGGTCGGCGGGCTGCTGCGTGATGGCATCGCGGCGCTGGTGCAGAGCGGCACCGAGCCGGTCAGCGCGGCCACCCGCGCGAGCGGCTACGCCACTGTCTACACGCTTGAAATTGCCCTGCTTCTGGCCGGGCTCGCCGCGCTGGGGCCGCTGGTCGGCCTGCGGCGCAACCGTTCTCCCGAAGATGCCGACCTGCCGGGGCAGCCCTTCGGCCTGAGGGAGTTTCCGACATGATTACCCGTGCCCGCCCGTCCAGTATCCTGCCCGGCTCCGCCTCAGCCGACCCAATCCACGAGAGGAACGTGAAATGAACCACGCCTATATTGTCGGCACATTCGATGTGGCCGAACTCGCCTTTCTGCTGTTCTTCGGCTTCTTTGTTGCGCTTGTGTTCTACCTCAACAAGGAAAGCCGCCGCGAGGGCTACCCGCTCGAGGACGAACAGACCGGCAAGATCCACCCCGGCAGCCTGTTCGACACCGGCAAGAAGAGCTTCCAGCTGCCCAACGGCCGCGGCACCTATGTGCCCGAGGACGTCGCCCGTGACGACATCAACGTGCCTGCCGTGCAGGCCTTCAATGCCGCCGGCGCCCCTTGGGTGCCGACCGGCAATCCGATGAAGGACGGCATGGGCCCGGCCGCCTGGGCCAACCGCGCCAAATACCCCGATCTGACCTTCGATGGCCGTCCGCGCATCGTGCCGATCGCCAACAGTCACGAGTTGATCGTTGCGCCCAATGATCCGCAGCTGATCGGCTGGCCGGTGGTGGCCGCCGACGGCGTGACCGTGGGCAAGGTGAGCGACATCTGGGTCGATCAGGCCGAACACATCATCCGCTATCTCGAAGTCGAGACCAACAGCGGCAAGAAGGTGCTGGCCCCGATGATGGTCGCCGTGGTGCATGGCAACAGCCTGCTCGACGCACTGCTGCCGATCGTCGAGGACAAGCCCAAGTTCGTCGAGATCGACGCGATCACCGCCGCGCAGTTCGACGATGTCCCCGCCCTCGAAACCCCGGGCATCATCACCCGCTACGAGGAAGACCGCGTCCAGGCCTACTTCGGCGGCGGCTACATGTATGCGACCCCGGAAAGGGCCGAACCGTGGCTCTGACCGGAACCGCAGAGCGGACAGCGACGCCCCTGTCGCTGTCCGCCGGGATCGACCACGCCGAGCTGGAAAACGACGGACCGACCGCCCACGGCGACCGGCTCGGCACCCCGGCGCCCGATGAAAAGGTGCTGTGGAAGGGCCGTCCCGACTTCGGCCTGCTCGCGCGCACTGCGTTCCACGCCCACAAGGCCGGTCTCTACATGGCCGCGCTGGCTGTGATCGGATTGATGCTGGGCAACACCGGCGCGGCGCTGTTCGCGGCCGGGACCGGGGTGGTGCTGGTGGCGCTGCTCTACCTGCTCGCCTGGCTGAGCGCGCGCAGCACGCTCTACATCCTTACCGACGTGCGCCTGATCATGCGCATCGGCATGGCGATCGAGACCCGCATCAACGTGCCATTGAAGCAGGTCAAGGCGGCGCACCTGCGCCCGCGCCCCGGCGGACATGGCGACATCGCGCTCGAAGTCAGCGGCGAACGGCTGCTCGGCCATGTGCTGCTGTGGCCACATGTGCGCCCGTGGCGCTATGCCATGCCGCAGCCGATGCTGCGCGCCGTTCCCGATGCCGCGGCCCTCGCGCAGATGATTGCGCAGGCGCGCGCGCAATATGGCGAAATCCATCAGAATTTGACCGAGATCAAGGATGAGGCTGCCCCGGCCGGCCATCACGTCCCGGTTGCCGCTCCGGCACTTGCGCGGGCCGCGGTGGTGAAACGTGCGGGCGATTCCGGTCTGGGCGACAAGGGATTGGAGGGAGCACCCGCATGATCGTTCGCGAATACGAGAAGGACGAAGTCACCGTCCACAAGGTGCCGCTGATGCTGATGGGCGGAATCGTGCTGATCTCGCTCGCGCTGACGGCCTCGGTCCGGCTCGGCTTTTTCGAACGCAGCGCCGTGCCCGAAGTGGCCCGCGCCGAAGCCGGGATCAAGCCGGTGGCCGAGCGCACCCTGCGTTTCTTCGACGAGCCGGACGGCACGGTCCGCGTGGAAGACGGCGATCGCACGATGGTGCTCGGCCGCTTCACCCCGGGCCAGGGCGGCTTCATCCGCGCCACCGTTCGCAGCCTCGTCCACCAGCGCCGCATCCGCGGACTCGGGCCGGAAGTGCCCTTCCAGCTTACCGAATGGGATGACGGCGGCATGACGCTGAGCGATCCGGCCACCGGCTTCCGTGTCGAGGTGTCCTCCTTCGGGCCCGATAACCGCGCGGTCTATGCCGGGATGCTGCCGAAGAAGGATGCGCGCTGATGGCGCTGCTGTTCCTCGGCCAGAGCCCGCGCAGCTTCGATGTGCCCTGCACGATCACGATCGAGCAGAGCCCGGAGCACTTCCACGCCCATGTCGAGCTCGAAGGCGATATCCCGCTCTACCCGGGTGACGAAGTCAAGGTGCACGGCGCGCCGATGACGGTGGATTTCGGGCAGAGCCTGCAGTTCACCCGTCTGGCGACCGTCACGCGCGCCACCGCCTTCACCAGAGCCTGGACCAGGCTGGCCGCCTACTTCGATCTCACCGAACTCTACGAAGTCAGTTTCAACCCCGGGAGCCTGAAATGAACGCCCATTCGACCATCACCGCCGCTGGTCAGGACGCTGCAAAGCCCGACACGCTGGCGATGGCGACCCATGAAACCGTGCTCTCCCCGCGGTTCTACACCACCGATTTCGACGCGCTCGACAAGATCGACGTCAGCCTCGTTCGCGCCGAGTGGGATCAGCTGATGGCCGACATGATCGCCGATCCCAACAAGAAGCACTTCCGCAAGAACGCCAGTTTCGACGGGGTGATCGAAGCGCTCGAACCGGAACTGCGCGCCGAATTCATCGACTTCCTGGTGAGCTCGCTGACCTCGGAGTTCTCGGGCTGCATCCTCTATGCCGAGATCGCCAAGCGCACCAAGAACCCCGACATGAAGCTGCTGTTCAAGCTGCTCGCGCGCGACGAAAGCCGCCATGCCGGCTTCATCAACGAAACGCTGAAGGATTCCGGCATCGGGATCAATCTGGGCTTCCTTACCAAGTCCAAGAAATACCACTATTTCAAGCCGAAGTTCATCTTCTACTCGGTCTACCTGTCGGAGAAGATCGGCTACGCGCGCTACATCACGATCTACCGGCAGCTCGCGAAGAACCCGGAATACAAGTTCCACCCGATCTTCGACTGGTTCGAACAGTGGTGCAACGACGAGTTCCGGCACGGCGAGGCCTTCGCCATGATCATGCGCGCCGATCCCAAGCTGCTGACCGGGCTCAACAAGCTGTGGATCCGGTTCTTCCTCGTGGCGGTCTATGCCACGATGTATGTCCGCGACCATGCGCGTCCGGCGTTCCACAAGGCGCTGGGGGTCAATCCGACCGACTATGACTGGCAGGTGTTCGAGGTCTGCAACCAGATCACCCGTCAGGTCTACCCGGTCGAGCTCGACATCGACAGCCCGGCCTTCCGCCGCCTGATGGAGAACATGCGCCTCGCCGCCCTCAGGATCGAGGAAGGCAAGGCGCGCGGCGGGCTGACCGGGCTCGCCTTGCGTGCATCGGGCATGGCGGGAGCCGCGTTCAACTTCGCGCGGCTCTATCTGCATCCGACCAAGTCGAACGCCCTGCCCCAGTCGATCAGGCTGCAGCCGGCGTGGTGAGCTGGGAAGGTCACATTGTACCGTTCATCGTGACGGTGGCGATCTGGTTCATTGCCACCGGCCTGATCGCATGGGCGGATAACCGCGAGCGTTCGACCTTCACCCGCTCCATGATGATCGGCGGTGTCGCGGGCATCACCGGTCTGGTGGTGATCCTCGTCGCCTCGCTTGTCGCCGAGGTGTGGGCGGTCTATCTCGGCTTCGTGGGTGCGCTGATGGTGTGGGGCTGGCACGAGCTGGCCTTTCTCACCGGCGCCGCAGCAGGCCCTCGCCGGGGCCCGAGCGATCCTTCGCTTGCCGGGCTGGCGCGCTTCCGTCAGGCGGCTTCCACCGTGATGCATCACGAAGTCGCGCTGGCGCTCACGGCGCTGCTGCTGATCTCGTTGTCGTGGGATGTGCCGAACCAGATCGGAGCCACGGTGTTCGTGCTGATGTTCGCGATGCGACTGATCTCGAAGATCAACCTGTTCGTCGGGGTGCCCAACTCCACCTCGGAAATGCTGCCCGAACATCTCGCCTATCTGAAGACCTATTTCGGCCGCAACCGCATGACGGTGCTGCTGCCCTTGTCGATCCTCGGCATCGCGGCGGCGACCTGGTGGTTCGCGCAGATGGCGCTTGACGCTCCGGTAGGCAGCGCCGAGATGGTCGGCGCCAGTCTGCTCACCACGCTTGCCCTGCTGGGCGTGCTCGAACACCTGTTTCTGGCCCTGCCGTTCCGTGACGGAATGCTGTGGGGCTGGGCCCTTCCACAGCGCAAGACCCCTGCGCAGACGACCCGGAATTGAGAACATAATCATGGAAACAGAGGGAAAACCCATGGACTTCGAAGCCTTCTTCGCCAGCGAGCTGGATACCGTGCGCGCTGACGGACGGTATCGCGTCTTCACCGATATCAAGCGCCATCGCGGCAAGTTCCCTCACGCCACGCGCTTCATCGAGGAAGACACGCAGGCGGTGACCGTGTGGTGTTCGAACGACTATCTCGGCATGGGCCAGCACCCGGCGGTGCTCGAAGCGATGCACAACTGCCTCGATGAATGCGGCGCGGGTGCGGGCGGCACGCGCAACATCTCGGGCACCAACCACTATCACGTGCTGCTCGAACGCGAGCTCGCCGACCTTCACAACAAGGAGAGCGCGCTGCTGTTCACCTCGGGCTATGTCTCGAACTGGGCGGGCCTCGGCACGCTGGCGGGCAAGATCCCGGGCTGCGTGGTGTTCTCCGACGCGCTCAATCACGCCTCGATGATCGAAGGCATCCGCTATTCGCGCGCGCCCTATCACGTGTTCCGCCACAATGATGTGCAGCATCTCGACGAGCTGCTGTCGCAATACGGCCCCGACGTGCCCAAGCTGGTCGCCTTCGAGAGCGTCTATTCGATGGACGGCGACATTGCCCCCATCGCCGAGATCCTCGACGTCTGCGAGAAGCACGGCGCGATGAGCTATATCGACGAGGTCCACGCGGTCGGCCTCTACGGCCCGCGCGGCGGCGGGATCGCCGAACGCGAAGGGCTGATGGACCGCATCACCGTGATCGAAGGCACGCTCGGCAAGGCGTTCGGCGTGATGGGCGGCTACATCGCGGCCTCCGCCAACCTCGTCGATTTCGTGCGCTCCTTCGCCAGCGGCTTCATCTTCTCGACCGCCCTGCCCCCCGCCGTCGCGGCCGGCGCAGCGGCGAGCATCCGCCACCTCAAGCAATCGAGCGCCGAGCGTGAATTGCAGCAGGAGCGCGTCGCGCAGGTGCGCCGCAAGCTCGACCTGATGGGCATCCCGCACCTGGACAACCCGAGCCACATCATCCCGGTGATGGTGGGCGACGCCAAGAAGTGCAAGATGATCAGCGACTGGCTGATGGACAACCACGGCATCTACGTGCAGCCGATCAACTACCCGACCGTGCCGGTCGGCACCGAGCGGCTGCGCGTCACGCCCTCGCCCGTGCACAGCGACGGCGACATCGACCGGCTGATCAAGGCCCTGTCCGAGATCTGGTCGCACTGCGAACTCGCCCGGATGGAAAAAGCCGCCTAGAGCGCGTTCCGACTCACAGGAATACCCGGTTCTCCCTTGGACGGGAGTGCGTGAGGGCGGGCGCCTTGGGGGAGGTGTCCGTCCTCTTTTCGTCTGGGGCAGCGCACGACCGAATTCCCCGGAAATGGGTGAGCAGCCCCGCTTCGTCACCCCAGCGCAAGCTGGGGCCCGGGGCGGCGCGCACTGCCCTATGAGGCGCTAGGACCCAGCTTTCGCTGGGATGACGGTATGGTCAGCGGTCACTCCTTCACCGGAACAAACCGCACCGCCACCCCGCCCGAGGCCGCCAGCCACACGGCGAAGCTCTCGCCGCCGGTGACGATCTTCTCCTCGATCACGATGGCGTAAGGGTTGGTGTCCCAATGCGCATCCGCCCCGTCGCGATAGATCTGCGCGCGGTATTTGCGGCCCTTCTCGAGGAAGGACAACGGCAGCGACAGATCGCGCGGATTCTCGTCAGTCACCGCGCCGAGGAACCACTCCTTCGACTTGCGCCCCTGCCGCGCGATCGCGACATATTGCCCGACTTCGCCTGCGAGCGCGATCGACTCCTCCCAGTCGGCCTCGACGTCCTTGATGAACTGGAAGGCGTCCAGCCGCGCTTCGTAGTTCTCGGGTAGGTCGGCCGCCATCTGGAGCGGCGAGTAGATCGTCACATAGGTCGCCAGCTGCTTCGCCAGCGTCGTCTGCGGGCGGTTCTTCGGATCGCCGCGCGGAATGTCGGGGCGCACCGGCGGGCGCTCGTTGGGCTTCAGGTCAAAGATGCCGGGGGTGTAATCCATCGGCCCGGCCAGCAGACGGGTGAAGGCCAGCATCGCCTCGTGGCTGGGCGGATTGGGCGGCGAGCCCCAGGCGTTGAACTCCATCCCCCGCGCGCCTTCGCGGGTCATCCAGTTGGGATAGGTGCGTCTGAGGCCCGTGTCCTTGACCGGCTCGTGCGCGTTGATCGCGATTTGCCGCTTGGCCGCCGCTTCCACCACCCGCAGATGGTGGCCGACCATGAACTGGCTGTCGTGCCATTCGTAGCGGCGGATGCCGTTCTCGTCGATCCGCACCGCATCGCCCGCATCGGCGACATAGCCGGTCTTGACGGCCCGCACGCCAACCGCCTGCATCAGGTCGAAACCCGCTTCCATCTGGCTTTCGTAATTGGTGATGTTGGCCGAGGTTTCATGATGCCCGATCAGCCGCACGCCCTTGGACTGCGCATAGCGGCCCAGTTCGGCGATATCATAGTCCGGCATGGCTTCCGTAAAGCGGAACAGGTCGCCATTGTTGAACCAGTCGCCGTCCCAGCCGATGTTCCAGCCTTCCACCAGCACGCCGGCAAAGCCGTGCGCGGCGGCGAAGTCGATGTAGCGCTTGGTCTCGGCGGTGGTCGCGCCGTGGATCTTGTCGCGGCCCCAGCTGCGATCATTGATGTGCATCGCCCACCAGATGCCGACATACTTGCCCGGCTCGACCCACGAGACATCGCCCAGCTTGTTGGGCTCGTTGAGGTTGAGGATGATGTCGGAATTGATCAGACCCACGGCCTCGCGCGCGATCTGGATGGTGCGCCACGGGCTCTTGAAAGGTGCCTTGGTCTTGACCTTCGGCCCGCCCTGCCAGCTCCTCAGCCGCGCCTCGAAGGTGCCGGGGCGCAGCGCGCCCAGCGACATCGACGAATAGTCCACCAGCGCGGCTTCATGGATGGCAAAGTGGATGCCGCTCGCGCCGCGGAAGGTCGCGGGCGTGTGCGCATCGTCAACCTTGCCGGCAGGGCCGATGCGGGTGATGTATTCGTAGCGGTTGAACTCGTCGGACGGCGTGTACCACATGGTGGTCTGCTCGCCGACGCCGAACTGGGTCAGCTCCTCGACGATGGCGATGTCGCCCTTGAGCGCGTCCTGCTCGGCCAGTTCGTAGCGGAAACCGATGCCGGTATCGAAGGCGCGGAAGCGCACGGTCATCGCCCGCGCCGGGCCCTGTGTGGCGGCGAAGGTAACCGCGAGTTCATTGTGCTGGTCACGCACCAGCCGGCGCTCGCCCCAGGGCTGCTGCCAGGTCGTGTCCTTGCTCGCGCGGGTCGAGTCGGCAATGGCGAGCCCGCGCTCGAAGCCGTGGTGCTCGGCGAACAGCATGCCGAGGCGCGAGGGGGCAATCACCTGCTCGCCTTCGAAGCTGACCGCATAGGTCGCCAGCCCGCCATCGTCGCTGACGGTGACGGTGATCTTGCCGTCGGGCGAGGCCAGCGTCAGGCTTTCGGCATGGGCAGGCGCTGCCGCCCACGCGATGGCGGCGAGCGCGACCAGCTTCTTCCAGTGTTTCGTCATGCGTCCTCTCCTCGCGGCCCCGGGGGCGGCCGCCTCACTTGGTCTCGGTGTAGATCCGGTAGCCCCACGCGGGCAGATCGAGCGTCTCGCTGCCTGCGAAGGCCATGGCCTCGCCGGTGAGCGCGTCGGTGTAGGTGCCGTGGTGGCGCGTCTGAGCGAAGGTGATGCGGTGCGGCCGGGGCGAGAGGTTGAACACCGCGAACACACGCCCGGCCTTCTGCCCCCGCGTGAAGGCATAGACATCGGCAATGGCGCTGGTCGGCACCTCCACCATCGGCGCCCCGAAGCGCCCGTTGTGGAGCGCCGGCTGGGCAGTCTTGAGCGCGATCAGGCGGGCAAACAGCGCGGCGTGCCTGCCTTCGCGCCACACAATCGGATCACGCTCGAAGAAGGCGAGTTGGCGGTCGTTGTCCGCTTCCTGCCCGTTGTAAACCAGCGGCAGGCCGGAGCCCACGAAGGACAGGGCAATCGCCGCTTCGTAGGCGGGGCCGTAGATCTGCGCCGCCACCCCGTCCCACGAATTCTGGTCATGGTTCTCGGTATAGACCATGCGCATCGCGGCGTGCGGCCAGGTTTCCAGCTGTCCGGCATAGTAGCCGCGGATCGGCCCCGCCCCCTCGCCGCTTTTCACGAGGCGCTGCATCGCTTCCTTCCAGCCCCAGCCATAGGTGGCATCGAAGGCCCGGGCATGGAGATCGCGCTGCTCCCATTCGGCGAGCATGAAGACGGGTTTGACCTTGTCGAGTTCGGCGCGGGCGGTTTCCCAGAAATCGAGCGGAACATAGCCCGCCACATCGGCGCGGAAGCCGTCGATCCCGAATTCGCGCACCCAGAAGACGAGGCTCTCGGTCATGTAGCGGCGGAGGCCCGGCTGGCTGTAATCGAAATCCGCGACGTCCGACCAGTCGGTGCCGGCCGGGCTGGTGAGCGCGCCTTCAGGGGTGCGGGTATACCATTCGGGGTGGCTGAGCGTCAGCGGGTTGTCATAGGCCGAATGGTTGGCGACCCAGTCGAGGATCACCTTCAGCCCCTTAATGTGCGCCTCGTCCACGAAAGCGCGCAAGTCTGCCTCGGTGCCGAGCTCGGGATTGACCGCTCGATAGTCGCGCACGGCATAGGGGCTGCCGAGCGAACCCTTGCGGTTCGCCTCGCCGATCGGGTGGATCGGCATCAGCCAGATGACGTCGACGCCCATCGCGGCAAGGCGGGGAAGCTGCACCTGCGCTGCCCTGAAGGTGCCCTCGGGCGTGAATTGGCGGGTGTTGAGCTGATACAGCACCGCATCGCGCGTCCAGTCGGCATTGCTCACCTGCACAACGTCGCGCGGAGTATAGTCCGGCTGGGCCAGCGCCGGACCGGCAGCAAGCGCCGCCGCCAGCAGCGGGAGCACCAGACGCATCACGCCGCCTGCTCCTTCACCAGCAGCGTCGCCGCCGCCGCGGCCACGAAACTCGCCGCCGCGATCACCATCGCGTAGATCGGCGCCCCGCCGAAGATGTTGGTGACGAGGAAGCCCAGCAGCGTTGCCGCGAGCAATTGCGGCACCACGATGAAGATGTTGAACACCCCCATGTAGATGCCCATTTTTTCAGGCGGAACCGAGCCTGCAAGGATCGCATAGGGCAGCGAGACGATCGAGGCCCAGGCGATGCCGATGCCGATCTGGGGGATCCACAGAAACGCCGGATCGCGCACCAGCAGCACCGCGGCAAAGCCGGCCGCGCCCAGCATCAGGTTGAGCGCGTGGAGGCGCGTGCGGTCGATCTTCGCGGCGACCACCACGAAACCGAGCGCGGCGGCCGCCGAGAGGCCGTTCCTCACCGATCCCATCAGGCTCCACCAGTCGGCCCCGTCCTGATAGGCCTTGCTCGCGGCATCGCTCGCGCCGAAGTGGTATTCGCTCACGCCGGGCGTGCCGAGGATCCACAGCGCGAACATCCCGAACCAGCTGAAGAACTGCACCACCGCGAGCTGGCGCATGGTCTTGGGCATGGCGAAGAGATCGCTGACGACTTCCATGAAACCGTTGTCGTTGCGCCCCTGCGCGCGAAGGGCCGCGGCGGCCAGCTGGATCAACCCGAACCCCGCGACCAGCGCGGCAAGAACGTAAAGCTCCTGCGCCACCTCGATCGCGCCCAGAAACGCCGGACGGCTCTCCCCGCGCGCCATGGCGACCAGCGCGGCGATGGCAAGCCCGGCGATGATCCACACCACACCGCCGCTGGCGAACTGGCGCGCACTGCGCAGCACGCTGGCAGGCCGTGCGCCCTCCGCCGTCCCGCCAGCCGCCGCCCCGTCAGCCGCCGCAAAGCCTGCAAGCTCCTGCGGAGAATACTCCTTCGTGGTGAACACCGTCCAGCACACCGCCGCCAGCAGGGCCGCTCCGCCGATGTAGAACGACCATTGCACCGTCTCGGGAATCTGCCCCTCGGGTGCGACATTGGCGAGGCCGAGCCAGTTGGTCATCACCCATGGCAGCGCGCCCGCCAGCACCGCGCCGGTGCCGATGAAGAAGCTCTGCATCGCATAGCCGACCGTGCGCTGGCGATCCGGCAGATTGTCGCCGACAAAGGCGCGGAACGGCTCCATCGTGATGTTGAGCGAGGCGTCCATCACCCACAGCACCCCCGCTGCCACCCACAGGGCGGGCGCATTGGGCATGACGAACAGCGCGAGGCTCGCCAGCAGCGCGCCGACAAGGAAGAACGGCCGGCGGCGCCCCCAGCGCGGGCTCCAGGTCTTGTCCGAGAGGTGGCCGATGATCGGCTGCACGATCAGGCCGGTCATCGGCGCTGCGATCCACAGGATCGCGAGGCTCCCGACATCGGCGCCGAGCGTCTGGAAGATGCGGCTGACATTGCCGTTCTGCAGCTCGAAGCCGATCTGGATGCCAAGGAAGCCGAAGCTCATGTTCCAGATCTGGCCTGCGTTCAGCGCAGGCTTTCCGCCGGCTTGCGTCATGGGTGTCCCGTCCTCTCCCCCGCACACCCCGCCCTGCCGGGGTGACGCGGCTCCCTGCAGGTTGTAGCATCTGCGGAATTGGCTTCCGACTGTTTCGCCCAGCCCGTGGCCCGACAGTCTGGACGCCCTGCAAAAATTTGCAAGAAACTTTCCGATTTTCCTCGGAAAAATTCGTATTCTCGTCAATGCATCCCGCCTTTATTTAAGTCTTACAAAGGCTTGAATTAGAGACCACGGCCCACAGCCGACCACTACAAAGATTTGCAAAACTTCTCCCATGGTGTCACAAACGCAGCCGGAGGGAGCTGGGTCATGACGCGAATCTTCGTGGGGTTAACTGCTGCGCTATGCGCGGGAACCGCCTTGGCGGGCGGTCCGGTCGCGGCGGAAACGGCGGCTCCGGCCCCGATTGCCGCCCCGGTTGCAGAGCGTCAGCTGGAAGACGAGATCATCTATTTCGTCCTGCCCGATCGCTTCGCCAACGGCGATCCGCGCAATGATCGCGGCGGACTGAAGGGCGGCCCGTTCGACCACGGCTTCGACCCTAGCCACAAGGGCTTCTACCACGGCGGCGACCTCAAGGGACTGACAACCAAGCTCGACTATATCCAGGGCATGGGCGTCACCGCGATCTGGTTCGCGCCGATCTTCAAGAACAAGCCGGTGCAAGGGCGTCCGGGCGAGGAAAGTGCAGGCTACCACGGCTACTGGGTGACCGATTTCACCAGCGTCGATCCGCATTTCGGCACCAATGCCGAATTCAAGGCCTTCGTCGACGCCGCCCACGCTAGGGGCATGAAGGTCTACATGGACATCATCACCAACCACACCGCCGATGTGATCGACTATGCGGAAGGCGAAAAGGCTGGCTACCGCTACCGCAGCAAGGGCGACTATCCCTTCTCGCGCAAAGGCGGCCCGGACGGCGCCCCGATCAACGACGGGTTCGAAGGCGATGACAATCCCGATCCTGCCAACTGGGCAAAGCTGACCGATCCCGCCTTCGCCTACACGCCAATCGTTCGCGAGGCCGAGAAGAACGTGAAGGTGCCCGCGTGGCTCAACGACACCGCGCTCTATCACAACCGCGGAAACTCGCACTGGATCGGCGAAAGCTCGGTCTATGGCGATTTCTCCGGCCTCGACGATCTCGCTACCGAGCATCCGCGCGTCGTCAGCGGGATGATCGACATCTTCGGCGCATGGATCGACGATTACGGGATCGACGGCTTCCGCATTGACACCGCCAAGCATGTGAATCCCGAATTCTGGCAGGCCTTCGTCCCTGCCATGCTGGCCCGTGCCAGGGCCAAGGGCATCGATCACTTCCACATCTTCGGCGAGATCGCCTATGAGGAGCCGACCGCCACCCTCGCCGCGCAGGTGATGGCGCAGAGCGGCCTTCCCTATGCGCTCGACATGGGCTTCGCCAAAGCCGCGCAGCTGGTCGCCAGCGGCAAGGCGCCGCCCCGGCTGATGGCGGAGTTCCTTGGGCAGGACGCGATCTATCCCGGCGGCGCCAAGACCGCGCTCGGCCTGCCGACCTTCCTCGGCAACCACGATTTCGGGCGCTTCTCGATGTTCGTGGCGCAGATGAGCGGATCGGATGACGAGGCGGAGCTGCTCGCCCGGGTGAAGCTCGGCCATGCCATGATGTTCGGCCTGCGCGGTGTGCCGACGGTCTATTACGGTGACGAGCAGGGCTTCATCTCCGACGGCAATGATCAGCTCGCGCGCGAGGACATGTTCCCCTCCAAGGTCGCGGTCTACAACGACAACAACCTGATCGGATCGGACGCGACCACGGCGCAGAGCAATTTCGATCCCGCCCATCCGCTCTACCGCCTGATCGCTGAGCTTTCCGCAGCGCGCTCTGCAAGCCCGGCCCTGCGGCGCGGGCTTTCGCAAGTGCGCGCCTTCGAGGAAGCCGGCCCGGGCCTGCTTGCTGTCGAACGCCATGATCCCGAAACAGGACAGCGTGTGCTGCTGGCGTTCAATACCGGCGCATCGGCGCTTTCCCGCAATATCGAGGTAAGCTACCGGGCTCGCCGCGTCGCACCGCTGCTGGGCCAGTGTCCCGCCGCGCTTGCCGCGCCGGGCACGGTGCGGATCGCGCTGGAGCCTTTCGGTTTTGCCGCGTGCATTCTGGAGACTGACGACTGATGGCAACCGCACTTGCCGACACCGCAACCGAAACCACCGGCACGCTCGCCTGGTGGCGCGGTGCGGTGATCTACCAGATCTATCCGCGCAGCTTCCGCGACACCAATGGCGACGGGATCGGCGATCTTGCGGGCATTGCCGAGGGGCTCGACTACATCGCCGGGCTGGGCGTCGACGGCATCTGGATCTCGCCCTTCTTCACCTCGCCGATGAAGGACTTCGGCTATGACGTTGCCGATTACTGCGGGATCGATCCCTCTTTCGGCACCTTTGCCGATTTCGACCGGGTGGTGGACAAGGCCCACAGCCTCGGCCTGAAAGTGATCATCGATCAGGTCTATTCGCACACCTCTGACGAGCACGCCTGGTTTCAGGAGAGCCGGCAGGATCGCACCAATCCCAGGGCCGACTGGTATGTCTGGGCCGATCCGAAGCCCGACGGCTCGCCGCCGTCGAACTGGCAATCGGTGTTCGGCGGCTCGGCGTGGCAGTGGGATGGGCCGCGCAAGCAGTATTACCTGCACAATTTCCTGACCAGCCAGCCCGATCTCAACGTCCATAACCGCGATGTGCAGGACGCGCTGCTGGAGGTTGCGCGGTTCTGGCTGAACCGGGGCGTCGACGGGTTCCGGCTCGATGCGCTCAATTTCGCGATGCATGATCCACTGCTGCGCGACAATCCGCCGTCGGGCACGCCGATGGAACAGGTCACGCGCCCGTTCGACATGCAGGTGAAGCGCTACAACCAGTCGCACCCCGACATCGTCGCCTTCCTCGAACGCATCCGCGCCACGATCGACGAGTTTCCGGGCCGCTTCACTGTCGCCGAAGTCGGCGGGCCGGAGCCGCTGGCGGAGATGAAGGCCTTCACCGAAGGCGGCAAGCGGCTCGATTCCGCCTACAACTTCGATTTCCTCTACGCCCCGCGCCTCACCGCGCCGCTGGTCCGCGCCAGCCTTGCGCAGTGGAGCGGCGAGGAGGGTGAAGGCTGGCCCTCGTGGGCTTTCTCGAACCATGATGCACCGCGCGCCGTCACACGCTGGACGATGGACGGCGACATGGCCCGCGCGGCGCGCCTCAACCTGCTGCTGCTGCTTTCCTTGCGCGGCAATCCGATCATCTATCAGGGCGAGGAACTGGGCCTGCCGCAGGGCGAGGTCGCCTTCGAGGATCTGCTCGATCCCGAGGCGATCGCCAACTGGCCGCACACGCTCGGCCGCGACGGGGCACGCACGCCGATGCCATGGCAGGCGGGCGCACCGCAGGCGGGCTTTTCCAGCGCCAACCGCACCTGGCTCAAGCGCGATCCGGCCCATGCCGCGCTGGCTGTCGACCGCCAGAGCGACAATCCGCAATCCACCTTGCATTACACGCGCCGCCTGCTCGCGCTGCGGCGCCAATGGCCAGCCCTGGCAAGCGGCGACATCACCCTGCTCGATACGCCCGAGGCACTGCTGGCCTTCGTGCGGCGCGACCCCTGCGGCGCGGTGCTGTGCGCCTTCAACCTTGGCGAAGACGTGCTCGAATGGAGTGCCCCGGAAGCCTTTGCTGGGGCAGTGGTGCTCGCCACCGAAAGCACGGTAGGCGGGGGCGGCAATCCGCCCATGGTGCTCGCGCCCAGTTCGGGTTACTGGGCGGCCGAGACAGCGGAGCACACCTGACGATGAACGCCACCCGGTCCCCCTCGCGGCGCAGCGCCACGCTGGAGGATATTGCCCGCGAGGCCGGGGTTTCGGTATCGACCGTCAGCCGCGCCCTGAACGACAGCCCCTCGGTCAAGCGCCGCACCAAGCAGCAGATCTGGCAGATCGCCCGCGCGCATGACTATGAATTCCGCGCCTCGATGCCCGCCGGGCCGAGCGGCGCGGATGCCACGATCGCGGTGGTCGTCCCGGCTCCGCAGGCGCGCGAGAGCCGGGTGGCGGACCCCTTCTTCCTCGAACTGCTGGCCGGCATCGCCGAGGCCGCACGCGAGCGCAATGCCGATCTGCTCGTCAGCCACCTGACCCCGCGCGCCGACGCCGATCTCGACTATGCGATGAGCACCAGCCGGGCGACCGGCGTGATCTTCATCGGCCAGTCCTCGCTCCACCACGCCTTCAACGCGCTCGCCGCGCGCGACAACCGCTTCGTGGTGTGGGGGGCGGAGTTTCCCGATGCGCAATATTGCGCGATCGGTTCGGACAATGTCGCCGGCGGCCGCCGCGCGACGGCGCATCTGGCGCGGCTCGGCCGCCAGCGCATCCTGTTCCTCGGCGACACCGAAGCGCCCGAGGCCGAACAGCGCTGCCGCGGCTATCGCCAGGCCTTGGCGCAGGCCGGGATCGCGGTGGACGAGAGCCTGGTCATCCCGGCCCATTTCGAAGTCCACTCGGCCGAAGCCGCCACCCGCAGCGCGATTGCCCGGGGGCTGACGTTCGACGCGGTGTTCGCCGCTTCGGACCTTATCGCCATCGGCGCGATCCGTGCGCTCACCCGTTCGGGCTTGCGGGTTCCTGAGGATGTTTCGGTGGTCGGATACGACAATATCCCCGCCGCGCGGCTCGTCACGCCGCAGCTCACCACCATCGATCAGGACGCGAACCTCGCGGGCCGGATGCTGGTGTCCAAGCTGATCGACCGCGGCGATGGCCCGGCGATTTCCGAGCGGCTGGAAACCAGCCTGCTGATCCGCGAGAGCTGCGGCGGATGACCGGCGCGCCTGCCCCGCTCAAGTCCATCGTCATCGTCGGCGGCGGCTCGGCGGGCTGGATGACAGCGGCGGCGCTGGCCCATGCCGTCGGCCAGACCTGCGCCATCACCCTGATCGAAAGCGAGGCGATCGGCACGGTCGGCGTGGGCGAGGCGACCATCCCGCCGATCCGCCATTTCAACCGCCGCCTCGGGATCGACGAAGCGACCTTCGTGCGCGAGACGCAAGGCAGCTTCAAGCTCGGCATCCAGTTCGTCGACTGGGGCAGGCTCGGCCATTCCTATTTCCACCCCTTCGGCCAGTATGGCGCCGAGTTCGACCAGGTGCCGTTCTACCACCACTGGATGCGCGAAAGCCTTGAAGGCCGGGTGGACGGCCCGATCGACGATTTCTCGATGTGCTGGGCGATGGCCAAGGCCGGCAAGTTCACCCACCCCTCGCCCGACCGGCGGCTGATCCAGTCGACTTTCGACTATGCCTATCACTTCGACGCCGGGCTCTATGCCGCCTTCCTGCGGCGCTTTGCGGAAGCCCGCGGCGTGGTGCGCAAGGAAGGGCGGGTCGTCGACGTGGCGTTGCGCGCGGCTGACGGGTTCATCGACAGCGTCACGCTGGAGAACGGCGAGACGGTGGCGGGCGAGTTCTTCATCGACTGCAGCGGCTTTCGCGGGCTGCTGATCGAGGAAGCGCTGGAGGCGGGCTACGACAACTGGCAGCACTGGCTCCCCTGTGATCGCGCCGTCGCGGTCCCCTGTGAACGCGGCGAATTCACCCCCTATACCCGCTCGACCGCCAAACCGGCGGGCTGGCAATGGCGCATCCCGCTCCAGCACCGCACCGGCAACGGCTATGTCCATTGCAGCCAGTTCATTTCCGAGGACGAAGCCAGCGCCACCCTGCTCGCCAGCCTCGACGGCCAGCCACTGGCCGATCCGCGCCCGCTCCGGTTCGTGACCGGCAAGCGGCGGGAGTTCTGGAAGAAGAACTGCGTCGCCATCGGGCTGTCGGCGGGCTTCATGGAGCCGCTGGAATCGACCAGTCTCCATCTCATCCAGTACGGCATCCTGCGCCTGATCGCGCTGCTGCCCGACAGCGCCATGTCGCCGCTGCTGGCGCGCGAATACAACGCGCAAACGGCTGTCGAATACGAACGCATCCGCGACTTCCTGATCCTGCACTACAAGGCGAGCGCAAGGGACGATTCCGAGCTTTGGCGCTACTGCGCCGCGATGCCGATCCCCGACAGCCTGCAATACAAGATCGATCATTTCCGCGAATACGGCCTGCTGGTCGCCGACGGGCACGAGCTGTTCGCCAATCCCAGCTGGATCGCGGTCTATCTCGGGCAGGGGATCGTGCCGCAGCGCGCCCCGGCGCTTGCCGCGATGCGGGCGGGCGTGCCGGTGGCCGAGCGCCTCGCGCAGGTCCGCGCCGCGATGGACGAGGCGGTGGCCGCCATGCCGTCCCACGGCGAATTCATCGCCCGCCACTGCGCCGCGCCGATGCCGCCGGCCTGAAACTCCGCTTCGCTTTCCGACGACGCAAACGGAAAGGGCCCGCCATTGCTGGCGGGCCCTCCCTGAAACCCTTGGTGCGACCCGAGGGCGCCTGTGTCAGAAGTTCTTGCGGATCGTGAAGTTGAAGGTGCGCCCGTATTGCTCGTGGCGGCTCGGGAAGGCACCGACATTGTTCCCGTTGGCATCGAACAGATCGTTCTGGGTGACGAACGGCTCGTTGGTCATGTTGAACACCTCGAACAGGATGCCGAGCCCGTTGAGGAAGCTGCCCGGCTTGTCGAAGGTGTAACCGATCTGCGCGTCGAGAATGGTTTCCGACTGGGCATTGGCACCCGACAGCGAACCGTCGAAGTTCTGCACTTCGGACAGGAAGCCGCTGCGGTAACGCGCCGCCAGCTTCGCGCGGAAGCCGTTCTTTTCGTAGAAGATGTCGCCCGACCAGGTGAGATCCGAATAGCCCGGGATCGGCAGCGGATTGAAGTTCTGGTTCTGCACCTCGGCGTCGGCATAGGTGATCGAGTAGAACCCGCCGAAGCCGTCGAGCGCGCTCGACAGGTCGCCGAAGTTGACGCGGATCGTGCCTTCGATGCCGGTGATGTTGCCATCGGCGAAGTTGACCGGGCCGCTGAACACGCCGGTGGCGAGTTCGGGCGCGCCCACCAGGATGGCGCCGAAGCCCGCGTTCTCGATCGACTGGGTCAGATCGACCAGCTCGTTGAAGTCGATGATCCAGTCCGACAGGTCCTTGTGGAAGGCGGCGATGATGATCGCCGAGCCGGGCGAGAAATACTTCTCGAAGGAGATGTCGTAGGAGGTCGAGCTGTAGGGCTGGAGCAGCGGGTTGCCGCCGCTGAGATTGAAGCACACCAGCTGCGGCGGATTGAACCCGATCACCGTATCGGGAATCTGGTCGCCGTTGGTGTCGGTGCAGCTCAGCGGGTTGACGGTGATGTTCTGGTTCGCCGTCATCTGGTCGAGCCGCGAGCGGGTGATGGTCTTGGCCGCAGCGAGACGGATGAAAGTGTCGGGCATGATCTCGAAGCTGAGGTTCATGCTCGGCAGCCAGTTGTCGTAGCTGGTGCCGACAGTGTTGAGCAGGCCGCCGCCGATCGTGCCGGTCGATTGCTGCTCGGTATCGGCATAGCGCAGGCCGATATTGCCGCGCACCGGAACCGAGCCCAGATCGCCGTCGATATTGGCCTGAATGTAGAAGTTGTGAACCTTCTCGCCGACCACCCACTGGGTGTCGAAGGTGGCCTTCTCGACGATATAGGTGCCGTCGGTCAGGAAGCGCGAGGGATCATAGGCGAGAATGTCGTTGCCCAGGCCACCCGTGTTGGTGGAACCGACGATCGCGTTGGTGGGAACCGCCAGCCCGTTGCCGAAGGCGGCAGTCGGACGCAGGAAGCTTTCGTTGGAATCGAAATTCTTCTCGCGGTCGGTGTAGAGCCAGCCGACGGTGATGTTGTCGATCAGCCCGCCGTCGAATTCCCAGTAGGCCTCGGCGCGCAGCTGATGCAGCTCGTCCTCGATGATCGGCTGCTTGATGAAGCCGACCTGGCCCCAGCCCCCCGGATCGGTGAGCAGCACGTTGGCCGGATCGGTATAGTCGAGCAGGCCGTCGATCGAATAGCGTCCGTCGGGCGCGAAGTTGAAGGTCAGCGTGTCCTGCGCGCCCGAACGCGCGCGGCCGGTGCCGGCATAGCTTTCGTAGTCGATGTCGTTGCGATCAAGCGTCGAATAGCCGTAGTCGAGCACGAAGCCGAGGTTGTCGGTCGCCTTCCATTCGATGTTGCCGCCGATGGCGAAGATTTCCGATTCCGAACCCTCCGTGTCGGTGCGCAGGATCGGCACGACGTTGGTGTAGGTGGCGCTGTCGGCAAACGGACCGCTGCCGGTGGCACCGCCGAACTGTGCACCGCTCCACGACGCGATCGGCGTTTCGGTGCCGCGGAAGATGCCCGAATCGCTGGTGTCGGTGTAGAAGCCGTCGAGGTTGAGCGAGAAGTTGTCGGTCGGCTCGAACTGCAGCGTCCCGGCGACCGAGGTACGCTCGAAGCTGCGGCTGACGACGCCCTGGCGCGGGTTGTCGGCCGGGTAGATCACACCGCCCGCCGTGCGCGCGACCTGGAACTGGTTGGTCTTCAGCTCGCGGCTGATGAACTGGGTCGGGATCGACTGCACCGTCACGCCGAGCGACCAGCCGAGCGTGCCGTCGGCATTCTGGTCGATGTAGCTGCCGAAGAAGCGGTAGCCGTCATCGGCGAAATCGGGGTTGAGCGAACCGCTGTCATTGAGCGTGTAGGTCGCCTGCGCGGTGATCTGGCGGCCCTTGTAGTCGAGCGGCTTGACGGTGCGCAGGTCGACCGCGCCGGCGATGCCGATCGCGGCGAGCTGGGCGTCACCGGTCTTGTAGACCACGCCCGAGCCGATCAGTTCGGAGGGGAACTGGTCGAATTCGATGCCACGGTTGTTGCCCGCCGAAACGACTTCGCGCCCGTTGAGAAGCGCGAGGCTGAAATCCGGGCCGAGGCCGCGGATCGAGATCTGCTGCGAACGGCCGCGCACGCGCTGGGCGGTGACGCCCGGCAGGCGCGCGAGCGTGTCGGCGATCGAGAGGTCGGGCAGCAGGCCGATGTCTTCGGCCGCGATCACTTCGACGATCGAGGTCGCCTTGCGCTTGGCATCGAGCGAGGTCTGGATCGAGCTGCGGATACCGGTGACGATGATGGCATCGCCTTCTTCCTCGGCGGTGGTTACCGGCTGTTCGGCCGCATCCTGTGCCAGTGCCGGAGCGCTGCCCGCGGCCAGCGCCAGAAAGGTCGCAGCCCCGCACAGCAGACGCGCGCTACCCTTGATCCCTATGGTCTTCATGAGAACTCCCCTCCCGCAAGCGACATCAATCGTGCGCTTTTGCAGTTTTTTTCATAGCGCACTCCGGGTCAGAGGTAAATCGCCAATCGTGCTTCCCGGCCACCCCCTGTCCTCTCTCGTTAAAATCCAACATTTTCTGTATATTATAGATAATTTTCCCGCATGCTCTCCGGTCGGGTGCGGCGGGTTTCAACAACTTGTTGCCGGATTGTCACAGTTTGCGTGCCACGTTCAACGGGCCGGCCCGACAATCCGCGAAGCCCGCCTTCGGGATCAGCGCAAGTCTGCGGTATTCCGGATTTATATCGTTCTTAATCATGTATTTATCTATGGGCCTTGGAGCCCGACGAGGCTTTTGATAGGCTCTCCGCCATGGCCTTCACCCGCTCATCGCGCGCCCCGGCAGCGCCGCCCGGATGGGCCCTTGCCACCAGCAGCGCCACCATTTCGAATTTTTCATCGCAAGATCATTGTCTTGTGACCGTGGATGGGCTTCTCGCGGAACCCGAACAAGCCATTTCGCAAGCAATTTTGCAAAATTTTGCAAGAATCACGCCGCAATATCCCGGCGTGCGGGCGCCCCTCGATCCGGCGGTCTGCACCTATCTGCTGGAACAGCTTGCACCGCTGCTGGATCAATGGTTTGCAGAGGAAGCCACGCGCTGGGAGATGCAGGCCTGGTACTCGATTGTCACCACCCCGCCCGGCGCACTCGCGCCGATCCAGCGCCTCCCGCATGTCGACGGCACCGATCCGCACCAGATCGCGATGATGCTCTACCTGCACCGCACCGGTCACGGCGGCACCGCTTTCTTCCGCCACCGCTCGACCGGGCTGGAGGCGCTGACGGCGGCCGACTATCCGCGCTATGCCGAAGCGCTCAAGGCCGATGTCGCGCGCAGCGGCCTGCCACCCGCCGCCTACACCACCGACGGCGCACCGCATTTCGAGCGCACTCATGCCGTGCCCGGAGACTTCAACAGCGCGGTGTTCTATCGCGGCAACATCCTCCACAGCGGGGTGATCGACAACGCCGCCCCGCTTTCCGCCGACCCGCGCGAAGGCCGGCTGACAATCAACGCCTTCTTCCGCCCGGCAGCGGACTGACAGATGCAAGGGACGCAGGTATGGACAGGCCTGAGGTGAGGAAACTGGTGATCGTCGGCGGGGGCACCGCCGGGTGGATCACGGCCGCGGCCTTTGCAAGGCTGCTGGGCCAACGGCTCGACATCGAGCTGGTCGAGAGCGAGGCGATCGGCACGGTCGGCGTCGGCGAGGCGACGATCCCGCAGATCATCAGGCTGAACGCGATCCTCGGCCTCGACGAGAACGAATTCCTCAAGGCGACCTCGGGCACCTTCAAGCTCGGGATCGAATTCGTCGACTGGGGCAGGCTCGGCAGCCGCTACCTCCACACTTTCGGCGATACCGGGCTGAACCTGGGCAATGTCGCCTTCCACCACTACTGGAAGCGGAGCGCCGGAAGCGGGGCGGAGGCCAAGGACCTGTGGCACTGGTCGCTTCACCAGCTGGCCGCCGATCAGGCGCGCTTCGGCAAGCTCGACAAGGTCGGCAACACCGGGATGACGGGCCTTGCCTATGCCTATCACTTCGATGCCAGCCGCTACGCCCTGTTCCTGCGAAGCTATGCCGAGGGACGCGGGGTCACGCGCACCGAGGGGATCGTCGAGAGCGTCGAGCGAGACGGAGAGAGCGGCGACATCCGGGCCATCGCGCTCAAGGGCGGCAAGGCGGTCGCGGGCGATTTCTTCATTGACTGCACCGGCTTTCGCAGCCTTCTGCTCGGCGAGACGCTGGGGGTGGGCTACCAGGACTGGTCAAAGTGGCTCCCCTGCGACCGCGCGCTGGCGGTGCCGAGCGAGCGGCTGGAGACCCTCGTCCCCTATACCCGCGCGACGGCCAAACCCGCGGGCTGGCAGTGGCGCATCCCGCTCCAGCACCGCACCGGCAATGGCCACGTCTATTCCTCGGGCTTCCTCTCCGACGAGGCTGCCGCCGATACGCTGATGGCGGGACTGGATACGAAGGCGCTGGGCGATCCGCGTCCGATCCGCTTCACCACCGGGCGGCGCGAGGCCTTCTGGGCGCACAATTGCGCGGCCATCGGCCTGTCGAGCGGGTTTCTGGAGCCGCTTGAATCGACCAGCATCCACCTGATCCAGTCGCATGTCAGCCGGCTGATCCAGCTGTTCCCGCGCGAGGGCGATGCGGCGACCATGCGGGCCGAATACAACCGCCGCTGCGCCGCGGAGTTCGCGCAGATCCGCGACTTCCTCATCCTCCACTATCACCAGACCGCCCGCGAGGACACGGAGTTCTGGCGCTATTGCAAGCATATGGAGGTGCCCGACAGCCTCACCCACAAGCTCGCCCTGTTCGCCGCCTCGGGCCGGGTGGGGCGGGATGTCGATGATCTGTTCAAGGAGGCAAGCTGGGTGCAGGTGATGCTGGGACAGGGCATCGTGCCGGCCGATTACGATCCGATGGCCGACCAGATGAGCGACGCGCAGCTCGGCGAATTCCTGACGTCCTTGCGCACCATCATCGAACGCAGCGTCGCCGGCCTGCCGACCCACGAGGATTACCTCGCCCGTCATTGCCCCGCCGCGGCGCTCGACGCGTCAGCCTGAACCGCGCCCCCGGGACAGGCAAAGAAAAAGGGCGGCGTGGTTGCCCGCGCCGCCCCGTTTTCTGTCGCCGGAAAGCGTCGATCTTACTTCGACTGGCTTTCGAGATAGGCCACCAGATTGGCGCGGTCCTGCGCGTCCTTGATGCCCGGGAAGGCCATCTTGGTGCCCGGCATGAACGCCTTGGGATCTTCGAGGTACTTGAACAGCACGTCGGTGGTCCAGGTCACGCCGCTGTTCTTGTTGGCGTCCGAATAGGCGAAGCCGGCAACCGAGCCCGAGGCGCGGCCGACAACCTTGTGAAGCGACGGGCCGACGCGGTTCACGCCTTCGTCGAGCACGTGGCACGAACGGCACAGCGCAAAGACCTTTTCGCCGGCGGCGACATCGGTGGTGAAGCTGGCATATTCAGCGCCCGCAGCCGGAGCCGGAGCCGCGGCTTCGGTGGCAGCCGGTTCAGCAGCAGGAGCCGCTTCGGTGGCTTCGGGAGCCGGGGCGTTGGCATCGCTGCCCGCACCGCCGCCGCAAGCCGAAAGAGTCATCAGGCCCGCAAGCGCGGCCGCACCCATCAGGAAATTACGCTTCATGGTCGTTTGTCCTCTGAACAACTAAGTCCTCCCGCATCCCGGGGGGACTTAACCCAGTTTTTCGGCCAAGAAAAGCAGGACTTCGGCGTGATCCCCATGCCTTGCCCCTCCCGTTGCCGTAAGGGCCAAACGCATAAGCGCCAAAGGGTTTCCCGCAGCCGGAAATATCCCTCGTCAATCGCATCATTGCACTGGCCCGCGCGCGCGCTAAACATGGCATCCATGATGACCAAGACCCTGCCCTGGCACACCAAGCTCGTCCTCGCCCTGCTGGCGTTCATGCCGCTCTATTTCGCCATTGCCGCGCTCGGCACCAAGATCGGGATCTGGGGCTGGAAATTCGGGCTTGGCGCGATGCTCATCGTCGGCGGGCCTGTCCTGCTGGGCATAATGGCGCTCGCCGCGCTGGTCTCGCTGATCATCGCCGCGCGCGCTCAGCCGCGCAGAAACGGACTTCTGGCGACCGCGATCATCGGCCTGCTGGTGCCGGGCGCGGCCTTCGTGATGTTCATGGCGGCGGGCAGCAAGGCAGCGGACAATCCGATCCACGACATTTCCACCGACACCGGCAATCCGCCCGCCTTCTCCGCCGA
>CAZQOO010000010.1:0-1435 GCA_964594845.1 uncultured Porphyrobacter sp. | reverse complement strand
CAGCAGATCGACTTCCGCTCGGTCAGCCGGGTGGGGCAGAGCGATCTCGGTGCCAACACCGCGCGGATCAACGAACTGCGCAGCCGCACCGAGACGCTGCTGGGAGCGGCTAGTCGGTAAAGCTGCCGACTGCCATCGCGCTGCGCTGGAACACGGTCAGCACGCAGAGCGCCGCATAGGCGTAAGCGATCGGGCCGAACCACGCCGGCCACAGGCACATGGCGATGAACACGGCGATGGTCTCGGTGCCCTCGGCAAGGCCGGTCGAATAGAAGAAGCTCTTTTTCCCGTGCGCCTCGGTGGTCGCCCCGCGCTTGCCCGCGATCACCGCGAAGGCGAGGAAGCTGACCCCGGTGAGCACGAAGCTCGCCACCAGCACCAGCGCAGGGAGCTGGTTGGCGGCATCGAGCACGCCGAAGCCCACCGGCACGCTGACATAGAAGGCGAAGTCGGCGACGATATCGAAATAGCCGCCAAGGTCGGACGGCCCGCGCACCCGCGCCACCGCCCCGTCGAGCCCGTCGAGCAGCCGGTTGGCAATGATCAGCGCCAGCCCCCAGCCAATCGCGCCGAATGCGATGGCCGCCGCGCCCGCCAACCCCAGCGCAAGGCCGGTAAAGGTCAGCGCGTTGGCCGTCACCCCCAGCCCCGCCAGCACCGCTCCGGCGCGGCCCAGCGGCGGGTCGATCAATGGGCGCAGGCGCGCATCAAGCATAGGTGACCAGCCCGATCCACGCCCCTGTCATGCAGCTGGCGAGATTGCCCGAAATCCAGCTCTTCATCCCCAGCCCTGCGGCTTCCGCGCGGCGTTCGGGGCAGAGCGTGCCGATGGTCGAGACGAGCAGGCCGACGCTGGCGAGGTTCGCCACGCCGCAAAGCGCATAGGTGACGATCAGCAAGGACCGCGGCCCCAGCGTGCCTGCGGGCAGCGCGGCGAGTTCGAGATAGGCGACATATTCGTTGAGCACGGCCTTGGTGCCCATCAGGCCACCGGCCGCCTGCGCCTCGCTCCACGGCACGCCGAGCAGCCACATGAAAGGCGCGAGCGCCCAGCCGAGCAGGCGCTTGAGGCTGAGCGGCTCGCCCTCGATCGCGGGCAAGGCCGCGAGCATCCCGTCCACCAGCGCCACCAGCGCAAAGACCACGATGATCACCGCAATCACGCTGAGGAACAGCTGCATCCCGTCCATCGTGCCCTTGACGATGGCATCGATGCTGGATTCGTATCTGAGGCCCGGATCCTCCTTCTCCACCTCGGTCGCGGTGTCCTCGGCGCTGCCCGGCACCATAAGTCGCGCGATCAGCAGCGCGGCCGGAAGCGAGATCAGCGAGGCCGAGATCATGTGCCCCACCGCGTCGGGCACGGTGTCGCGCAGGGTGGTGGCATAGAGGATCAGGATCGCGCCCGAGATGGTCGCCATCGTCAGGGTCATGA
>CAZQOO010000009.1:30705-47115 GCA_964594845.1 uncultured Porphyrobacter sp. | reverse complement strand
CCGCGCGCCTAGGTAGGGCGCGACGCTGGAAAGGGCCTTGCCATGAGCTTCACCGCTGACCGTCTGCTGCTGTTCGGCGCCACCGGCGACCTCGCCCAGCGCATGCTGCTGCCGAGCCTGTTCGCGCTCGATGCCGATGGGCTGCTTGCCCCCGATCTCAAGATCATCGGCACCGCGCGCAGCGAGATGTCCGACAGCGAATACCGCAACTTCGCCCGCGCCGCGCTGGAGAAGTATCTCCCGGCCGAACGGCGCGGGAAGATGGCGGGGTTCCTGAACCGGCTCTCCTACCAGACGCTCGATGCGACCACGATGGAGGGCTATGCCGATCTTGCCGCCAAGGTGGGCGAGCCGGCGCGCGGCCTCGCGATCTTCCTCTCGACCGCGCCGAGCCTGTTCGGCCCGACCATTAAGGGCCTCCAGTCGGCCGGACTGACGGGCGAGACGGTGCGCATGTGCCTCGAAAAGCCGCTCGGTACCGATCTCGCCACCAGCCGCGAGATCAACGACGCGGTCGCGGGTGCCTTCCCCGAAAGCCGGATCTTCCGGATCGATCACTACCTCGGCAAGGAGACGGTGCAGAACCTGCTCGCGCTGCGCTTCGCCAACCTGATGTTCGAGCCGCTGTGGAACGCGGCGCATATCGACCATGTGCAGATCACCGTCGCCGAGACGGTCGGCCTCGAAGGGCGCGTCGCCTTCTATGACGATGCCGGCGCGATCCGCGACATGGTGCAGAACCACATGCTCCAGCTGCTGGCGCTGGTGGCGATGGAGCCGCCCGCGCATTTCGATGCGACCGCGGTGCGCGACGAGAAGGTCAAGGTGCTGCGCGCGCTGCGTCCCGTTGCCGCCGGCGAGACCGTCACCGGGCAATACCGTGCGGGCGCGATCGGCGGACAGGCCGTGCCGGGCTATGACGAGGAGCTGGGCAAGCCCTCGGACACCGAGACCTTCGTCTCGATCAAGGCGCATGTCGACAACTGGCGCTGGAAGGGCGTGCCCTTCTATCTGCGCACCGGCAAGCGCATGCCGAGGCGCGTGACCGAGATCGTGATCCAGTTTGCCTGCGTGCCGCATTCGATCTTCGCCGGAAAGGGCGCGACGATGCAGCCCAATCGCCTCGTCATCGGCATCCAGCCGGAGGAGAACATCACCCTCTCGCTGATGGCCAAGGTGCCGGGGCTGGACCGCGAAGGCATCCGCCTGCGGCAAGTGCCGCTCAACATCGCCATGCCCGACGCCTTCACCGGCGCGGTGCGGCGCATCGCCTATGAACGCCTGCTGCTCGATCTGGTCGAGGGTGACCAGACCCTGTTCGTGCGCCGCGACGAGGTGGAGGCGCAGTGGGAATGGATCGACGCGATCCGCGCGGGCTGGGAGGCGGAAGGCCTCACCCCCAAGACCTATACCGCCGGCAGCTGGGGGCCCTCTGCCGCCATCGCGCTGGCGGAACGCGACGGAGTGACCTGGCATGAGTAAACCCCTCAACGACACCCTTAACAAGGTGACGCAGCGGGTGATCGAGCGGTCAAAGCCCACCCGCAGCGCCTATCTCGACCTCATCAGACGCGAGGGCGACACCATGGGCGAGCGCAGCGCTGTGTCGTGCTCGAACCTCGCCCATGCCTATGCGGGCGCGCTGGAGGATCAGGCCGCGATGCTGGCGGGCAAGGGTGCGAATATCGGCATCGTCACCGCCTATAACGACATGCTTTCGGCCCATCAGCCCTATGGCCGCTACCCCGATCGGCTCAAGATCTACGCCCGCGAAGTGGGCGCCACGGCGCAGGTCGCCGGCGGCACCCCGGCCATGTGCGACGGGGTGACGCAGGGCGAGACCGGCATGGAACTCTCGCTGTTCAGCCGCGACGTGATCGCGCTGAGCGCCGCCGTCGCCCTCTCCCACGCAATGTATGACGGCGCGCTGATGCTCGGCATCTGCGACAAGATCGTGCCGGGCCTCTTGATGGGGGCGCTGCGCTTCGGCCACTTGCCGACCATCTTCGTGCCCTCCGGCCCGATGCCGAGCGGCATCCCCAACAAGGAAAAGCAGCGCGTCCGCCAGCTCTATGCGGAAGGCAAGGCCACCCGCGCCGAGCTGCTCGCAAGCGAGATGGCAAGTTACCATTCGCCCGGCACCTGCACCTTCTTCGGCACGGCCAATTCCAACCAGATGATGATGGAGATGATGGGCCTGCACATTCCCGGCAGCGCCTTCATCCAGCCCGGCACGCAGCTGCGGCAGGCGCTCGATCGCGAGGCGGTGCACCGGGTGGTCGCGATGGGGCGCAAGGGCGATGACTACCGCCCGCTCGGCCTCGTCGTCGACGAGAAGGCGGTGATCAACGCCGCGGTCGGCCTGCTGGCGACCGGCGGATCGACCAATCACGCGATCCACCTGCCCGCCATGGCCCGCGCGGCAGGCGTGATCTTCGACTGGGACGATCTTTCCGAGCTGTCCGGTGCCGTCCCGCTGATCGCGCAGGTCTATCCCAATGGCTCGGGCGACGTGAACCAGTTCCACGCCGCAGGCGGCATGGGCTATGTCATCGGCGAATTGCTGGAGGCGGGCCTTGCCCACGGCGACATCCTGACCGTCGGGCGCGGGGACTTCTCCGACTATGCCCGCGAACCGGGCCTCCAGGGCGAGGCGCTGGTGTGGCGCGAGGTTGGCCCGAGCATGGACGACACCATGCTGCGCCCCGTCAGCAACCCGTTCAAGCCGGACGGGGGCATGCGCCTGCTCACCGGCAATCTCGGGCGCGCCTGCTTCAAGACCTCGGCGGTGGATCAGAGCCGCTGGACCATCGAAGCCCCGTGCCGGGTGTTCGAGGATCAGGCCGCTGTCGCCGCCGCCTTCAAGGCGGGCGAGCTTGACCGCGACGTGGTCGTCGTCGTCCGCTTCCAGGGCCCGCGCGCCAACGGAATGCCCGAACTCCACAAGCTCACCCCCGCGCTGGGCGTGTTGCAGGATCGCGGGTTCAAGGTGGCGCTGGTCACTGACGGCCGGATGTCGGGCGCGAGCGGCAAGGTGCCGGCCGCGATCCACTGCACGCCGGAAGCCCTCGGCGGCGGCCCGCTCGCGCGGCTGCGCGATGGCGATGTGGTGAAGGTCTGCGCGGTAACCTGCGAACTGGGCACCACCGCCGATCTGGCGAGCCGCGAGCCGGCCCCCGATCCGCGCGGGGAACCCGGCACGGGCCGCGAGCTGTTCGGCATGATGCGCCGCTTTGCCGACGGGGCCGAACAAGGTGCCAGCGCGATGCTGGCGACGGGAGGAATGTAAAGCGATGCATATCGACGCCATCATGCGCACCGCGCCGGTGATCCCGGTGATCGTGATCGACGAGGTCGCCCATGCCGTCCCGCTGGCCGAGGCGCTGGTGGCGGGCGGCCTGCGCGTGCTCGAAGTGACCTTGCGCACGCCTGCCGCGCTCGATGCGATCCGGGCGATGAAACAGGTCGAAGGCGCGATTGTCGGGGCGGGCACCGTCACCAACCCGCGCGAGCTCGATGCGGCGCTGGAGGCAGGGAGCGAATTCATCGTCTCTCCCGGTCTTACCGAGCCGCTGGGCAAGGCAGCGATTGCGGCAGGCGTGCCCTTCCTGCCCGGCATCGCCAATGCCGGCGACATCATGCGCGGGCTCGACATGGGGCTTGATCGCTTCAAGTTCTTCCCGGCGATGGCGGCAGGGGGCCTGCCCGCGCTGAAGGCGCTCGCCGCGCCCTTCGGCCAGTGCCGGTTCTGCCCGACCGGCGGGATCAGCCTCGACAACGCGCCCGAATGGCTCGCCTTCGATCCCGTCCTGTGCGTCGGCGGCAGCTGGGTCTCGCCCAAGGGCGCGCCGGACAAGGGGGCGGTGGAGACATTGGCGCGCGAGGCTTTTGCGCTGCGCTGACGTCATCCGTCATCCCAGCGCAAGCTGGGACCCAGAGCCTCGCAGGCCTGAGCTTTCGGCCCTGGGCCCCAGCTTCCGCTGGGGTGACGATGCTTGGTTAAGCCGCCCGCTTTCCTACCCTGCGCGCGGCTGGCAGGCTGGCGCAATGACCCACCGCGCGCCCCTCCCCTGCCTTCTGACCATGGCCGAGGCGGGGGCGCGTTTTCTGTTTCAGGACAGTGTCTCCTGTGTCTCCAACATCAGGAAACAGGGGCGAAAGCTGAACGGACCGGCGCCTCGCCAGCGCGACTCAGGGCTGCTTGGCCAGCAGCCAGCCGAAGATCTCGGGCAGGCGCGCGGCCCAGGCGTTCTCCTCGTGCTCGGCCCCTTCATAGACCTTGCTCTCCCAGTCGCGGCCCTTCTGCCAGCCCGCTGCGGCAAAGCGCGCATCGACCATCTGCTGATAGGGCGCGTAGAAGGCATCGAGCGTCGCCGTGCCATGGTCCATCCACACGCGCCGCCCGTCAGGCTGGCCGAGCCTTGTGGCGAACCACGCGTCCCACAGCGCCTTGAGCTCGCCCTCGTCAATGGCGCGCGGATCGACCGCGGGCCAGTGCGAGGAGACGCAGCCCGCCCGCCCGAAGGTCTCGGGCCTTTCGAGGAAGGCATAGCAGCTCATCAGCCCGCCCATGCTCGATCCGACAATCGCGGTGTCGTCCCGCCCGGTGCGGGTGCGGAAGCTTGCGTCGACCCACGTCTTCAGCGGCCCGGCGATCCATGCGAGGTAGCGATCGGAGATCACCCCGCCCGCCGTCATCGCGTCCATCTGCGCGCGCAGGTTGCCCCCCGTCATGTCGTAGAGGCTGCGCGGGAGATACTGGCGGTGCCGGTCGCGCCCCGGGGCCCAGATGCCGACGATGATGTGCGGCTCGACCGTGCCGGTGGCGACAGCGGCCAGCATCGCCTTGTCGGCAGCCCAGATCTTGGCGAAGTTGGACTTGGTGACGTCGAACAGGTTGTGCCCGTCATGCATGTAGAGCACCGGATAGCGGGATTGCGAAGCGTCGTAGCCGGGCGGCAGCCAGATGGTGAGGCGCTGATCGGGCAGGCCCGCGGCAGGGACCTGCTCGTACTCGACCAGCCGCCCCGCATCCTGCGCCCTGAGCGGCGCGGCGAGACAGGCCAGCACGGCCACCAGCATGACAATGACACGACCCATTGCGCTCTCCCTTGCGGCACCTTTGCACCTTGGCCGAGACATAGCAGCTTTGCGTCATTTGGACACCGGCTAAGGCGATTGCGCGGCTCCGGCGGGGGGACTAGGGTCGCAGCTCCTTCCCCAAGGCAGATGCGCGCATGACCAGCTGGCGACTGACCGCCCAGATCGACGATATCAGGGTGCCGCTCGTCGCCGTGCGGCAGGCGGGCGAGCGCTTCGCCATCGCCACGCTGGTCGCTATCGAAGGCTCGGCCCCGCGCGAGCCGGGCGCGCAGATGCTGATCACCGCCGATGCGTACTGGGGCTTCCTGTCGGGCGGCTGCATCGAGGCCGACGTCGCCCGCCACGGCCGCGCGGCGCTGGCCGAGGGGCGCGCGCGGTTGTTGCGCTATGGCGAGGGCAGTCCGTGGATCGACATCAAGCTCGCCTGCGGCAGCGGCATCAGCGTGCTGGTCGAGCCGGTGGCGGCGGATGATCCGGCCATTGCCGCGCTGCTGGCAGGCCACGGCGCGCGCCAGCCGCTTGTCTGGCACAGCGACGGGACGACACGCAGCGCTGCCGCGGCGGCGGGCGCCGGAGCCTTCGCTTGGGACGGGACACGCTACACCAAGCGGTTCCTGCCCACGCCCCGGCTGGTCCTGATCGGCGATGATGCCGCAGCCCTCGCCGCAGCGGTGCTGGGGCGCGAGGCGGGGATGGAGGTGGTGCTGGTCGTCCCGGGCGGGCCCGAAGCGCCGCCCTTCCCCGGCATCGCCTATCACCGCGCGCCCCCTGCCGAGGCGCTGGCGGCAATCGGGATCGACCCGTGGACCGCCATCGCCGTGCTCAGCCATGATCGCGAGGATGACGAGCGCGGCCTCGCGCCGGCGCTGATGAGCGAGGCCTGCTATGTCGGCGCGATCGGCGCGCGGGCGCGGCTCGATGCGCGGATCGCCAAGCTGCGCGGGCACGGCGTGAGCGAGGCGCAGATTGCGCGGCTTCACGCCCCGATCGGGCTTCCCGGCTTCGGCAAGGCCCCGCGCGAGATTGCCCTGTCGCTGGTGGCCGAGGTGGCGCAGGCATTCCACGCCGCGACAGCAGCGGCGAGATCGTCGGGGGAATCGATGTCGAGCACGGCGCCCACCGCGTCGGTGTCGAGGTAGCCTACGCCCCCGCTCCTGCCCTTGAGCAGCACGCCTGCGCCGACGTCGCCGGTGAGCCGCGCCAGATCGGGCAAGGCTGCGTGGGTGAAGGCTGCCGGGTGGCCGGGCTTGCCCGCGACCCGAGGACGGGCGGCATAGCCCGCCGCCTGCGCCAGCGCGGCGAGCTGGGGGCACAGCGCGACCGGCACCAGCGGCATGTCGCCGAGGAACACGAACACCCCCTGCCGGGGGGTGCCGAGTGCGGCCAGGCCAGCGCGCAGGCTCGCCGCCATGCCCTCCTCCCAACCGGAGGTCGGCACGGTGCGGCAGGCAAGCCCGTCGAGCGCAGCGGCGATCTGCGGTTGCGCGGCGCCGGTCGCCACGACAACCTCGCCAAACCCGGCCGACACAACGGCTTCGGCAGTGCGGCGGATCACCGGAGCGCCCGCCAGGTCAGCCAGCAGCTTGCCCCCGCCAAAACGCCTTCCGGCCCCGGCAGCAAGGATCAGCGCCGACCAGCCGTCCAACTGGCGTCAGGCCTTGGCCTGCTGGAGCAGCGGCAGGGTGCGAATGCGCTTGCCGGTCGCCATGAACAGCGCGTTGGCAAGCGCGGCCGAGGCGGGCGGCACGCCCGGTTCGCCGATCCCGCCCATCGCCGCATCGCTCTCGATGAAGTGCACATCGATCACCGGCGGCGCGTCGGCCAGCTTCAGGATCGGGTAATCGGTGAAGTTGCTCTCGACCACCGCGCCCTTGTCGAGCGTGATCGCCTCGCCGATGGTGGCCGACAGGCTCATGATGATGCCGCCGGCGATCTGCGCCTCGGCATTCAGCGGGTTCACCGTGGTGCCGCAATCGACCACCGCCCAGGCCTTGAGCACTCTGGGGCTGCCGTCCTCCTTGACGGTCGCCTCGATCACTTCGGCGACGATCGTGCCGAAGCTCTCGACGATCGCGATGCCGCGGCCCGTGCCTTCCGGCAACGGCGAGCCCCAGCCCGAACGCTTGGCCACTTCGTCGAGCACCTTCTGGTGGCGCGAACCATCGGGCAGATGCTTGCGGCGGAACTGGTAGGGGTCCTCGCCCGCGGCATGGGCCAGCTCGTCGATGAAGCTCTCGTTGTAGAAGCCGTGCTGGGTGGAATTGACCGAGCGCCACGGCCCGTCGATCTGGTTCGTGGTGTAGGCAAAGTGCCGCCGCGAAGTGGCGGGGACATTGTAGATGAAGCCCACCTCGCCCTCGGCATTGTCGCCCTGCACATAGTCGCTCTGCCACGCGGCAATCCGGCCCTTGTCATCAAGCGTGGCCGAGAGCCGCGCCGAGGATTGCGCGCGATAGGTGCCGTGGCGCACCTCTTCCTCGCGGCTCCAGACCAGCTTGACCGGATGGGGCACTTCTTTGGCGAGCTTGGCTGCCTGATCGAGGATCTCGGTCACGCCGGGGAAGCGCCGGCCGAAGCCGCCGCCCATGATCATCGGATTGAAGAGCACGTCCTCCATGTCGATCCCGATCGCCTTGGCTGCACGGTCGCGCGCGCCGATCGGGTCCTGCAACCCGCCCCACAGGTGGAGCTTGCCGTCCTTGAAATGAGCGGTGAGCGCGAAGGGCTCCATCATCGCGTGGTGGAGGAAGGGGACGCGGAAATCAGCGGTGATGACCTTGTCGCCGGAAGCCTTGAACGCCGCCGCCACATCGCCCTCGCCCGCGGTGTTGTCGGGCTTGCCGGCCTCGCGCAGCTTGTCCTGTGCGGCATAGATCGCGGACGTGGACATTGCGCCGTTGCCGCCGTCGGAGAACCTGGGCGACAGGGCGGCAAGGCCCTTGGTCGCCTGCCAGTAGCCCTTGGCGACGACGATCACCGCGTCATCAAGCTTCACCACCTTCTCGACACCCGGCACGGCCATTGCGGGTGCCTCGTCGACGGATTCGAGCTTGCCGCCGCGCACCGGGGCTGCGGCGATGGTCGCCACGCGCATGTCGGGCAGGGTGAAGTCGATGCCGTAGACCGCGCTCCCATCGACCTTCGAGGGGATATCCAGCCGGGCGACGGGCTTACCGATCAGCTTGTAATCCTTGCGGCCTTTCAGCACAGGATCGCTGGAGAGCGAGCGTTCCGCGGCGCCTGCCGCGAGCTCGCCATAGCGCAGGGAGCGGCCCGAAGCGGCATGGGTGACCTTGCTTTCGGCGGTGGTCAGCTCGCTGGCCGAGACGCCCAGCCGGTCTGCCGCTTCCTCGATCAGGGCAAGCCGCACCGCCGCGCCGATCACGCGCATCCCGCCCTGTCCGGTGAACCGCACCGCCGAGGAACCGCCGGTGATCTGGATCTTCTGCGAGCGCGTGAGAGCGCCCATAACCGCCGCAGGAAGCGCGCTGATGAGGCCGGGATAACCGGTCATCTCGCCAAGGAATTTCTGCACCAGCGCGGTGTTGGAGAACGCCACGTCGGACGGGGCTTGCTCGACCCTGACCTTGGCCCAGTCGGCATCGAGCTCATCGGCCAGCATCTGGCCGAGCGCGGTGTGAGTGCCCTGCCCGAAATCGATATGCGGCGAGAACAGCGTGACGGTGTCGTCCTCGGCGATCTTCATCCAGCTGAGGAAATTGTGCTCGCCTTCGCCGGTGGTGAGCGCGCGGGCGCGGGTGCGGGCGGAGTTGTCCGCCCAGTAGAGCCCGAAGACGCCTCCGCCCACCAGCAAGGCGGAACCGGCGAGAAAGATGCGGCGCTTGATGCCCTTCTTCTTGACGGGGGCTTCAGGCGCGGGGGCGGCTTCGAGTTCGTCGATATTGGGGTTGGGGTTGTCGGCCATCATGCCTCTCCCTGCACGGTGGCCGCGGCCTTGCCGGTGGCCGCGAGGATCGCCTTGCGGACGCGCGGATAGGTGCCGCAGCGGCAGATATTGGTCATCGCCTCGTCGATCTGCGCGTCCGACGGACTGCCGGTGCGCTCGATCAGCGCGACCGCCGCCATGATCTGGCCCGACTGGCAATAGCCGCATTGTGGAACCTGCGCCGCGATCCACGCCTGCTGCACCGCATGGAGCGTGCCGTCCTCGCTCTTGAGACCCTCGATCGTGGTCACGGCCTTGCCGGCGACCTCGCTGACGGGGACGCTGCACGAGCGGGTCAGCTCGCCGTCGACATGGACCGAACAGGCTCCGCAGGCGGCGACACCGCAGCCGAACTTGGTGCCGGTGAGCGCGAGATCCTCGCGCAGAACCCACAGCAGCGGCGTATCGGGCTCTGCCGCGACGCTCACATCCTTGCCATTGACCGTAAAGCCGATTGCCACGCGCTTTTCCTTCTCGAGGGTTGCCTTGCCGCGCCAGCCTAGCAGGCCGCTGCGGCCCGGGCCATGGGAAAGACGACGCAGGCGCTGCGCTAGACGCTCACGCCGAACAGCGAGCCGATGGCGGCGGTAACGGCCATCGCGAAGACGCCCCAGCCGACCACCCGCAGGGTCGCCCGCAGCATCGGCGCGCCACCGGCGCGCGCGCCCAGCGCGCCGAGGATCGCGAGCGTTGCCACCGAGATCGCCACCACCACCGGCACGATCACTCCGGCAGGGGCGAGCCAGGCGGCGATCAGCGGGATTGCAGCGGCGGTGCTGAAGGTCGCGCCCGAGGCCAGCGCCGCTTGCAGCGGGCGCGCGGCAAGATGCTCGGCCAGGCCCAGCTCGTCTCGGACATGGGCGGTGAGCGCATCTTTCGCGCTCAGTTCGCGGGCCACCGTCAGCGCGGTCAGGGGCGTCAGGCCGCGCGCTTCGTAGATCGCCGCCAGCTCCTCCAGTTCGTGCTCGGGCATGTCGGTCAGCGCCTGCTGTTCGCGCCGGATATCGGCCGCTTCGCTGTCAGCCTGGGAGGAGACGGAGATGAACTCCCCCGCCGCCATCGACATCGCGCCGGCAACCAGTCCGGCAACCCCGGCAACCAGCACCGGCCCGGCGTCGAGTGTCGCCGCCGCAACCCCGATGATCAGCGAGGAAACCGAGACGATCCCGTCATTCGCCCCCAGCACCGCGGCGCGCAGCCAGCCGGTGCGATGGACATAATGCGGATCGTCGGGATGGGCACTGGGCCGTGGCATGGGGCGCAAATCCTCTCCCGGCAGCACCTTCGGAAGCGCCGCCTGCCACCAGTTTCCGCCCGATGGCGACAGATTGCAAGAGAGCGCGCTTGACCGACTCAAAAATGTTGCATAGCTTCACACATGTAAATCTGCATAGTCTTGCAGGTGTGGGAGGGGACATTGCCGAGCCGGATCATCGTATCCCGCGAACTGGCCGAGCTGCTCAAGCTGCTTGCCCATCCCGATCGCCTGCGCCTGATCGAGGAACTGCGCTTCGGCGAGCGTGACGTGACCAGCATCGCTGCCGCGCTCGATCTGCCCGCCACCCGCGTCTCCCAGCATCTCGCGCCGCTGCGCGCCCACCGGATCGTCGAGGACCGGCGCGAGGGGCGCAATCACTTCTACCGCCTGACCCGCCCGGCGATCGCCGCGTGGATCGTCGAGGCGCTCGAATTCGTCGAGGTCCGCAACCGCATCGGTGAAGCCGCGCATATCGAACAGGTGCGCGAGCTGTGGACCGCCGACGCCAACCCCGCTTCCAGCTAGAAGGACTACCCCAATGTCGAAATTTGCCCTTGGCGTTATCAAGTTCCAGCGCGAGGTCTTTCCCGAAAAGCAGGCGCTGTTCGAGCGGCTGAGCACCGGCCAGAGCCCCGAGGCGCTGTTCATCACCTGCTCGGACAGCCGCATTGAGACGGCGATGATCACCCAGACCGATCCGGGCGAGCTGTTCATCTGCCGCAATGCCGGCAACATCGTCCCGCCGCACACCAACCAGACCGGCGGCATGACCGCCTCGATCGAATTCGCCATCGGCGCGCTGCAGATCCCGCACATCGTGGTCTGCGGCCACACCGAATGCGGGGCGATGAAGGGCGCGATGAACCGCGAGGGTCTGACCAACCTGCCCCACGTACGTGAATGGCTCGGCTATTCGCAGGGGGCGGTCGATATCGTCGAGACCATCGGCGCGGGGCTGGATGAAGAAGCCAAGATGCGGATGCTGCTGGAACAGAACGTCATCCTCCAGCTCCAGCACCTCAAGACCCACCCGACGGTGGCAGTGGCGCTGGCCCAGAAGGTCGTGAAGCTGCACGGCTGGGTCTATGACATCAAGACCGGGGAGGTCTCCGCCTTCGACGAGACCACCGGGACCTGGATGCCGATCGAAGAACGCTACGCTTCCGAGGTCGCCTCGGCTGCGCTGGCCCATCACGCCCACTGATCCCTCCGGTTACCCCTCTCCTGCCGCGCGGAGCCCCGCTGACATGACATCCCCGACTGCCTCAAGCTTCGATTCCGCCATCGTCGGACGGGACTTTCTCGCTTCGATCGTGGTGTTCCTGGTCGCCCTGCCGCTGTGCATGGGGATCGCGATCGCATCGGGCGCGCCGCCCGCGCTGGGCCTGATCACCGGCATCGTCGGCGGTCTCGTGGTCGGCAGCCTTGCCGGCTCGCCGCTGCAGGTGAGCGGCCCGGCGGCGGGGATGGCGGTGCTGGTCTACCAGCTGGTCAGTGAACACGGGCTGATCATGCTCGGCGTTGTCGGCCTGATCGCCGGTGCGCTGCAGTTGCTCGCCGGTGTGCTCAAACTGGGCCAGTGGTTCCGGGCGATCTCGCCTTCGGTGATCCACGGCATGCTGGCGGGCATCGGCGTGCTGATCTTCGCCTCACAGTTCCATGTCATGCTCGATGACGCCCCGCGCTCCGGCGGGCTGGCCAACATCGCCGCGATCCCCGAGGCGATCATCAAGGCCATTCCCGTTGACGGCTCGGTGCATCACCTCGCGGCGATGGCCGGCTTCATCACTATCGTCACCATCATCGCGTGGAACAAGTTCAAACCCAAGGCCCTCTCGCTTCTGCCCGGGCCACTGCTGGGCGTGATTATCGGCACCGCTTTCGCCTTCGCCTTCGCGCTGCCGATCACGCTGGTCGAGCTGCCCGCAAACCTGACCACCGCGCTCAACGTCCCGACCGGTGCGGCGCTCGCCGGCTTCACCGATCCCGACATCATCACGCTCGGGATCGTCTTCGCCTTCGTCGCCAGCGCCGAGACGCTGCTGTGCGCGACCGCGGTCGACAAGATGCACATCGGCGCGCGCACCAATTACGACAAGGAATTGCGCGCGCAGGGCATCGGCAACATGATCTGCGGGGCGCTCGGGGCTCTGCCCATGACCGGGGTCATCGTGCGCTCGGCCGCCAATGTCGAGGCCGGCGCCAAGACCCGCATCTCGGCCATTCTGCACGGCGCATGGCTGCTGCTGGCGGTGGTCGCCTTCCCCTTCGTGCTCAACGAGATCCCCACCGCGGTGCTGGCCGCGATCCTCGTTTACACCGGCTACAAGCTCGTCAACGTGGCGCAGATCCGCAAGATCGCCGAATTCGGCAAGCAGGAGCTGGCGATCTACTTCGTGACACTGGTGGGCGTGGTGGCGATCGATCTGCTGACCGGCGTGATCCTCGGCTTCGTGCTGGCGACGCTCAAGCTGGTCTACACCTTCTCGCACCTGTCGATCGAGGTGACCCACGACAAGGAGATCAACCGCACAGACGTGTGGATGACCGGTTCTGCCACCTTCTTCTCGATCCCGCAGCTGTCAGGCGCGCTCGAGAACGCGCCGCGCGGGGCGGAGGTGCATATCCATGTCGAAAAACTCGACTACATCGATCACGCCTGCCTGGAGATGCTGTCCTCGTGGGAGAAGCTGCACCAGAGCACCGGCGGAAGCCTGATCGTCGAGTGGAACGAGCTGGTGCAGCGCTATGGCCGCCGCTCGCAGGATCCGGCCAAGACCGAGATCCCGGCACTTATGCGCAGGCCCGCCGCCTGAAACAGGCGGGCCTGCGCGGGCCGGGCCATCAGCTTACCGGTTCGAGCGCCTCGCGGTGCCACAATTCCTTGGCCATTTCGATATCGGCGGCGCTGGCGCGGCCGAGGCGGTGGGCGATGAAATCGATGCCGTCGATCAGCCAGTCGGCAAGCTCGGGCTGGCTCAGGCGGTAGACCCGCTTCTGCGCCTGCGCCTCGGTTTCGACCAGCGCGATCGCGCGCAGCACGCCTAGGTGCTGGGACACGCGGGTGGCGGGAATTTCGAGCGAATCCGCCAATTCGTTCACGGTCAGATCACCGGCCTGCAGCTTGAGCAGCAGGCGGATGCGGTCCGGATGAGAAATCTGGCGCAGCACATTGGCCAGCTCGTTAGCGACTATCTTGCGGCTTGGCATGGCAGGCGACCTTTCACGAACGGTGGAGGGACGGGTTCGAGGCGATGAGACTAAGACGCACGGGATCGCCAGAGGTTCCCCCGGCGAGGCTTTCGCCGATCGCGCACCACTGCGGCACGGGTCGGCTCCCGATGCCCATCCCGGCGCAGATCAGGCTGATGAATTCGCTGTCGCTGCGGGTGTTTGCATAGGGGGCAGGCGATCCGCGCGACGGCGTGACGACGCCGTTGTCGCGCAGCCGCACACAGGCTTCGTGCAGGCGCCGGGCGGCGGCGGTCATGCCGGTGTGATGCAGCGTGACGGCCAGCGACTGGATCAGCACCGCCGCATCGAGCGGCAGGCGCGCCCCGGCCTCCGAGAGGGCTTCCGACGTCACCAGCATGGACCCGCGCGCGCCGTGCCACAGCATCGGCCAGGCCGCGCGGATGCCGGTCGCCTCGGTCAGCAAGGCAAAGACGATGCTGCGGAGCTCGGGCATGACGATCAGCGCATCCCACTTGGGCCGGGCCAGCGTGAGATTGCCGAGCGCCTGTTCGATGGCGATGATTTCCAGCTCCATACCCTCGCGGGTAAGCGCACGGTCGGACAGCAGCAGCTGGCGGGCAAAACCGTTGCGCAGGGCAGCCGGGACGATAATCGCGACGCGGCTGCGTCCCTCGGCCCGCACGGCGCGGATCATCGCTTCGGTGATCGCCGGGCGCGGCAGGGGCAGCGCTCCGGCCTCGTCGGCAATGCAGGCCGCCGGGTGCGGCGAGACCAGCATCAGATCGAGCGGAGCGGTGCGGGCCCTTCCGGCACCGACGGTATGATCGAACAGATAGCTCGCGATCCACTCGGCGCTAGGCAGATCGGCAGTGCCACCTTGCTGCAGCGCGACCGGCGAGATCACCTGCCACGGCATGAACTGCACCGCCCCGCCCGCGCCGGCACCGGCAGCGTAACGCGCCCAGTCGGCCATCTTGCGAAACGCCGTAGGCCGCTGTGCCGCGGCCGGATGGACCGCGATACCCAGCCAGTCGAGCAGATCGCCAAAGGCGCCCTGCCACGCCGGATCGGGTGCGACGACAGGCTCGGCCAGCCGCAACCCGCCGCTCACCAGCCGCAGACCGCGACGGGCGGCCGGTGCTTCGGGCGCAAGCGGAAGGTCGCGCGACATCGGGGCCGGTTCGGATACCTGATTGGCTCTGTCCATGCTGGAGATCCCGTGTTTTCGGTTGGTCCGGGGTCTCTAGACGAGCGTCCTTTCTCTGAAAAATTCAATATATCTTCAAAACCATTCTATTTTGTAGATTTGAATTTGCGTGCTCCGACGCCGCGTTCAGGTCCCCTTTGCAGGCAGCAGCAACTGTCCATGCGTATCCGGGACGGCGCGGGAAATCGCCAGTCCGGACAGCGTCTGCCCGCCGGCCTCAGCCACGAAACTGCCATAGGCGAGTGCGTCAAACAGCACGTAGCCATCGAAGTCGGTGAGCGCGCGGGCAACCTCGCGGCCTGTTGCATCGCGCAGGATAACCGGCACGCCGGAACGCGGGGTCCGGCGATCTCCGGCAACGAGCAGCACTTGCACCTCGATGCTCCCCGTCGGGCACAGTGGCACAGGCACATGGCGCACTTCGCCCGGACGCAGCGCCAGCCGGTCGCCCGCGCGCGCGGGGCGCAGGGTGAAATCGTCGAGCGAGGAAAGCTGCGTCTCGACATCGACATCGGGCCCAGGTGCGATCCCGCGGATCAGCACTGTCCCTTGCGCATCGGTCGCCTCGCGCCGAAGAGCGGCCCCTACGATCAGGCGAGCGCCCTCGACCGCGGCCTCGCCTGCGCCGCGCGCGCCGTCGCCATCCTCGTCGACGAACATTTCGGCCATGATTGCGCCCGAACGGGCGATGCCGGCAGGCGCGGTGCGCCAGCGCTGCGGCCCGCGCCACAGGCCCATGGTGAGCCCGATACCGAAGCGCCAGCCCTGCTCCTCGCGCCCGATCCCGGCGCTGAGGCCAAGCGCGCCGAGCTGCTGGCTGAAGCTCAGACCGCCGCCCAACCGTCCGCTGTCGGCCTGCCAGTCGAGATCGAGCGCAATCGCGCCCTGCCCGAGATTGCGCGCGGCACTGATGCTCGCGCCCTCGATCTTCCAGCCGTCGCGGTCGGCAGCGGTGATGCCGCTGCGCAGCCGCCAGCTGCCGCGGCGCGCCGTTACGCCGAGCGCGGCAGTGCCCTGCCATGCTGCGCTGCCCTCGCGCACACCGCCGAGCGCGAGGCTGGCCTGCCAGTCGGTCATCGGCACCACCACCCGCGCGGCGGCCGCATGGCGCGCATCGCCGCGCCGCAGGGTGCCGCTCTGGACCCGCGCCTGCCACGGCAGGCTCAGCCGCCCGAGCCCGATCCGTCCCTGCCCGGCCAGGCTCGCAACCTGCCGGAATTCGCGCACCAGCGGTGGCAGGCCCGGCCCGTCTTCGCGGCCATGGCGGGAGAGATCGAAGGTGACGTCCTGCGCCCCGATGCGGCGGGCGACACGCAGCGCCCCGCCCAGACTGCCCAGCCGGTCGCGCGCCCCGCTCACCGTCCACAGCATCCCGCCATGCGCACCGCTGAGGCCGAGCCCGAGCGCGGGGGCACCGGCGAGCCCGGCGCGCAGATCGGCGCGGGCAGTCAGCTGCGGGGTGACGCCCCAGCCGATGGTCGCAAAGGCAGTCGGCCCGGCCGGTTCGCCCGCCAGCGTCTCGCCGATCAGCGGGCGCCCGCCGTCGACGAGGCCGAAGGTGTAGTCGATCTCGTTCTCGGCGTTCATCGCGGTGCCCACGAGGCGGTGGAACACCTGCTCGTCGGTCTCGCCATTGGGGCCGTAGAGCCGCACCACCCAGCGGTTCTCGCCGAGCCGGACGGGGATGTTGCCGAACTGCCA
>CAZQOO010000009.1:0-30605 GCA_964594845.1 uncultured Porphyrobacter sp. | reverse complement strand
TGCCTTCGGCGAACAGGGCCGGAAGGGCGAGCCCGTCAGCGGCCTGACCGGCGCGCTCGGCGGCGGGGTCGCTGCCGAATAGCCGGTCGAATAGCCCGTCGGGATCGCCGGCATCCTGCGCCCGAACCGGGGCAGGGAATGCTCCTGCCAGTCCGGCTGCGCACAGCAGCACCAGGGCCAGCCTGCGCAGCGGCCGGAAGGGGCGGCGGGACATGGGTGTGTTCCGAGGCGGGTCATAAGCTCAAAGCGCCGTGGTGAGGCTGGCGAGGCGCTTGCCTGCTTCGGCCGGGACAGCGGCATCAGTCGAGACATAGTCGATCCGCACCCGCTTTCCGGCCAGTGCCTCGCGCACTTCGGGCGGCAGCGGCATCACCACGTCGCGCGACGTGTTGGGCGTGTAGATCGCTACCCCGCGCACCAGCCAGGCCGGCTGCTTCTCGCCTTCGACCGTCAGGCTGACATCGCCATAGGTCGAACGCGTGCCCGCACGGGTCAAGCGCACCACCAGCTGATCGGGGGCGTCGGCGGCCATCGCGGCCTTGTCCATCGTCACGCTCGCATCGAGCGCGCCGACGCGCAGGATCACCGGAATGGTGATCGAACGGATCGCGACCAGCTCGATCGAGAGGCTGTTGTCGGCGTTGGCCTCGCCCGCAACTTGCGTGCTGCCGGCGCTGACGGGGGCGGACATGAGTCGCAGGTGCGACCGGTATTCACCCGGCGCAAGTGCGCCCGGTGCGCTCGCCATGATCCGCACCACCTGGCGCGCGCCGGGTTCGAGCACCAGCTGACGGGGGGAATAGCGCAGCTTGTCGTCGGCGAAGGCCTCCCCCGGCTGCGGCTCGGCGGCATCTTCAAGGCTGCCATCCTCGCGCATCCGGCGGTTCTCGATGGCAATGCGGAAGGCCGCGGTTTCGGTGCTCTTGTTAACGAGCACCAGTTCGGACGAGCGCGCGTCAGGACTGAGCACCACGCGCGTCGGGGCAACCAGCAGTTCGGCAGCCGCCGGCATAGGCGAGGCTATCGCTGCGAGCAGCGCGGCGACGAGGGGAAAACGGGACATGGGGTAAGACCTTACAATGGCAGGGGTTGGTCTTGTGATCCGGCGCGGGGGTCGGGGGCCGCGCGGGGGAATGCGCGGCTCCCTTCCCCCTGCCAGGGACTGGCTTACTGGTATTCCACCGCGACGGTGAAGCTGCCGGTGTACTTGCCGGCTTCCTGACGGACGCCGACGTCGAGCGTGCCGCCGACGGTGAAGCTGTCTTCGCCGCTCAGCAGCTGGCCGCCGGTCTTCGAGCCGTTGAAGTCGGCCACGCGCATCGCCGTGCCGTTCTCGTTGACGATCTTGATCTCCTTGGGGAGCGAGATGGTGTAGAACGCATCGGCTTCACCGGTCACCGCGAAGGCAGCAGCGGTGTGGTCGGCGGTCAGACAGGTCAGCGCCGGGCCGCACTGGCGGCTGCCGTCGGCCAGCACGGTGACGGTGTCGGCAACGCTGGTCGAGGGCGCGATGGTGCCGAAGTAGAGATCGGTCACGTTGCTGATTTCGAGCGGGGCGATGATCTTCGCACCGGCGCCGGCATCGGCCGACTGGGCATTCGCCGAGGTCGCGGCAGCGAGCGAGGCGAGAACGGTGGCAACTGCAAACATCTTGTTCATTTCATTGGTCCTTCTGGTCAGTTTGGGTCCAGCAACGGTCATCCCGTGGCTGAACTCCAGATGCCTGCCGCGCTGCGGCCTGTCATTGGCGCGGGGGGATATCGGGCGGCGCGGATGGCTGGCCCCGGCTGCCCGAAGGTTAGGCAGGCTCGAACCGGGACATAGGTAAATCACCTAGGGCAGGGGGTTATGTATACGAAAGGATAGGGTTTCATCGCCATAAGGCCGGATTGTGCGCAGAGCCTGCGCATGAAACAGGACGCGGCCATAAACCCCAGAGGAACAGCACCCCGGACTCCATCGTCATGCCCTCGCCCGATCCCTCCCTGCCGCCGGTTCTGCCGGACGAGCCTGCCCGGCTTGCCGCGCTCCATGAACTTGGCGTGCTCGACACGGCTGCCGACCGCGAACTCGACGTCATCACCCGGCTTGCGGCTGACCGCTTCGATGCAGCGATCGCTCTGGTCAGCCTCGTCGATGTCGATCGCCAGTGGTTCAAGTCGCGGCACGGACTGGAGGCGACCGAGACCTGCCGCAGGCACAGCTTTTGCGGCCATACGATTGCGAGCGACGCGATCATGGTGGTGGCCGATGCCATGGCCGACCCGCGCTTTGCAGCCAATCCGCTGGTCACCGGGGCGCCACACATCCGCTTCTACGCAGGCGCGCCGCTGGTGCTGGCGAACGGCCATCGCATCGGCACGCTGTGCGTCATCGATCCCGCTCCGCGTGACGGCTTCAGCACCCGCGAGGCGGATATCCTGTCCCTGATGGCCAGCCAGGTGGTGGCGCTGCTCGAAAGCCGCCGCATCCGCCAGGAACAGCGCATCTCGCAGCTGATCGCCCAGACCACCACCGATGCCTTTGTCTGTTCGGACGCGCACAGCCGCATCATCCTGTGGAACCGTGCGGCCGAGGCAATGTTCGGCTGGAGCGCCGAGGACGCGATCGGTCAGCCGCTCGACATGATCATCCCCGATCGCCACCGCGCCGGGCACCACGCCGGGGTTGCTCGGCTACGGGCGCGCGCACCGACGAAGCTGGTGGGCCAGACGGTCGAGGTGCCCGCCACTTCCAAGGCCGGACACGAGATTCCGGTCGAACTCTCGCTCGCCATGTGGCCCGGCGAAGGCGCGGAGGCGGATGCTCCGGCAGGCTTTGCCGCGATCATCCGCGACATCTCCGCCCGCAAACAGGCCGAGGCCGAACGCATCGCCACTGAAGCCCGGCTTGCCCGGCAGGTCGCCGCGATCGAAGCCTCGGACGACGGCATTGCCATCACCGACGCCGACGGGTGCTTCATCTTCATGAACCGCGCCCACGCACTGATGTTCGGCTATCCGGACCCCGACGCGCTGCTTGGCCGGCCGTGGAGCGCGCTTTACGATCCACTCGAAGCCGACCGCATCCGTGACGATGCCATGCCGATCCTGTTCCGCCACGGGCAATGGCGCGGCGAGACCCAGGGCCGCAAGCGCGACGGCACCCCGATCGAGCAGGAAGTGTCGCTCTCGCTGTCGCCCGAAGGCGGGATCGTCTGCATTACCCGCGACGTCGGCGACCGGCGGGTGATGGAGCGCGAGAAGGCACGGCTGCGCGAACAGCTGATGCTGGCCCAGCGGCAGGAGGTCGTGGGCCAGCTGGCGAGCGGGATCGCGCATGACTTCAACAATCTCATCGCCGCGATCTCCGGCACGGCGGAACTGCTGCGCAACATCGAGGACGAGCGTGTGCGCCACCACGCGCTGCGCATCCAGTCGGCGGCCTCGACTGCGGCGGGACTGACCGAAAAGCTGCTGACACTCGGCCGCCGGGTTCCGCATCCCAAGCTGGTCGATCTGCGCCGGACCCTGTGGGACGTGCGCGATCTGGTCGTTCCCAGCCTCACCGATCCGCTTCACCGGATCGAACTGGAACTGCCCCCGGCACCGCTGATGGCGCAGACTGACGATACCGAACTCAATCAGGTGGTGCTGAATCTCGCGCTCAATGCCCGCGACGCGCTGGCACCGGGCCAGATCGGGCGCATCAGGCTCGAAGTGATCGCCAACCGCGAATACCAGTGCGAAGGGACGCTGGTGGTGGGGAGCATACCGCAGGTGCCGGCGGCAGTGATCCGCGTCAGCGACACCGGCTGCGGCATCGCCCCCGAAGATCTCGGGCGAGTGTTCGAGCCGTTCTTCACCCACAAGGGCGAGGCCGGGACAGGGCTGGGCCTGGCCGTTGTGGCCGGGATCATCGCCAGCAACAACGGGGCGCTGGCGATTCAGAGCTGGCCTGATTGCGGCACGATTTTCGAAGTCTGGTGGCCGCTTGAACCGGGCGGCGAGGACACCCACGGCGCGCCCCGCAGTCTGCTGGGTGCGGGCAATGTGCTGGCCGGCAAGACCGTGCTGGTGATCGACGACAACCCGACTGTCGCGGATACGCTGGTGGCGATGCTGGAGGAAGTCGGGGCCGAGGTCGGCCCCTGCATCGATCCGCAGGATGCGATCGCGGTGCTCGGCGACGATCCCGGCTCGTGGGATCTTGTGATCACCGATTACGACATGCCCGGCATGAACGGCGCACAGCTTGCACGCAGGCTGCGCGAGGCCCGCGACGATCTGCCGATCCTGCTGCTCACCGCCCTGCCGCGTGTGCACCAGTTGCACCAGAACCAGATCGGGCTGTTTGACGGGGTTCTGGGCAAGCCGGCCACCACCGCCCAGCTTGCGGCTGCTGCCGCCGCCGCCATCGAATCGGCTCGTGCAAGGTGCCCATCATGCGTGTCCTGATAGCCGACGATCATGAATTGCTGCGCGACGTGCTGCGATCCTATCTCGAAGCTGAAACCGGCTTCGAGGTCGAGACCGTGGCCGATCTGCCGCAGGCCCTTGATCGGATCGCCACTGCCGGAACCGAGGCAATGCCATTCGATCTGGTGGTGCTCGATTACGGGATGCCGGGGATGGACGGCTATCGCGGACTGGAACAGGCCATCGCCGCAAGCGCGGGTCGTCCGGTAGCGCTGATGTCCGGGCTTGCGCCGCCGGGCGTGGCCGAAAAGGTACTGGCGGCGGGCGCGGCAGGCTATCTGCCCAAGACTCTGCCGGCCCGCTCGCTGGTCAATGCGATCCGCTTCATGGCGGCGGGCGAAGTCTACATGCCGCTTGAGTTGCACCGTCCCTCGCGCGCTCTTGAGGCAGCGCCCTCGGGCCTGTCCCCGCGCGAGCTGGAGGTGCTGGCGGGGCTGTGCGCGGGCCATGCCAACAAGGAAATCGCGCGCGAATTGAACCTGCGCGAGCCGACCATCAAGCTTCACGTCAAGACCATTTGCCGCAAGCTCGACGCGAAGAACCGCACGCAAGCAGCGATGATCGCGCGCGAGCGGGCGCTGTGCTGAGCGGCTAGTCCCGCGCGGCGTCCAGCGCCGGGATCAGGCTGTCAGCAAGCGCCCGGGCGGCGGCGCGGGTGGCCGCACGATCCGCATCATCGCCCACCTCGTAGGTGTATGACGGCACCGCATAGGTCGCGTGGAACCAGTTCTTGGCCGTGCCGCTGCCAGGATTGGCGTTGCGCGGCTCGATCGTGAAGGGATAGCCCGCCAGCGCATTCTCGCGCTCTTCGAGCCACGCGGCGAGGAAGCGCTGCTGCGCTGCACTCGCCTCATCCTTGCCCTGCACGTAGAACAGGTTGGTGCGGGTGGAATGGAAGTCCAGCATCAGCACCGGTCGTACACCCTGAGGCAAGCGCTCCAGCCACGCCTTGACGGCGCGGGTTTCGGGCTGGGCGAAGGTGCCCCAGTCACGGTTCAAATCGACCGCGCCGCGATTGGCGCGCCAGTGGCCGCGCGCCACCCCATCGGGATTGAGCATCGGCACCACCAGCACCTGCACATCGCCAAGCCGGTCCGCGCGCGCCGCCAGCGCATCGACGAAGGCGCGCATTGCGATTGCGCCGGTCACCTCCGGCGGATGCTGGCGGCCGAGCAGCACGATAAGGCGCGGCGCATTGGCACGGCCCAGCCTGATCGCCCCGATCCCCCGCCCGTCATGCGAATAGCCGAGGGTGAAGTTCGGCGCTCCGCTCGCCGCGCTCCAGCGATTGAGATCGGCCAGGGCGTCGTCCGGCGCGATCACTTCCTGCGCCGAGACGACACCGCGCCCCGGCGGCAGGGCGATCACCGCCTTTGCGCCATCCTCGCTGACTTCAGCCGTCAGCTCGCGGGTCTCGTCGCCGTTGCGCCACTTGGGCGCGTAACGGTGCGCGCCCGCAAGATAGCGCAGCGTGACCGTGACCGGCGCATCGCCCTCGGCCTGATAGCGGAAGGCATACCAGGGGCTGGGATTGATCGGCGGGGCGTGCTCGGGCGTTACCAGCAGCGTGAAATCACGCTCTCCGGTGATCGCGCAGGTCGAGGCCGAGGCGCCGTCGAAATCGAAATGGAGGCTCGCCGTCGCCGTGCGGCACACCGTTCCGGCCCATACTGGCGACGCGGTTCCGGCGGGAGGCGGCGCTTGCACGCACGCCCCCGCCAGCAGAGCCAGACCCGCCCATGCGTATCGTAAGTCGATGCCCATGGGCGGGGGTCTATCAGAAATTCTTGCGAATTTCGAAGCGGACAACCCGCCCGCGCGGCGAATGCAGCTGGCTCAGGAAACCATAGGTCTCGTCGGCCAGCGGCGGATCCCGGTCGAACAGGTTGTTCACCCCGACCCGCAGCCGCGTGCCATCCAGCGGACCATCGGAATCGATGGTGAAGGTGAAGGCGGTGTTGATCGTCAGCATGTCGTTCACACGGTAGAAGTTCGCGTTAGGATCATCCGACACGATCGGGACATCGCGGCTCACGCTGGTGTTCCACACCTTGCCGACATAGTTGGCGAAGACGGAGATATCGATCGGGCCTTTGCCCCAGTTGACCGAGCCGCTGAATCGCCACTTGGGCCGACCGTCAAGCTCGAGCAGTTCGCCCAGCCCTTCGATCCTCACCTCAGGCGGCAAGTCACCATTGGCGACCGCATCGAGCAGGATCTGTCCGTCCGTCCCGGCCGACTGGACAAACCCTTCCAGCCGCGCCGCGTTGAAACGCAGGCGGAAATCGCCGAGACCGAAATCGGGGACGTTGTAGAGCAGACCGAAGTCCCAGCCCTTCGACACGCGGCTGTCGAGATTGAGATAGGGATCGAGCACCCGGATGATCTCGCCCGCCGGGGCAAGGCTGGTTCCGGCGAACAGGTCGATCTGTTCCTGGGTCGGGGCGGCACGGATCACGTTGGGGTTGCTGCTGCCCATGGAACGCAGCAGCAGATCGAGCGCGATCGCGTTGTCATCACCGAAGGTGCCGACCAGCCCGCTCTGCTTGACGCGCCAGTAATCCGCCGTGAGCGTGAGGCCCGGGATAAATTTCGGCTCAAGCACGACGCCGAGGTTGATGCTCTCGCTGTCCTCGGGCCGCAGCTGGTCGGTGCCGGAACGGAAGCTGATCACGCCTTCACCGGGGCACGCGCCGAGGTCGGAAAGCAGGCCCCTTTCGACCTGCGCCTGACAGATCACGAAGTCGTCCCGGGTGTTGGAACGGGTGGTGCCTTCGTCATTGACCTGAACGAGGTTGGGCGCCCGGAAGCCCTGCGACCATGCGCCCCGGAACATCAGGCCGGGGACCACGGTCCACGATGCCGCCGCACGCGGGACGATGGCGGTTTCATCGATGTCCTTGAAGTGCTCCATCCGGCCTGCCAGCTGGAGATTGAGCGCGCTGATCAGCGGAATGTCCATGTCCTCGCTCACCAGCGGGACGAAGGTTTCAACGAAGGCAGAATAAACCTCGCGCGCCCCGCTCGTATCGGGCGAGGCGCTGGTGCCCACGACATCGCTGCCGTCGAACACGCCGGTGACGCTGTCGGTCCAGGTGATGGTGCCATCGATGCGCGGATCGCGATCATCGATGAAGGTCTCCCGCCGCCACTCGACCCCTGCCGCGATGCCGACATCGCCGCCGGGCAGGCTGAACAGCTCCGAGTTGCTGACCTTGAAATCAGCCAGAGCGAGGGTGGTCTTACCCTTGCGGAACACGTCGATAATGAAAGGATCGATCGAGCTCTGCGGGTTGGGCGTGCAATCGCCGTTGTTGGGATCGTCAAGACAGCCGCCGTTGAAGGGGTTGTAGGCGTCCGGCGTCGAGCGGTTCATGGCCTGCTGCAACAGAGTCAGCGAAACGCGGTTGCCTTCGAGGTCAGTGGTCTTGGCCTCGGAATAGACGAAGCCGGTGTCGAAATCCCAATTGCCGAAATTGCCGCGCAGGCCGGCGACGAGGCGGTAGGAATCCTTGTCGACATCGACCGTGCGGTTGCCGGCATCGACGAAGCGGTAACGCTCCATGATGATGTCCGCACCGCCGGTGGGGATCGTCGTTCCCGGGAGACGGTTGGGGTTGGGCGTGCCGTCGGGGAAGGTCACCGGGCCGAAGGGGTTCCAGTAGGCATTGCGCGAGATGCCTACCGGCACGGCGCTGAGAATCGCCGCCGGGGTGATGTTGCGGCTGCTCTCCGAGCGGTAGTAGGTGCCTTCGAAATAGCCTTCGACATTGTCGCTGAAGTCGTAGTTGAACAGCAAGGCGGCGTTGTAGCGGGTCTTCTCGCTGATCAGCGTGGTGCCGAAGGCGCGGTTGTAGCGCACATCGACGGCAGGGGTCGTGCCGTTGCGGGCGCAGATGCCGTTGCCGAAATTGAGGCGGCAGCCGGGGAAGGTCGAAGGCTGGAGGTAAAAGTCGTCATCCCCGATCGGCGTGCGGTTCGATGGGGCCTGGATGTCGAACTGGCCGAAAGGGCCAAAGGTGTTGCGGTTGTTGAACGAGGCATTGCCCTCGAACGGCGTGCCGACCACCAGCGGACGCCGGTCGTCATCGGCGGAGTAGCGCCGCGCCGAAGCCGGCGTCTCGTTCTCGTGGAAATAGTTGCCATAGACGGTCAGGTTGGCGCGTCCGTCGGCGAAGTCGAAGCCGAACCCGCCGTTGATCTGCGTGGCATAGGCGCTGGTGCCGTCCGACAGGCGCAGTTCTCCTTCGAGGAAGCCACCCGTGCGGTTGCCGCGCAGCACAGTGTTGACCACGCCCGCCACCGCGTCAGCACCATAGATCGCCGAAGCGCCGTCGCGCAGCACTTCGAGGCGCCGCACGCTGCCGGGAGCAATCTCGTTGGTGTCGGGGCTGACGACCGGCACCAGCAGCTCGGTCTGGAAGCCGGGGTTGAGCACCATGCGGCGCCCGTTGATCAGCAGCAGCGTGTTGCCGGTCCCAAGATCGCGCAGGTTGATCGAGGCGGCATCGCCGCGCGCGTTGTTGGAGGTGACGTCGTTCTGCTCGTTGAACGCCACCCCGCCCGCCTGCGGGATCGCGCGGAACAGTTCGTCGCCCGAAGTCGCCGCGACGTTCTGGATGTCGATCTCGTCGACCACGGTCACAGGCAGCACGTCATTGATCTTGGCACCCTGAATCTGGGTCCCGGTCACGATGATCTCTCGCGCCGGATCATCCTCGGGCGCGGGCGACGGTGCAGCCACCTCCTGTGCATGAACGGCGGTGGCGGCGATGAGGCTCGCGCCGCACATCAGGGCAAACCTGCCCAGAATCCTTGTCGACATACTCATTCTCCCTGTTTTTCAATAATCTGCAACGAACGCGCCCAGTGTTCGAACAATTGCGGCCATTGGCTGATCACCTGCTCCGGCTTGCCCAGACCCCAGCCATGCCCGCCGTCGCGGAACAGGTGGAGCTCCGCGCTCGCCCCGGCAGAGACGAGGGTCTGGAACAGCAGGATGCCGTGCCCCGGCGGCGTGGTCGGATCATCGGCCGAGGCAAAGATGATGGTCGGCGGCGCATCCTTACCAGCATAGGTATCGAGCGACCAAGCCGTCTCGGCCGTCTCGTCAGCCTTTTCGCCAACGATCTCGCGGCGGGTTCGGGTGGTGTCGTAGGGCTTACGCAGCGTGACAACCGGGAACAGCAGCACAGCGAAGTCGGGGCGTGCAGAGACGGCCTCGTATCGGTCGCTGCCGGCATAGAGCGCGCGGGCAGGCTGATACGCGGTGAAGCCCGCCAGATGCCCGCCAGCGGAAAAGCCCATGATCCCGATCCGCTGCGGGTCCACGCCGAACTCGCCCGCGCGGGTGCGGATGATCTTCATTGCCCGCTGTGCATCCATGAACGGCGCGGTCGAATCCCAGCCGTCATTGGGCAGCCGGTAGAGCAGCTCGAACACGGTGAAGCCGCGGGCCCGCAACCACTCGGCCGCAGGCGTGCTTTCCTTCTTGAGCTGGATCCGGAAATAGCCGCCCCCGCCCGCCACCAGCACGGCGGCGCCATTGGGCGTGGTCGGACGATAGACGCGCATCCGCGGCATCGAGACATTCGACACCGCGCCCAGGCCCGCACCTTCGGTGCCGGTCCTTTCCGGCCCCTCGACCTTGCCGTTGCCCGGCATCGAGCCCGGCCACAGCAGGATTTCCTCACGCGCCGGCGACGTTTCAGCAGCGAGCGGCAGCGTCGGCACGATCAGCGCCAGCAATGCAGTGAAAGCGGCAAGCGCGCGGGCGATCACGGCGTCTTCTCCAGCACCCGGGCGAGTTCCTCGCTCACCGGCCCGCTGCGCTCGTGGCGCTCGATGTCCTCGGGCTCCAGCGGCAGCGGCATGCCCGCGAGCGCAGCGCTCAGCCGGTCGCGGTCAAGCGCCCCCTCCCAGCGCGCCACCACGATCGTGGCCACCGCATTGCCGATGAAATTGGTAAGCGCGCGGCATTCGCTCATGAACCGGTCGATCCCGAGAATCAGCGCCATGCCCGCGACCGGCACGCCAGGCACCACCGAAAGCGTGGCGGCAAGAATCACGAAGCCCGAACCCGTCACGCCCGCTGCACCCTTGGAACTGATCATCGCCACCAGCACCAGCGTCAGCTGCTCCGCAATCGACAACTCGACGCCCACAGCCTGCGCAATGAACAGCGCGGCCAGCGTCATGTAGATGTTGGTGCCGTCGAGATTGAAGGAATACCCCGTAGGCACCACCAGGCCGACAACCGCCTTGCGGCACCCGGCCTGTTCCATCTTCTCCATCAGGCTCGGCAGCGCGGCCTCGGAGGAGGACGTACCGAGCACCAGCAGCAGTTCCTCGCGCAGATAACGGATCAGCGCGAAAATCGAAAAACCGTTGAACCACCCTACCAACCCCAGCACCACCAGCACGAACAGCAGCGAAGTGAGATAGAAGGTCGCGACGAGCGCCGCGAGGTTGGCAAGGCTGCCGATCCCGAATTCGCCGATGGTGAAGGCCATGGCCCCGAAGGCCCCGATGGGCGCGAGCTTCATCAGCATGTGGACGAGCTTGAACACCACCTGCCCGAACGAGGCGAACACATCGGTGACAAGATCGCTCGCAGGGCGGGTGGCGGCAATGGCCACGCCGGCCAGGATCGCCACCAGCAGCACCTGCAGGATCTGCCCGTCGGTGACCGAACTGAACAGCGTGTCGGGAATGATCCCGAGCAGGAAGCCGGTGATGGTGGTTTCCTCCGCCTTGTCGGCATAGTCGGCAACCGCGGCGGTATCGAGCGTGGCAGGGTCGATGCTAAGCCCTTCGCCCGGGCGCACGACATTGGCGACGACGAGGCCGATCACCAGTGCGAGGGTCGAGAAGGTGAGAAAATAGGCGAAGGCCTTGCCCGCCACACTGCCAACGGCCTTCAGGTCGCGCATGCCGGCAATGCCGGTTGCCACGGTGACGAAGATCACCGGCGCAATGATCATCTTGACCAGCTTGATGAAGGCATCGCCCAGCGGCTTGAGCGCCGCACCGAATTCGGGCGCGAAATGGCCGACCGCAGCGCCGAGGGCGATCGCCACCAGCACCTGCACGTAGAGCAGGCGGTACAGCGGCGTTTTCGCCGGCGGGGCAATGTCCCCCGGTGTCGTGACGGCGTGCGAACCCATCGGTCGCTGGCTCCCCCGGCTTGTAACTCTCCGAAGCCACAATCGCGCCGATGCACGGCGCAAGGCAAGCGCGCCCGGATTGATCTGTAATTGTCATATATTCAAATGTTTAGACCAGATGTCCGGCAAGATTGTGCGGAAATCCGCACAATTCTCTTGCACCGAGTGCGGAAAAGCGCACATCACGGGCGCGAGCGAAGGGAGAGCGCCGCACAATGCAGGGCAAGCTGGGGCGCTGGTATCTGGCCGGGATCGCGCTGGTCGCGGTCGTGCTGATCGGTGCTCTGGCGATGCTCGGCCTCGACCGCGCGATGCGCGTGCGTGCGCTCGACGAGACCCGCGCGGTCGCCACCAGCCAGGCCGCAATCCTTGCCGCGGGGCTGGAAAGCGAGCTCAACAAGTTCAGCCTGGTGCCACGGGTGCTGGCGGTCGATCCCGAGGTCGCCGCACTGCTCGGCGGGGATCGCGGCCAGCGCGAGGTGCTCAATCGCCGCCTCGCCGCGCTGGCGCGGCAGACCGATGCCGCAGCGATCTATCTGATGGATGCGCGCGGAACCACGCTGGCAGCGAGCAACTATGACCGGCCCGACAGCTTCATCGGTTCGAACTACGGCTTCCGCGACTACTTCGCGGGGGCGCTGCGCGATGGCACCCACACGGAATTCGCGCTCGGCACGGTCAGCCGCCGTCCGGGTCTCTACCTTGCGGAACGGGTCGGGACCGCCAGCACTCCGCTAGGGGTCGTCGCGGTCAAGGTGGAATTCGACAGTCTCGAGCGCAAGTGGCGCGACGCCGAAGCGGGCGTGTTCGTCACCGATGCCGACGGGATCGTGCTGCTGGCCAGCAATCCCGCATGGCGCTTCCGCGCGGCCGCAACCGGCAATGCCCGCGCGGCCAGCCGCGATCCGGCGCGCAATGCGATGCGATTCGGGGTGGCTCGGCCAGAACCTTTCGAATTGCCCGGAGGCGAACAGACCGCCTCTCCGGTGCGGATGATCGAAAAGATCCAGCCCATCGCGCCGACCGGTTGGGAACTCCACCTGCTTGCCGATCCCGCGCCGCGCCTCTCGGTCGCGCGCGCCAACGGGCGGCTGGCCGGAGTTGTGGGGGCGGCGCTGCTGGTGCTGGCCGGTGCCGGGGCCTCCGTCTGGCGGCGGCAGCGGCAGGCGCGCGCGGCGGCCGAGATCGCGCACCAGACCGCGGCGCTGCGCGAACAGCTGCAACAGGCCAACCGCCTTGCGACGCTCGGCCAGATCACCGCCGGGCTTGGCCACGAAATCCGCCAGCCGCTCGCCGCAATGCGGGTCTATGCCGAGACCGGCGAGCGGCTGCTGGCCGCGGATCGTCCCGCCGAAGCGGCTGAGAACTTCACGCGCATCGCCGGACTGGCGGGCCGGATCGGCGAGATCACTGAAGAGCAGCTGCAATTCAGCCGCCGATCGGTCGAAGAACCACGGTTGGTCGTCCTCGCCGAGGTGATCGACGGATCGCTGCTGCTGCTGCGCGATCAGATCCGGCAAAAGGGCATTGCCCTGACCTTGCCCGGCCCCGAGGCCGGTGCCGCGACAGTGCGGGCCAGCCATGTCCAGCTTGAGCAGGTGCTGGTCAATCTGCTCCAGAACGCGGTGCAGGCCTGCGGACAACAAGGCGGACAGATCGCGCTGGCGATTGCGTTCGAGGGAAGGATGGTTGGTCTCAGCGTCAGCGATAACGGGCCGGGCGTGCCGCCGGAACTGCGCGACACGCTGTTTCAACCTTTCGTCACCTCCAAACGCGAAGGGCTGGGCCTTGGCCTTGCGATCGCCCGCGACATCATGCGTCAGCTGGGCGGGGACCTTGTGCATGAGGATACCCCGGGCGGAACGCGCTTCACCGTGACGATGCCTGCCGCATGAACACCGCCGCCCCGCCCCTTCAGGTCGCACTGGTCGAGGATGATCCGCCGCTGCGCGATGCCACCATGCAGGCGCTCACGCTCGAAGGGGCCGAAGTGGTCGCCTTCCCCGATGCGCGTGCGGCGCTGGGCTGGCTGACCGAGGACTATCCGGGCGTAGTGGTAAGCGATGTGCGGATGCCGGGGATGGACGGGATCGCCTTCTTCGCGGCGCTGCGCGGGATCGATCCCGATCTGCCGGTCATCCTGACCACCGGGCATGGCAATGTCGCGATGGCGGTCGAGGCGATGAAGAACGGCGCGGCGGACTTTCTCACCAAGCCCTACTCCTCGGCCGATCTGATCCGCGCGGTGCGCGCTGCTGCCACGCGCCGCGCGCTGGCGCTGGAGAACCGCGCCCTGCGCGAACAGGCCGGACGCAGCGCCACCAGCGCGATCCCCGGCACTTCGCCCGCGGCGCAACGCTTGCGCTCGGTGATCGAGGGCGTTGCCCGCTCGGAGATCGACGTGGTGCTGACCGGCCCACCCGGCACCGGCAAGAGCCATGCGGCACAGGCGATCCACGATCTGAGCGTGCGCCGCAGCCGGCCCTTCGAGGTGGTCGATGCCGGGATCCTCGCCCACGAGGACGCCGAGCTGCTGCTGTTCGGACGCGATCCTGCTGCCGGTGGCGCGGGCGCTGGCCTGTCACGCACCGGCCTGGCCGAACGCGCCAATGGCGGGACGCTGTTCCTAGACGAAATCGAGGCCGCTGACCCGGTGCTGACCGCGCGGCTCGCTTCACTGGTGGAAAAGCGGCAGGTTCTGCCCATCGGCGCGGCGCGGGCGCGACGGCTGAATATCCGCATCATCATCGCCCGCTCCACCAGCGACATTGCGCAGGAAAGCGCGAACCCGCGCGATCCGCTGTGGCATCGCCTCGGCGCGGTTCAGATCGCCTTTCCCCCGCTCAGCCAGAGGCGCGAGGATCTGCCCGAGATTTTCCGCCTGTTCGTCGCTCGCCACGCGCGCGCGCTCGATCTGGCAGCACCGGCGATCGGCGAGGTGCAATGGCGTCACGTGCAGAGCCATGACTGGCCCGGCAATCTGCACGAGCTCAGCACCTATGCCCGCGCCTTTGTGCTCGGCCTGTCCGAAATCGGCGCTCCGACCGCGCCGCTGGCGGGCCAGCGGCCGCTGCAGCAGATCGTCGCCGATTTCGAACGCACTGTGCTGGAGGACGCGCTGCGCCAGTGCCGCGGCGATATCGTCGCCTTGCAGGCGATGCTTCAGACGCCGCGCAAGACGATCTACGACAAGCTTGCGAAGTACGATCTGAAGCCGTCGCGCTTCCGTTAGTCGACCGGCACCACGTTATCGTCCGAGTCCCGGTCGATATGGAAGTTGTAGGGATCGATCCCCGCAAACAATGGCTTCCTGGCCGTGACCACTTCCACCACCTGTCTTCCGGCACGGATTGGCGTGCGCTTCATCGACAGCACATCGGCGCTGTCAAAGGCACCCTGCCCAGGCTGGTCCGTGAACAAACCCACCTCGATGCTCTCGGCGAGCGGCACGGCGCGCTCCCTGCCCTTGCCGTCGGCGTGGAACTTGCCCGCCTCGATCTTGATCCGCGTGCTCCAGCGGCCATCGGCAAGCTTGCGCGTCACCGCCTGTGTGGCCTTGAGATCATAGACCGTGATCTTCTCGAACAGATCGGTGATCAGCGCCTGATCCTGGGGGCTCTTCGCTTCCCTGCGCAGTTCGGCAATCAGATCGAGGCTGCGCGGATAGGGCGCGCCTTTGAACCGGTGGGTCGCAACCAGCCGCGCCAGCGCTCGGTTGACCGCATCCTCGCCGATCCGGTGCTGGAGCAGGTACATCACCAGGCTGCCCTTGCGGTAGTGGATGTGCTGCTGGTTCTCGACCCGCATGAGCGGCTGTTCGTCCAGCACGTCGCCCTTGCGACCTGCGAGATACTGGTCGAGCTCGAACTTGAGGAAGCGACGGATCTTGTCCTCGCCATAGAGCTGCTTCATCACCATCAGCGCCGAATATTGCGACAAGGTTTCCGAAAGCAGGGTCGAGCCCTGCATGTCCGCCCCGATCAGCTGGTGCGCCCAGTACTGGTGCGCCACCTCATGGGCGGTGACATAGGAGACATAATCAATCGTCTCGGGATCACGCACGTCTGCGGCAAAACCGATGCTTTCCGAATAGGGCATTGTGCCCGCAAAGGCCTGCGCGAAGCTCTGGTAGCCGGGGAACTCGATGATCCGCGCATAGCCGAACTGGTAGGGCCCGAAATTGGCGGTGTAGTAGGCCAGCGAGGTCTTCATCGCCTTCAGCATCGCCGGAGCGTTCCAGGCATGGCGCGGATCATGATAGACGCTGAGAGCCACATCGCCAATGCGGTCTTCGGCCACGGCATAGCGTGCCGACTGCACCGAAAAGAAGTTGAGAATCGGCGAAGGTGACTGGAACACCGCGATACGGCGGCCGTCCCTGACCACGTCGGAAACCTTGTTGCCGGGCGCGATCGGGACCTGATCGGCAGCGGTGCTGATGGTAATGCGCGAATTGACCCAGTCGGAACGCACGTAATTGTCCACCTGCGCTGAGGTATCTTCCAGCTTGGCCATGCGCAGTTCGTCCGGCAGGCCCTGCCGCCGCCGTGCGGTGCGATCAGTCAGCAGACCGCGCTGGTCCATGCCGATTACCGGCGCGAACACCGAGTTGTTCACGAAGGTGCCGTTATCGACGATGTCGGTCGCCGCCCCGCTGTTGGCGAACCCGCGCCGCCACACCTGAGAGGTGAAATCGAGCCGCGTCGTCGCCCCCGGTGCCAGCGGGGTATCGAGGCGGTAGACGCGGTGGAAGTGGCGCTTGTCGTGGCTCGCAAGCTTTGCGCCGGCGACGTCGAGCTGCGTGAATTCCACGCCATCGTCACCCTGCCGGATATGCAGCTCAGTGATCGGCTTGCCACTGTCGTTGCGCAACACGTAATGGCCCTTGGCGGTCAGCCGGCGCTCGGCGGGATAGATCGCGACTTCGAAAGCCACATCGGTCACCACCGGACGTGGCAGCGCGGCGAACTTGAGATATTTGCGTTCGTACTCGGCGGTGCGCGCCTCGGCCTCGTCGGCGGTTTCGTAGGTGTTGAGCACCTTGATGTTGTTGTGGATCACCACCCCTGTTCCGATCATGCCGCCAACCGATGCCAGCGCCAGCCCGCCCGAAGCCAAGGTGATGCGCTTGCCCATGCCCTTTACTCGCGGGAGCACGGAAACCACGGTTCCGCGCGGCCAGGCCCAGTGCGCAAGGCACAGCAGCAGCACGCCGAACGAGCCCCAGTAGGCGCGCGCGATCAGCCCGCCGAGCCAGAAGCCGCCGGTGCCGTTCATGTCGCTGAGCGGCTCGGCGGGGGTGCCTCCGAAGTTGTAGAGCATGTTGGTATAGCCGAGGTTCGACATGAAAATGCGCGCCACGAACCACACCAGGAACAGGCCCCAGCCGACATATTTGTTGGGACTCACCACCTGGAAGAACACCGCCAGCACCGCCACCAGCAGGAGATCGATGGACTGCGGCAGGACGAAGGCCGAAAGGTAGAGTCCAGCATCGATGCTGGGCGCGCCCTTGAGCAACTGGTAGACGATCCCTGCCGCCATGCCGGTTAAAGACATAGCCAACAGCACTACGAAAATCGCGAGGATCTTGGGCACGAACATCGCCCAGGCCGGGACCGGGGTGGCATCGATGATCTCGCCGATCTTCACGTCGCGTTCGCGCCACACCAGCTCGCCGCCGTAGAACACCGCAACGATCAGGCTGAAGGTGAACAGGTTGCCGATCACCACGGTGATGACCTCGGCCGTGAGCGGATAGGACGGCGTGCCGTACATTGTCTGGGCGAAGACGAGGTTCAGAACGATGAAGGCGAGCGCGATTAGCAGCAGGACGATCAGGCCGGGGCTCTTGATCACGAGCAGCGCCTCGGTCTTGAGCCGCGTCCAGCAGCTGAGCCACGCATGGCCGGTGCCGAAGGCGCGCCGGACGGGCGCGGTCAGCGCGCGGGGCGGCACGCTCTCGGCCTTGGCTGCGCGCGCGTCCTTGCGGGCCAGACGTCGCTGTTGCCAGCGCGAAGGCGCGCGCTCGGTCATGCTGAAGCGCGACCATGCCAGCCCGAGGAACAGCACCGACAGGCCCAGCACTAACAGGCGGTTGAACAGCAGGTTGCCCTCGAACGGGATGAGCCTGGAATTCATCTCTGCCGATGTCCAGTAACGCGAGATCTCGCCGATCGCACCGATGCCGAGTGGCTCGTAGCGCGCCACAAGGTCCTGATAGGATGGGTCGGCCGAGAGCACGACATTGACGGTGAGATAGCCCATCACCAGTATCAGCACACCGATATAGCTCGCCAGCATCGAGCGGGTGACGGTCGCCAGACTGAACAGCAGCGCCGAGGACAGGATCAGGTTGGGAATGGCGATGACGAGGAACGGCCAGGCATAGGTGGCAAAGCCGCCCGGGCCGACCGTTTCGGGATCGACCCAGGGCATCGCCGAACCCAGCGCAATCCCGAACGGAACCGCAAGGTAGCCAATCACCGCGATCACAAGACCGCCAAGGAACCGGCCGGCAAGGAAACTTGACCGCCCGACGGGGGTCGCGCGGATCATCGGTCCGAAGCCGGTCACGTCATCGCGCACCACCGCATTTGCGACGAAGGAGGTGATCACGAACAGGTAGAAGGTGGTCATCACCGCCATCACTAGCGTCACCGCAAAGGGCGAATTCTCGTGCACCGAACCCGGCGTGCCGAAGCTGACATTGTCGCTGGCGGCCGTGCCGAAGCCGATCAGGAAGAAGATCAGAGCCGAAACCCAGAACACCGGATTTTTCAGCTGGTAGCGGATCTCGAACGCGGCGAGGCGGGCGGTGAGCATCGGTCCGGCCCTCTCTTACGCGGCCTGAGCGGCGGGGACGCGGCGGGTTTCGGCAAGGGTGGCGAAATAGACGTCCTCCAGCCCTCCGGAGACTGGCGCGAAGCCTTCCGGCTGGGTGTCGGCAAGCACGTGGACCACGATCTCGCCGGCAAAGAAGCGGTGCGAGATGACCTCGTGCGCGGCCTGCATCTCGGCCAGCTGGGTGTGGGGGATGGTGCGCTGCCAGACGCGGCCCTGCGTGCGGGCGATCAGGTCATGCGGCGCGCCTTCGAGCCGCACCTTGCCGCCAGCGAGCACCGCCATCCGCGGGCACAGATCGGCGACGTCGTCGACGATGTGGGTGGAAAGGATCACCACCACGTTCTCGCCGATCCCGGCGAGGAGGTTGAGGAAGCGGTTGCGCTCTTCCGGGTCGAGGCCGGCGGTGGGCTCGTCGACGATGATCAGTTCGGGCTCGCCGATCAGCGCCTGGGCGATGCCGAAGCGCTGGCGCATCCCGCCCGAAAAGCCCGCGATCGCCTTGCCGCGCACGCTCCACAGGTTGGTTTGGTTCAGAAGGTGCTCGACCATCGCCTTTCGCTCGCCGGCATTGGTGACGCCCTTGAGCACCGCCATGTGATCGAGCATCTGGTAGGCCGAGATGCGCGGGTAGACGCCGAAATCCTGCGGCAGATAGCCCAGCGTGCGGCGGAGACGATCAGGCTGGGCCAGCACGTCGATATCGCCGAAGCGGATGCTGCCCTCGGTCGGGGCCTGCAGGCAGGCAATGGTCCGCATCAGCGTCGATTTGCCCGCCCCGTTGGGCCCCAGCAGCCCGAACATGCCGCGCGGAATCGCAAGCGTAACATCGTCGAGCGCGCGGGTGCCATTAGGATAGACGTGGCTGACGCCGGCAAGTTCGAGCATGATGATCCCCTGTTCTGACTGTGCCACACTAGCGCATTGATTGCCGGTGGAAAGTCGTCTTCGGCGGCAGAAACAGGCACTTGATCGAGCCGCCCGCCGTTCGTCGACGCTCATGCGCGGTTGATGCCCCCGCCTTGCAGTTCACGCGGCCCTGTGTCACTATGTAGCAATCGCTACAAAAGGGGAGCGCCCTGCATGACGCTGTTTCGCCTGTTTCTTGGCCTGTGCCTTGTCGCCATCACGCTCTACACTGCCGTGACGGTGTCGCAGCACGGGTTCGGTCTGCTGCCGGTGTTCTTCGGCGACATGGCGCAGATGGGCTGGCCAGGGCAGTTCAACTTCGACTTCATGTGCTTCCTCGCGCTGTCGGCGATCTGGGTCGCGTGGCGGCACGCCTTCAGTGCGGCGGGGCTGGGGCTCGGCTTGCTCGCGTTCTTCGGCGGGATGCTGTTCCTGTCGCTCTACCTGCTGGTGCAGACCTCGCGCACCCGCGGCAATGTGGCGGCGCTGCTGCTGGGGCCGGAGCGCGCGGTGCGGCGTTAGGCGGCCGCGGCGGCAAGCATCAGCGCGCCGGTGATCCCGGCATCTCTACCAAGCCGCGGCGCCTCGACCCGGTGGCGTGTGGTGCCGGGGAGATAGCCTGCGCCAAGTTCCACGGATCGCGCGGCGATGCGCTCGACCAGTCCGCTCGTTTTTGCCACCCCGCCACCGATCACCACCCGTTCAACGGCGAGGCAGGCGAACAGCGTGTGGCAAGCCTGCGCGACATAATCGGCGATGATCGTGTGCGCCGGGTGGTCGCCGGCCAGCTGCGACAGCGAGGCGCCCCAGCGCGCATGGATCGCCGGTCCGCTGGCAAGGCCTTCGAGGCAGTCGCTATGATGCGGACAGACCCCGGCGAAATCCTGGTCGAGCGGATGGCGGCGCGGATGGATGTGGCCCATCTCGGGGTGTGCGACGCCGTGCACCGGCCGCCCGTCCAGCACCAGTCCGCCGCCGATCCCGGTGCCGATGGTCAGATAGGCAAGGCTGCGGCACCCCTCCCCGGCGGCAGCGCGATATTCGGCCAGCGCGGCGGCATTGACGTCGGTATCGAAGCCCACCGGCACGCCGAGCCGGTCGATGAAATAGCCGGCGATGTCGCACTCGGCCCAGCCCGCCTTGGGCGTATTGGTGATCCGCCCCCAGCCGACCGATGCCGGATCACAGTCGACCGGGCCAAAGCTGCCGATGCCGAGCCGCGTGACCGGCCCCTGTGCGTCGAACCATTCCGCCGCCGCTGCCAGTGTTGCGGCAGGATCAAGCGTGGGAAGCTCGATGCGCGCGGTGATCATGTCAGGCGACGGGCCAACCGCCAGCACGAATTTTGTGCCCCCCGCCTCGATCGCGCCCAGCATTGCTCCGGGCATCAGGCGGCGCTCTCCAGCGCGAGGCTCGCCCGCTCGCCGTCCAGCTCCAGCCGCAGCAGGGGCGCGGGCACGCCGCCGAAGCGGCCATCGGGAAGCTGGTCGACGAAGCTGCAAACCGTCAACGAGGCATCGACGAACCAGCTATAGGTCTGCAACGGCCGGTCGACAGGATTGGCAAGCACCAGCCCGCTGCCGTTGAGCGGGCGCCATGGTCCCTGCATCGTCTCTGCCACCATTCCGTAGAGGCCTCCCGGCGCATCGCCCAGCCCGGGCGCGAAGGTCGCGCTCTGGGTCGACCAGAAGGCGTAGTAGCGTCCGGCGTGAAACACCAGATGGGCGCGCTCCAGCTCGTTGTTGACACCGTCCGCATGGATGCAGGGGGGGAGCAGCACCCAGCCTGCAGGCCCCTTGCGGGCGAGACCGAAGGCCCCGTTGAAGGCGCTCGGGGAACCAGCGAGCGAAGCGGTGAAAGCGAGATACTCGCTGCCGTCGACCGGATCGCGGAACCAGGCCGGATCGCGGAACGCCTTGATCTTGCCGGCCTCGCCCTCATGCGCGTCGGCCGGCATGTAATGGGGCGCATAGCCGCGCACCAGCGGTGCAGGCTGCGACCAGCCCGTCGGCAGGCTGCCCGTCCCGGCGAGCGCGCTCGCGGCCCATAATTCCTGCTGGTAGCCGCCCGCGCGCAAAGCACTTCCAGCGGCGGTGAAGAACAGCGTCACCATGCCCCCGTCAAGCAGCGCCGAGCCTGCCCATTCACGCTCGTAAGGAACGGCGAAATCGGGCAGCACCGGCCCGAGATCGCGCCAGCCCTCGCCGCGCGCATCGGGCCGCCGCTCGATCCAGTGAATCCGCGCTTCGAAATGGCGCAGCGCCGGATCGCCGCGATCTGGCGCGGTCAGCGCCATCCACAGCTCGCGCCCGGCAAGGCTCGCGCTCGCACCGGCTGCATCCTGGAGCGGCCACATATCCCAATAGAGCCGCCCGCGCTCCAGCCCCGAAGGATCGGGCGCGACGACCGGCGGAATCGCCGCCGTCGCCGGCCGCGCAATGGCGCGCACGTGATCGGCAGTCCAGGCGGTGGTCATGACAGAACTGTGTCCCGGTGATCTTCAGGAAAAGGAGGGGCTGGCCGTCAGGGGGAGTCGGCGGCCAGCCCATGCCATGCGGCAATCGTCAGAAGTCGAACCGCACTGAAGCAAGCACCGTGCGTCCGGCAATCGAGCGCGCCCGCACCAGACCATTGCCCGGGATAGAGCCCTCCTCGGCCTCGGTGAACCCGGTGGCGTTGAACAGGTTGGTGGCGTTGAGACCCACCTCGATCCGCTCGATCGGGCGGTAGGCGAGGAAGGCGTTGACCTGCGCGAAGGCCGGCAGGATCAGATCGTTGTTGTCCTGCGTGAAGCTGTCGGTGGTGCCGACGATGTTCGCGCCCAACGTGAAGCTGTCGGTATCGTACTGCGCGGTCGCCTGATAGACGAGGTCCGCCTGACGGCGCGGGGTGTTGCCGATGGTGGCCGCGTTGAGCGCATCCTTGATCTCGGCATCGGTCCAGGTGGCGCCCGCCGAGAGGCTGAACGGCCCGCTGCGATAGCTGCCTTCCAGTTCGATGCCGAAGGCCTCGAAGGTGGTGTCGAACAGCACCAGCGGGGCGATGTCGACATTGGTTTCCGAAGTTTCGGCATAGAAGCCGGTGGCATAGAGCGCGAGTCCGCCGGACTGGTACTTCAACCCTGCCTCAAGCTGATCGACCCGCGCGATCACCCCCGCGTCGCCGCCAGGCAGACTGCCGTCGGTGGTGCTGACGGCAGGCGAAAACAGGCTGCGGTCGGCGGTGTGACGGCCGCCCTGGCTGTAGCGCGCGAACACGCCCAGATCGTCGGTGAGAAGATAGTTCGCCCCGAACGAGAAGCTGAAATAGTCGAAGTCGTAATTAACCGGACGCGCATTGCCGAGCGGCAGGATGCTGGTCTGCGCCTCGGCCGGGCTGATCGTGCCGTTGCGGTTGAAGTCGAAACTGCCAACCCCGACCCCGAAGCCGCTGTCGGAGCCCGTGATCGTGCCGCTCGCATCGCCGAAATCGTAGCGGATCGAGGCGTCGATGGTCAGCCGGTCGAATTCCAGCGAGAGCGAGGCGAAGGGGGCATAGGTCGAGTAATCGACATCATAGCTGCGGCGGCAGCAATTGCCGAAGAAGGTCGCCCCGAAGCCGACCGTGCCGTTCTGGGTGACCACCTGGCCGCCGGCATTGCGAACGTCGACCAGCACCGCCTGCCCGTCGCCCTGCACCGTCTGGAGATGGCTGGTCCACAGCCAGTCGGTGTCGATCGTCTGGCGCGAGAAGTAGAAACCGGTGGTGAGATTGGCCGTGCCGCCGCCGAATTCGAACGCCTTGTTGACGCGGAAATCATTGGTGACGTTGTCAAGGCTGTTGAGGCGGGTGTTGAACACCACCACGTTGGTCAGCAGGCCATTGCCGCCGATATTTGCCGGATTGGCAAGCTGGCCTGCGTCCGGCCCGCTGGCAAACAGGATGCTCGATCCCGCTCCGCCGACCGAATTGGCAATATCCTGCGCCGCGCCCGCCCCGGCCGGGAAGGGCGACATGAAGCCGCCCGAATTGTCGGCAAAGCGGAAGCGGTTGGTCAGCGTCCAGCCGCTGCCCACGTCGATCTCGCTTTCGATCCCGAAGGCGAGGCTCTTGACCGAAAGACCGTCGCGGAAGTCGAAGGTGGCCGGGTTGTTGTTGCCGTCGAGCGTCACCGCCGGGGTGAGGAACGGGCTGTAGAGCGAATCCGTGCGCGGATCGAAGCCGGGGATCGCCTGATAGTCGGGATTGCCGCCGGTGCCCGTCACCCGCACCGGCTGAGGCAGGATCGTCGGCGTGCGATCGTCGAGATACTTGGCCGAGAAGCGGATATAACCGCCGTCGAACTCCTTGGTGATGTTGGCCTTGATCTGGCCGCCGTCATAGCCGTTGTAGCCGATGTCGCGCGGGCCCTCGCCGGTGCGGTAGAAGCCGCCGACGTGGAAATAGAGATCATCGGCCAGCGGCGCGCCGTAGTCGAAATCGAGCCGGTAGCTTTCGAAATCGAGGCCGACGCTGGCCTGGATCGCGCCGCCCTCTTCCTTCCCGGTCTTGGAGATGAAGTTGATCACCGCCCCCGGCGCGTTGGAGGCGAAGGTCGAGGCCGAACCGCCGCGCACCGCCTCAACACGGGCGACCGAGCGGTCGGCGCGCAGGAAGTTGTCGGCATTGCCGAAGATGATGTCGCCGAACTCGAGGATCGGCAGGCCGTCCTCCTGCAGCTGGATGTAACGCGCACCGCCGGTCGAGACGGGAATGCCGCGCACCGCGATGTTGGCATTGCCCTCGCCGCCCGAGGCTTCCGAGCGGATGCCGGGGATCTGGCGGATCAGGTCGGCCGAGGACGGCGCGGCGAGATTGGCGATGGCGTCGGCGCCAATGGTGCTGACCGAGACCGAGCTTTCGATCCGGTTCTGCCCGCGGGCGACGGCGGTGACGATGATCTCGTTGTTCTCGGCGCCCGTGTCTTCGGCGACGTTATCCTGCGCGAAAGCGGGGCTGATCAGCAGGCCGGACAGGGCGGCACTTGCGCAAAGCGCATGACGCAATCTCATGATCTCTCTCCTTACGGTTTCGCGCTTCTGTGGCGACGACGATGCGAGACCTAGCGTCATTGCAAACGTTTGCAACCGGAATCTTGCAATCGTTTGCAATGAACATGGAAACATGTCACTTCTCTGCCACAACGTGGCATAGACTGCGTGCGGGACAGGATAGTTGGAAAGGTGCCTCATGTCGGAAAAACCCCGGCTTTCGCTGCTGCGAATCATCGAGATGAATATCGGCTTTTTCGGCCTGCAGTTCAGTTTCGGCCTGCAGCAGGCCAATATGGGGCCGATCTACGGCTTTCTCGGAGCGGACGAGGCGGCCATGCCGCTGCTGTGGCTGGCAGGACCGATGACGGGCCTCATCATCCAGCCGATCGTCGGCGCGATGAGCGACCGGACCAATACCCGGCTCGGCCGTCGCACCCCCTATTTCCTGATCGGTGCAGTCATCTGCACCCTTTCGCTGTTCGCCATGCCCTATTCCAGCACCTTGTGGATGGCGGCGAGCCTGCTGTGGATCCTCGATGCCGGGAACAACATCACGATGGAGCCATACCGCGCCTACGTTGCCGACCGGCTCGCCCCCGATCAGCGGTCGACCGGGTTCCTGACCCAGAGCGCCTTCACCGGCCTTGCCCAGACGCTGTCCTATCTCGCACCCTCGCTGCTGACCGTCTTCGTGGCGAAGGACGTGCTCGATGCCAACGGCATTCCCGTGATCGTGCGGATCGCCTTCGTGATCGGCGCAATCCTGTCGATCTCGACCATCATGTGGTCGGTATGGCGGGTGCGCGAACTGCCGCTTGACGCCGCCGAACAGGCCAATCTCGCCGCCCGTCCGCTGACGGTGCGTGCCACGCTGGCCGAGATCGCCGATGCGCTGCGCGAGATGCCGCGGCCGATGCGCCACCTGGCGGGCGCGATGTTGTGTCAATGGTATGCGATGTTCGCCTACTGGCAGTACATCACTTTCGCCGTCGGGCGCGGGCTCTATGGCACCACCGACCCTGCCAGCGCCGCTTTCCGCGCCGCCACGCTCACCACCCAGCAGGCCGGCGCGCTCTACAATTTCATCGCCTTCCTCGGGGCGCTGGCGCTGATCCCGGTGGTGAGACGCTTCGGTGCGCGGCCGACCCATGCGGTGTGCCTTGCCGCTTCGGGCGCGGCGATGCTGCTGATCCCGGGCGCGACGACTCCGATGGCGCTGTTCGTGCTGATGCTGGGAATCGGCATCGGCTGGGCGGGCATGATGGGCAATACCTATGTCATGCTGGCCGACTGTATCCCGCCGGAGAGGAACGGCATCTACATGGGCATCTTCAACCTGTTCATCGTCATTCCGATGCTGATCCAGACGCTTACCATGCCGCTGATCTACCGCCCGCTGCTCGGCGGCGATCCGCGCCATGTGCTTATGCTGGGCGGCGGCTTGATGCTGGCGGGCGCCCTCGCTACGTTGCTGGTTGACGCGGGGCACAGGCAGCCGCGCGGACGGGAGCTGGCAACAGGCAAGGGATGAGCGACACGAGGCCTTCTCGCACTGTGGTGCGCACCATCACCGATCTGGCCCGGATCGCGGGCGTATCGGCCGGCACCGTGAGCCGCGCGCTTGCCGGCAAGAGCCTTGTCAACGCCAAGACCCGCGAGAAGATCGAGGCGATCGCGCGGGAGCACGGCTTCCGCCCCAATCAGATGGCGAGCGGGTTGCGCCGCCAGAAGACCGGGGTGATCGGGGTCGTCATCCCGCTCGGCCATGACACCCGCCAGCAGATCTCCGACACCTTCTTCATGACACTGCTCGGGTTTCTCGCCGACGAGCTCACCGCCCATGGCTATGACCTGATGCTGCGCCGGGTGGTGCCCGACGATGACGCCGACTGGCTCGACCGCTTCATCGGCTCGGGCATGATCGACGGGGTGATCGTGATCGGCCAGTCCGACCAGTTCGAGCGGATCGAGGATGTGGCCGACGGCTACAATGCGATGGTCGTGTGGGGCAACCACAATGAAGGCCAGCGCCATTGCGTGGTCGGCACCAACAACCGGCTGGGCGGGCGGCTCGCGGCCGAGCGCCTGGTCGCCGCCGGGGCGACCCGTCTCGCATTCCTTGGCGACACCGGCCCGATGGAATTCGCCGCGCGCTATGCCGGGGCGCAGGATGTGGCAGCGCGCATGGGAGTGCCGCTCATCGCCCTGCCGACCCACCTCTCGCCCGATCGTGCGGGCGAGGAGATCGCGCGCCACCTCGCCGCCCATTCCGGGGCGATCGACGGGATCTTCGCGGCGACCGATACCCTCGCCAGCCTGTGTCTGACGGCCCTGAGGGAACGTGGGATCGCGGTGCCGGAGGAGGTCCGGCTGGTCGGCTTCGACGATCTGCCGATTGCGCGCCAGACGGTTCCGCCGCTCACCACCATCCGGCAGGATATCGCCGCCGGCGCGCGCGGCCTTGTCCAACTGCTGCTGCGGCGGCTTGCGGGTGAAGAGACCGAGAGCCTTGTCCTTCCCCCGCAGCTGGTGATCCGCCAGTCGGCCTGACCACGCGCGCCGCCGCGCCTGCCCTTTTCGCTTGTGCGGCGCCGCGCGGGCCCGCACAAGACAGCGCAATGATCCAAAACAGGGAGAGACACTTCGTGACCCAGACGAAGTCGAAAGCAGCCTCGCTGGCCGGTGCTGCCATCGCCGCCGCCATCGCCGGCGCAGGGTTTGCCGCTCCAGCCGCCGCGCAGGATCGCGCCGTCGCCTTCACGGGCGCGCGCATCCTCACCATGGCGGGCGAGCCGATCGAGAACGGCACGCTGCTCATCCGGGACGGCAAGATCATCGCAGTCGGCACCGATGTCGCGATCCCTGCCGATGCCAAGCGGATCGCCGCCAAGGACCGGGTGATCATGCCCGGCATCGTCGACACCCATTCGCATATCGGTCAGGTTGCGGGCGCGGACGGCTCCGGTCCGATCCAGCCCGAGGTGCGGGCGATGGATTCGATCGATCCGCTCTCCCCCAACATCGCCAAGGCACGCGCAGGCGGGGTAACCACCGCCAACATCATGCCCGGCTCCGGCCACCTGATGAGCGGGCAGACCTTTTACATGAAGCTGCGCGGCGGTCGCACCATCGAGGACATCGCGTTCCAGATGAAGGACGGCGCGGCGCTGGGCGGCATGAAGATGGCCAACGGCACCAACCCCATGGGCCGCAGCGGCTTTCCCGGCACCCGGGCCAAGTCGGCCGCGCTGGTGCGCGAAGTGCTGACCGAGGCCAAGACCTATTGCGCGGGTGATCGCAAGAAGCGCGATCTCGCCAAGGAAGCGCTGTGCGAGGTGCTGTCGGGGAACCGGCTCGTGCATTTCCACTCGCACCGCGCCGACGACATCATGACAGTGCTGCGGTTGAAGCGCGAGTTCGGCTTCGACGTGCTGATCCAGCACGGTACCGAAACGTGGAAAATCGCCGACGAGCTCGCGAAGGCGGGCGTGCCGGTGTCCAATATCACGATCGATGCCCCCGGCGGCAAGCTGGAAACGATGGAGCTGAGGATGGACAACGCCGCCGTGCTGGAGCGGGCGGGCGTGCTGGTTTCCATCCATTCGGACGATGCCGTGATCGATTCGCGCATGCTGCTGCGCGAGGCGGCGCTGGCGGTGCGCGGCGGCATGAGCCGTGACGGGGCCTTGCGGGCGCTCACCATCAACGGCGCAAAGCAGATGAAGCTCGATGCGCGGGTCGGCTCGCTGGAAGTGGGCAAGGATGCCGATTTCCTCGTGCTCGATGGCGATCCGCTCTCGACCTATACCCACGTCCTCGAAACCTGGGTCGAAGGCGAGAAGCTGTTCGACCGCAGCCGCCCGGAAGACCTGCTGATGGCGACCGGCGGCTATGGCGCAGGCAGTCCGATGGAAGCATCGCACCACCATTGGGAAATTGCCGAAGCGGAGGGAGAACTGTGATGCGCATCGCCGTAACCCTTCTCGCTGCCGCGAGCGCCCTTGCACTGACTCCCGCTGCGCTCGCGCAGGATGTCGCGATCAGGGGCGAGACTGTCCACACCATGGCCGGTCCGGCGATTGCCGACGGCGTGGTGGTGATCGACGACGGCAAGATCGTCGCGGTCGGCCCGGCGGCCAGCACGCCGATCCCCGAAGGCATTGCCGTGGTGACTGCCAGGGTCGTCACCCCCGGACTGGTCGATGCCCGGACCGTGGTCGGGCTGTCGGGCTACATGAACCAGTCTCACGATCAGGACCAGCTGGACACGAGTGCGCCGGTGCAGCCGCAGCTGCGCGCGATCGACGCCTACAATCCGGATGAAGTGCTGGTCGCATGGCTACGCGGCTTCGGAGTGACGACGATCCACACCGGCCATGGACCGGGCGCGCTGGTGTCCGGCCAGACGATGATCGCCAAGACCATCGGCACCACCGCCGATGCCGCGGTGGTCGTGCCGCAGGCGATGGTCGCGGCCAATCTCGGCCCGGAGGCATTGGCGACAGGCGGCAAGGCTCCCGGCACCCGCGCCAAGCAAATCGCGATGCTGCGTTCCGCTCTGCTGGCGGCGAAGGAAGCCGAGGCGCCCAAGGGGGGCAAGAAGGGCGAGGCCAAGGCCGGCCCCGACAAGCCGCCCAGTCTCGAAGTGCAGACCATGCGCGACGTGCTGGCGGGCAAGCTGCCGCTGCTGGTCACCGCCAACCGCGCGCAGGACATCATGAGCGCGCTGCGGCTGAAACAGGAATTCGGGATCGATCTGGTGCTCGACAGCGCAGCCGAGGCCTATCTGCTCACAGACCAGATCAAGGCCGCCGGGGTGCGCGTGATCCTGCACCCGCCGATGGCGCGGCAATATGGCGAATTCGAAAATGCCAGCTTCACCACCGGCGCAGTGCTGAAGGCAGCCGGCATTCCGTTTGCCTACCAGTCGGGCTTTGAAGGCTATGTCCCCAAGACCCGCGTGGTGCTGTTCGAGGCCGGGATTGCGGCGGCGAACGGTCTTGCCTGGAACGACGCGCTCGCCAGCATCACCATCGATGCCGCGCGGGTGATCGGAATGGAGCAGCGGATCGGCTCGCTCGAAGTCGGCAAGGACGGTGATGTCGCGCTGTTCGACGGCGATCCGTTCGAATATGCCTCGCACGCTGTGGGCGTGGTGATCGACGGGACAGTGATCAGCCAGACCCGCTAGCGGCTGGCGGGGCCGCGATCCGCTCGCGGCCCCGCTGCCCTGCGGTTACATCTCCAACGGCCCGTGGCTGATGTGGGGCAGCACGTGGCGCGCGAACAGATCGGCTTCCTGCATATGCGGATAGCCCGAGAGGATGAAGGCCTCGATCCCCTCGGCCTGATAGGCGCGCAGCTTTGCCAGCACCTGATCGGGCGTGCCGACGATCGCCGCCCCGCAGCCGGAACGCGCGCGGCCGATGCCGGTCCACAGATTCTCCTCGACGAACCCGTCGCCGTCTGCCGCGCCGCGCAACTCCTGCTGGCGCTGGACGCCGTAGTTCTTGGCATCGAGACTTTTCTCGCGGATCGAGCGGCCCGCCTCGTCGTCGAGCTTCGAGAGAAGCCGGTCGGCATAGTGGCGCGCTTCCTCCTCGGTCTCGCGCACGATCACGTGGACGCGGTAGCCGAACTTGAGCGTGCGGCCATACTTGGCGGCGCGTTCCTTGAGGTCGGCGATGTTCTCACGCACCTTGTCCATCGTGTCGGGCCACATGAGATAAACGTCCGCTGCCTCGGCCGCACATTCGCGCGCCTCGTGGCTGAGCCCGCCGAAGTAGAACGGCGGGCACTTGCCGGAGAGGGTCGTGATGCGCGGCGGATCGAGCTTCAGCTTGTAGAACTCGCCGTCGAAATCGAGATGCTCGCCGTTCAGGAGCGTCTTCACGATCTTCATGATCTCGGTGCCGCGGGCGTAGCGCGGGCCGCTCTCGATCGTCTCGCCCGGCATGTCCGAGGAGATGATGTTAACGTTGAGCCGCCCGCCCGTCCCGGCGGCGTTAGGGCCGAGGATGCGGTCGAGCGTCGCGATACGGCGTGCGAGCTGCGGTGGCCAGTCCTCGCCCATACGGGTCGCCCACAGCAGCTTGATGCGCTTGACCTGCGTGGCGACGGCGGCAGCGAAAATGGTCGTGTCGACGCCGAGCTGGTAGCCCGAGGGTAGCAGGATATTGTCGAACCCGCCTTCCTCGGCGCGCAGCACGATGTTGCGG
>CAZQOO010000008.1:39012-47157 GCA_964594845.1 uncultured Porphyrobacter sp. | reverse complement strand
AACAGCTTGCGGGCGATATTGGTGATCGAGGGCGGGGTGAGCCCGGTGATCTCGGCCAGTTCGACCTTGGTCACCGGCGCGTTGAGGCGGATCGCCTGAAGCGTGACGCGCAGATTGTGCGAGCTGCCCCGTTCGAGATTGGTGCCGGACAGCCCGTTGCTGAGCAGGTTCACCCGCTCCTCGGGTGCGATACCGACAGCTGACGGCTTGCGTTCAGTTGTCGCCATCTGAGACCCATCTCCCGTTACGTTGCTGCATCAGTCTAGTCTTGCAGGTGGCGCAGTGCAATTTCGGCCGGCCCTGTTCTCCAAAGTCCCGTCGAGGTCACCATCTCAATGCGGGGCGGGCTGTCCGCCTTCGGCCTTCTGCCCGTTGCCGAGATCATCCTCGGTCCCGTCGCGCAGCCAGCGCTTCGGGAAATCGCCCGCGCCAGAGCCATTGCGATTGCGCAGCACCGAGCCTTCGTCGAGCCGCTGGGTGAAGGTTACGCTGGATCGGCCCTGCTGGGGATCGAGGCTGGCGAACAGGTCGCCGCGCATCTTCCTCACCACGGGCCGCAGCTTCGGATCGGCAATCAGATTGCGCATCTCGCGGGGATCGGCCTTGAGGTCATAAAGCTCCTCGGTGTCCCACACGCCGTGATACTGGATGTACTTGTAGCGATCCCCCCGCAGCGCAAAGGTGGTGGGGGTCTGGGGGTAATTGTACTCCCAGTAGTATTCGTAGCTGAGTGACGTGCGCCACGGACCATCGAACGGGCGCCCCATCATCAGATCGGCATAGCTCATCCCGTCGAACCGCACGCCCTGCGGCACCTTGGCCCCGGCAAGCGCAAGGAATGTGGGAGCGATATCGATATTGGCAACGATCTGATCAACCACACGCCCGCCCGGCATCCCGCCGCCGAAAGCGATCAGCGGCACCCGCATCGACTCCTCGTAGGCGCTGCGCTTGTCGATCATGCCGTGTTCGCCGAACAGGAAGCCGTTGTCGCCCATCATCACCACGATGGTGTTTTCGAGCATCCCTCTTTTCTCGAGCATCGCGAGGATTTCGCCGATCCCTTCATCGACGGCGCGCAGGGTCTGGTTGTAGCGCAGCTTGAAATCGACCACGTCGAGGGTCGAGTGATAGGGGAACTCCACCCCGTGCCACGAATTGCGCTGGTCCTTGGTCCAGCGCGGCTTGCCTTCGTAGTTTTCCGGCGTGTCCGCCATGCTCTCGGGCAGCTTGATCGCCGCGCGGCTGAGCGTGTCCTTGTGGCGGTCGGCGGGGATGAAATCGGCGTGTACCGCCTTGTGGCTGAGATAGAGAAAGAACGGCTGCTTGTCGCTCTGCTGTTTCAGCCAGTCGAGCGCGAAGCCGTTCAGCTCATCGGTGATGTAGCCCTTCCGCTCGACCCGCTGGCCATCGATGTTCAGCGTGTGGCGCAGGCCCTTGCCATCGTCAGGCAGGTATTCCCCCTGGCCCTTGAAGCTGATCCAGCGATCGAAGCCGGGCTGGGGGGCGTCGCTGTGCCCGCCCATGTGCCACTTGCCGATGAAGGCGGTACGGTATCCCGCAGCCTGCAGCGCCATCGGGAAGAAGAAGGTGCCGGGGCGGAACTTGATGTTGTTGTCCGCGATCCCGTGATTGTGCATGTACTGCCCGGTCAGGATCGAGGCGCGGCTCGGGCTGCACAGGGCGGTGGTGACGAAGGCGTTGGGGAAATACACGCCCTCGCGCGCGATGCGGTCCATGTTCGGCGTGCTCAGCGCCGGATCGAGGAAGCCCATCGCGTCGTAGCGCTGATCGTCGTTGAGGATGAAGATGATGTTGGGCTGCGGGCGGGCGGGCGCCTCGGTCTGTGCAGCGGCTGGCCCGGGCGCAGCACCGATCATCACGGTCGCCGCGATGGCGAGAGCCGCAGCGGTAGCCGGTCCACACCAGAAACGCAGATTGGCCATATCATCCTCACCTCTTGCGCGCACCGCTCCTGCCGGAGCGGCGAGAATACTCAAATACTGTCCTGCACTCGGCCCGTCCGTGCGACCAGCATGGTGGCGCCCGGGGCAAGCGTGACCTGCGCCGGAGCATCGGCCAGCCATACCGTTCCGGGCGCAAGCGCGGCATCGCCAGCAACGCAGCTTCCCGCAATCGGCACGATCCAGACCGGGTGTGCAGTGCTGGCAGCCACATGGTGCTCCGCGCCGCCCGTCAGCCGTTCGATCACGAACTTGTCGCTGGCGGCCAGCACCTCGCGCGCGGGGCCGCTCCGACGGATCGCCGATGGCTGGAAGGGCTTGGCTACGGCAGCCGCGATCCCGTCATCCAGATGCAGCTCGCGCGGGCGGCCATAGTCATAGAGGCGGTAGGTTAGATCGACATTCTGCTGGATCTCCACCAGCGCAAGCCCCGCGCCGATTGCATGGACGGTGCCGGCCGGGACATGGAAGAAGTCGCCCGGCTTCACCGGATGCCAGGTCATCAGCGTCTCGATGCTGCCGTCGAGCGCTGCGGCCCGCAGTTCGTCCCCTGTCATCGCTGCCGCAAAGCCCGCGCCGATCACCGCCCCCGGTTCGGCGGATAGGACATACCAGGCCTCCTCCTTGCCGCAGCGGTACCCGCTCGACTGTGCCTGAGCGTCATCGGGATGAACCTGTATGGAAAGCTTTTCTGAGGTGAACAGACACTTCACCAGCAGATCGGGCGCGGCGTCGTCAGCAAACCAGATCTCGCCCACCGGCTCGGTGCGGTCAGCTGCATCGCCGTACATGGCCGGCAGATCGCGCCGCCCCCAGACCTTCTCGACCGCGTGGCCTTCAAGTTGCCGCATCGTCATTCTTGCTGCCCCTCAATGTCCGCCCGGAGCAGCGTTTGCGCCGTCATGGATCACGGCTGCGCGGGCTGCGGCTAGGCCGAATACCAGCAGGGCGAGATAGCACGCGGCCGGAACCACGAAGGCCGTCGCATAGCTCGTGGCGCCAGACACCGCCCCGACCAGCAGCGGCACGAAGGCGCCGCCCACGATGGCAAAGCACAGGAAGCCCGAGGTCGCCTCCTTGCTGGCGCGCGAGCGTTCGAGGGTGAGGGTGAAGATCACGGGGAACATGATCGAATTGAACAGCCCGATGCCGAGCGCCGCGTAGCCTGCGGCCATACCGCCGACCAGCGCGATGAACAGGCAGATCGCCGCCGCGGCTCCTGCGAAGATCGCCAGCAGGCGCGTTGCCGGCACCCGGGTCAGCAACGCCGAGCCGACCAGCCGCCCGACCATGGCTCCTCCCCAGTAAAGGCTCACCATCTTGCCGGCCTGCTCCAGCGAAACGCCCAGCACGTCGTCGCTGTTGAGGAACAGCGCCATCTGGGTTCCGATGGCGACCTCTGCGCCCACATAGAGAAAGATCGCCGTCCCGCCGAGCAGCGCCCAGCGCGAGGAAGCGGCCTCCGCCAGCATGGCGAAGACCGAGGCAGGGACAGGTTCCTGCGGGCCTTGCCGGGCTGCCAGGCCGATCAGGCCGCGGGCGAACCAGATGAACAGCGCCAGCAGGCCGATCAGCACCGCGATCCACAGGAAGGCCGCGTCGATCCCGATCAGCGCCGCTTCGCGCACGGCGGGATCAAGCGCCGCGCCTTCCTCGATCTCGACCCCCTTGAGGAACAGCAGCGCGCCGACATAGGGGCCGATAAAGGTGCCGAGGCTGTTGAAAGCCTGACTGAGCGTCAGGCGGAAATGGCTGCGGTCGGGCCGGCCCAGCACGGCCGCCAGCGGGTTCGCGGCGACCTGGAGGATGGTTATCCCGCTGGCGAGAATGAACAGGCCCAGCAGCACCAGCGCGTAGTTCGCGACATTGGCGGCCACCAGCATCAGCATGCAGCCTGCGATCATCGTGACCAGCGCGATCAGAACCGTCGCGACCGACTTGCGCCGTGTCAGCAGAGCGGCAGCGGGCAGGCTCATGACGCCATAGGCAATGAAGAAGGCCGAGGCGCTGAACTGCGCTTCGAAGTCGGAGAGGCTGAAGATCCCCTTCACGGCCGCGACCAGCGGATCGATCAGCGAGGTGATGAAGCCCCAGGCAAAGAACAGCGTCGTCACCGAAGCGAAGGCGAAACGGGTGCTGGCCCCGTCTCCGGCCACTGGTTCCGCCTGCACGGGGGGCACGCCCGCCGCCTTGTCGCCTGCCATCCCGATCCCCTCTTGCCGGCCCCCCGAACTGTCCGCACAACGCCGGTCAGGGATCGACGTCGGACAGGGCCGGGGACGTGTTTTTCCGACGGGGAAGATAGCCCGGAAACCACGGGTGTAAAGAAAATTGTTTTAGGAAATATCGCACTGTCACCCTTTGAATTGGCTTGTGGTGAATGGTGATCCATGGATATTTTCAAAAACGAATTGTAAAAAGGCGCAATGAGGAGCTTGCGATAATGGCGTTCCGGAGCGGTGCCGCATGGCCGGTGCTTTTGGCATTCCTCGTCGCGGGATGCGAGCGCGCGCCGCAACATGCTGCCTTGCCGCAGACGGCTGCCGATTTCGCCGCTGCGACCTCCTGCCCGTCCCCGCCTGCGGAGCGGGTGCACATCAAGGGCGGATCGTTCGTCATGGGCAGCGGCGCCGTCTATGCCGAGGAAGGCCCCCCGCGCGAGACCCGGGTCGATGGTTTCTGGATCGATCCGCACGAAGTCACCAATGCGCAGTTCGCTGCCTTCGTGAAGGCCACAGGCTATGTCACCGTGGCCGAAAGGCCAGTCGATCCTGCCCAGTTCGGCGTCCCGGCAGAGCAGATACCGGCCTTCATGCTGATGCCCGGCTCGGCCGTTTTCACGCCGCCCGAGCGCCCCTCGCGCAACTATGCCGACTGGTGGGCCTACGTTCCAGGTGCCAACTGGAAGAAGCCCTATGGCCCGCAAGGCCCGGATGCGGTTGCGGGCCAGCCGGTGGTCCACCTCGCGTGGGATGACATGCAGGCCTACGCCGCCTGGGCCGGCGGTCGCCTGCCCACCGAGGCGGAGTGGGAATATGCCGCCAGCGCCGGCGCACCGGATTCCACCGTGCAGCCCGGCCCTGACGCTGCGAACAGTTGGCAGGGCGTGTTCCCCGTCGTCAACGAAGGCAGTGACGGCTTCAAGGGCATCGCGCCGGTCGGCTGCTTCGCGCCTAATGCTTTCGGGCTCTACGACATGGTGGGCAATGTCTGGGAGGTCACAGCAGACTTCTTCCGTCCTGGCCACGATCCGCTTGCCGTCGACAATCCGCGCGGCCCGAGCGAGAACGATGCCTATGATCCGCTCAATCCCGGCTTTGCCAGCAGGGTCATGAAGGGCGGCAGCTATCTGTGCGCGCCCAATTACTGCCAGCGCTATCGCCCCGAAAGCCGCCAGGGGCGTGATCCGGGGCTGGGGGCATCGAATGTCGGATTCCGTCTTGCCTATGACAGTCCGGGGTGAGCGGGAGCCGGTCCCCGAACCGTTGCGCTTCGCACGTTCCTACCGCGATCCAGCCGGCGCATGGTGCCGCCCTGCGCTAACGGGTGGGCGTCAAGCCGCAAGAAACTTGCGTGCCTGGCTGAAGCAATTCTCTCGGTCTGCCCAAAGGCGCTAGCGCGACGTTGCAGCAGCAGTCTGGGCAGGCTTCATGAAGCCTATGTCGGGCGAGGCAAAGCGCCCGATGTTCGGCGCAACCGATGCGAGTTCGGATAGTGCGACGCCGAACCACAGGCCGAGCGTGGAGGACAGTTCGTCGACCGAGGTGGTCGGCAGCAGGCGCCCCTGTCCGACCTGATCGTTGCTGGTGACCGAGACCTGTGGCGCGCGGCCATAGAACCGCCCGCCGCGCACGCCGCCGCCGACGATGAAGTGGTGTGCGCCCCAGCCGTGGTCGGAGCCATCACCATTGGACGACAAGGTGCGTCCGAAATCCGAGGCCGTGAAGGTCGTCACATTTTCCGCCACACCCAGTTCCACGGTTGCGCGGTAGAAGGCGTCGATCGCGAAATCGACCTGGCCGAGCAAGCCGTCATGCGTGCCAATCAATCCGTCATGGTTGTCGAAGCCGCCCAGCGAGACCAGGAACACCTGCCGTGTCACTCCCAGCCGCCCGCGCGCCGCGATCAGCTGGGCGACCACGCGCAGCTGGTCGGCAAGGCGGTTGCCGGTGCCGAAGCTGGTGTTGAGTGTCACGCCCCGCAGCGCCTCGTTGACGAAGGTGCCGTACTGGATCGAGCGATCGTTGAAGCGGGCATAGTCGGCCGCCATGACATTGCCCGAGCCGCTGCGCAGCAGCGACGATAGCGCCTGCGAGGCCACCGCCGAGTTGAACAGACGTCCGTTCTGGAGCGGATTGTAGAGCGTCGCCCCCGCAGGTGACACCTGATAGGGCACGGCGGTCTGGCCGCTCAGGAACACCGCATTGCCGGTGGCATTGATCGCGGTGAACATCGCATTGGTGTTCGCCGACAGCGCCAGATCGCCCATTCGCCCGCCCCAACCGGTGCGCGAGCCTTCGGGTTGCGAGCTCTGCCAGGTCGATTGCTGGTCGTTGTGCGAGAACAGCTTGGCCGGGCGCGGCACGCTGCCTGCGTCATACTGCGCGCGGGTCAGCGGGGCGATCAGCGGGCCGACATTGAGCAACGGCGCCATCGCGCCGCTATCGAACAGCCCCTTGAGGCGCGGCATGGTGGGCGCGAGCGCATAGGTGATGTCGTCGGTCAGTCGCTGGTCTGAAGGCGTCGCAATCACGGTGTTCGCCAGCGCGCTGCGGGCTAGCGCGATGCCGGAGGCGTCCTCTGACCCGGCGGTCCCGCGGATCGCGGCGTAACGCGCGTAGTTCGTCGCATCGAAGGGGATCAACGTGTTGCCGTGATCGTTCCCGCCGTAAAGAAAGACGCAGACCAGCGCCTTGTAGCCTCCGCTGTTGCTGAACGCCGCTGCCTCGGCCAGGCCCGCCAGATCCAGTGCATAGGAGGCAGCGCCCCCCATCATTGCCAGCTGGGCCGAGCGTCGGAGAAACGCGCGCCGCTCGATTTCCATGGCCTTGCCTATGAACATGTCCGCGTCCCCCGCCGTCTATTTCTGGATCAGATAATCGGTCGATGCGAGGATCAGCGCGACCCCGATCTGCACGCGTCGCAGCTTTTCGGCATTGGGCGAGGTGGCCGTCACCGGCACATCCTCCATCGCGCCGCGGATGGTATCGCGCACGCCTTGGCTGAGCTGCCGACCCGTGAGCAGCAGGTCGAGCCGATCCAGCAGCGCCGTGCTGTCCTGCGCGATGGCGACTTCGGCCGCGAAGTCGAGCCTGATGTCGGCGACCGGGGTCCGCCCGCCTGTGATCGCGCGTTCGAGGAAGTTGACGTATCCTGCTACCGAGGTCTCGTTGACCAGCTGGAACTCGGGGGCGAGCAGACCGCGATTGGCGATCTCGGTATTGGCGGGGAAGTATCCCGGGCGGAAGAAGTTGAACACCGACGGGCTGCGCAGCGGGCTCTGTCCGAGCGCGCTGGCCGGATCGCTCAGATCGCCGACCAGCCAGTTGCCGCTGTTCGACCGCGCCCCGAAGGTCCGCGCCAATTGCACATAGCGCAGCACCGGTTCGCGCAGTTTGCCGAAATTGGGGTTGGTGACATTGGCCGGATCGAGCGCTTCGTTGTCGAGCAGGATCGCCTTGAACACCGCCGCCAGATCGCCGCGCCGTCCCTGCCCGTTGTTGGCAAAGACCGCCGCGACGCGCCCGACATAGGCCGGCGAGGGATTGCTGGTCACCAGCCGCTGGATCATCTGCCGGGCGAAGAACGGCCCGACATTGGGGTGGTTGAACAGGTGATCGAGCGCGCGGCGCAGGCTTTCCGCCGCGCCCGTCCCGGCAGGGATGGTTAGGCCGAGGAAAGTCTTGGCTTCGTTCGAGTGGAAGCCGGTGGCGCGCGCCGGAAACCAGCGGGTGGGATCGGCGGTCATTGGCCGGCGGGTGTACTCGGGATCGGGTATCTGGCGGGTGCCGCCCACCTCGGGCGTGAAGGCGAGGCCGGCAAGGTCGAAGTCGTAGCCGGTGAACACCTTGGCAAGACCCGTCACATCTTCGCTGGTGTAGCTTTCGACCGGATTGCCGTTCACCAGGCGGTTCGTCCCGTCCGAATTGAGCTCGAACAGTCCGATGGTGAAGAGCTGCAT
>CAZQOO010000008.1:25131-38912 GCA_964594845.1 uncultured Porphyrobacter sp. | reverse complement strand
CATGTAGTCGCCGATCACGGCCGAATTGTAGAAGCGGTTGGCATCGACCCGGTCGAGCCCGCGATCGGCGAAGAAGCCCCGCGCAGTCTGGCTGTTGGCGGCGGCGATCTGCCGGTCGAGCCATGGCTCGTAGCCTTCACTGCGCAATTGGGTGATCGCTCCGGTCGAAGCAGAGAGCGAGGCCTGGAGCAGAAACCGCGCCGCCTCGGCATCGGTCTGGGGCTTGCGCACGGTCGACACCGGCGGAGGACTGCCGCCCGTACTGCTGCTGCCACCACCTCCGCCGCAGGCTGCCGCTGCCAGCGCCAGTGTGCTCGCGGCAGCGGGCTTGAGCGTCAGGCCGGAAGCGGGCTGGGGCCTCTTGGCGGTCGGCTGTGGATCGGCACTTTCTTCCGCTGGAGACACAAGTGCAGTCTCACCGCCGCCGTCGTGCCGCATGGCATCCTTTTCGTCGCCCGGATGGTACATTGAAGCGCTCCCCTCGAAGCCAAGACGTTCGAGGGCTAGTAGACCCTTCGCAGCTTTCCAAAAAAACTAGGCATTTCGTGAAACACGGCTTCAGCATGATTGGCTGCATGGCTGCAACGAGGGGCGTTGCTGCCGTTGCCTGATCACGATTGGCGGTGCTTGTGCCGCGGCGGACCGCCGGGGCCGGACTTCTTTCCGTGCCACGGTTTGGCGCCGGGTGCGCCTGCGGCCCGCTCGGGCTTGCGGGCGGAGCCCTTGCCTGCCGGCTTGGCCTTGACGAAACCGGCATCGTTGGCGCTGCGCGAGGGGCGGCGCTGGCGGTTGCTGCGGGCAGCCTCGCGCGGGCCGCTGTCCGAACGTTCGATCAGCAATGTTTCGCCCTCGCTCTCGCGCTCGGCGGCGCCGGTGCGTGCGGCGGCGGCGGCAAACTTGTCGGCGATGGCGCGCGGGATCTGGAAGAAGGTCTCGGCCTGACCGATGCGGATCGCGCCGATCTCGCCGCGGGTGACATGGCCGCGGCGGCAGATCAGCGGCAGGACCCAGCGCGGATCGGCATTGTCCGCGCGGCCGACATCCATGCGGAACCAGACCGTGTCCTCGAAGCCGGGGCGACGACGTTCCTCTCGCGCTTCGCTGCGCGCGGCGGCCGTCATTTCCTCGGGTTCGGGCAGGCTGGCGCGGTGCGCGTGGACCAGCATCGCGGCGATCTCTTCCGCGCTTCGTTCGGCGAGAAGACGCTGCGCCAGATCGCGGTCGGCGTCCTCAACCTCGACCGGAGCGAGCAGCCTGGCCAGCAGGCGCTCGCGGTCACGCTCGACGATCGCTTCGCGGCTCGGCACGTCCTGCCATTCGGCGGCGATCTTGGCGCGGCCCAGCATCGCCTCGGTGCGGCGACGGGCGGAGAAGGGGACGATCAGCACAGCAACGCCCTTGCGACCGGCGCGCCCCGTGCGGCCCGAACGGTGCTGGAGCGTCTCGGCATCGCGCGGCAGTTCGACATGGATGACGAGGCTCAAGGTCGGCAGATCGATCCCGCGCGCGGCGACATCGGTGGCGACACAGACCCGCGCGCGACCATCGCGCAGGGCTTGCAGCGCATGGTTGCGTTCCGACTGCGAATGCTCGCCCGACAGCGCGACCACGGCAAAGCCACGCTCCTGCAGCGTCGCGGCAAGGTGGCGCACCTTCTCGCGCGTGGCGCAGAACAGGATCGCGGTTTCCGCTTCGTGGAAGCGCAGCAGGTTGACCACCGCGTTCTCGATTTCCGGCGGCGAGACCGTAACCGCCTGATAGGCGATATCGCCATGCCCGCGCCCTTCGGCGATGGTGGCGATGCGCAGCGCCTCGTGCTGGTAGCGGCGGGCCAGCGCCTCGATCGGGCGCGGCATGGTGGCCGAGAACAGCAGGGTGCGGCGGGTATCGGGGGTGCCGTCGAGGATCGCCTCCAGTTCTTCGCGGAAGCCCATGTCGAGCATCTCGTCGGCTTCATCAAGCACGGCGACAGCGAGGCTGGCGAGGTTCAGCGCGCCGCGTTCGAAATGGTCGCGCAAACGGCCCGGGGTGCCGACCACGATGGCAGGGCCGCCCGCGAGCATCTTGCGCTCGGCCGAGGGGTTCATGCCGCCCACGCAGGTCGCTACCCGCGCGCCGGTGCCGGCGTAGAGCCAGGCCAGCTCACGGCTCACCTGCAACGCCAGCTCGCGGGTCGGGGTAATCACCAGCGCCAGCGGCGCAGGCGCGAAGCCGATCCGGCCATCCTCGCCCAGCAGCTGGTCGGCCATGGCGAGGCCGAAGGCGACGGTCTTGCCCGATCCGGTCTGCGCCGAGACCACCAGATCGCGCCCGGCGGCCTCGGGCTGGAGCACAGCGGCCTGAACCGGGGTGGCAGCGGTATAATCGCGAGTCGCCAGAGCGGCGGCGAGCGGGGCGGGAAGCGTGGGGAACGTCATGGGCGTGGGACTCGAATCATGCAGCGCGCCGAAGCGGCGCGGCGAACGCGGCTGGGTGAGCAGGGCATCCGGGGAAAAGGGGCGCAAGCCGGACGGGCTGCGCTATTGCGTGCTTCACCCATACGCGATTCCACCGGTTTTCGCGCGCGAAAAATGCGCTTGCTCGCCGGTCCTTGATTTTGCGCGCATTCTTTCGCGTCCGGGGCTTGCCAAACCCGCCGTCATGCAGGACGTTGCAGGCCATGCCCGTGGGCATGCCTCTGCGGGTTGCATGACGAGGTGGGACATGATGGCGAGGGGGTTGCTGGACATCGCTCCGTGGATGGCCGCGATGGCGTTGCTGGCCGGTTGCGGCGCCGAGGCTCCGCCAACCCCGCCGCCGCTGCCGGTCGAAGTGTTCAAGGCCGCGTCGCAGGATACCCCGCTCTATTCCGAGTATATCGGCGACATCCGCGCCGGCAGCGAGGTGGCGGTCTATCCGCGCATCGGCGGGGTAGTGCTGCGCCGCACCTTCACCGAGGGCTCGATCGTGCGCGAGGGTCAGCTCCTGTTCGAGATCGAGGCGCGCGAATATGTCTCGGCCCGCGACATGGCGCTCGCCAATGTCGCTGCCGCCGAGGCGCAGGCGGCGCGCGCGGGCGAGGATGTCGCGCGGTACGAGCCGCTGGTTGCCGCCGACGCCATCGCGCGGCAGGTCTATGACAATGCCGTCGCCACGTCCAAGGCCGCTGCGGCACAGGTGAGGGCGACCCGCGCCGCGCTGCGCAATGCCGAGATCACGCTGGGCTACGGCCAGGTGCGCGCGCCGATTTCGGGCCGGATCGGCAAGTCGGCGGTGAGTGTCGGCCAGCTGGTCGCACCCGGGCAGGTAGAGCTGGCGCGGATCAGCAATGCCTCGCAGATCGAGGTCTATTTCAGCCCTTCGGAAGAGGAACTGCTGAGCTTTTCGCGTCTGACCCCGCAGGAAAAGGCCGAGGCGCAGACCGGCATCAAGCTGGTGTTGGCCGACGGCACCGTGCTGCCGCAGACCGGCACCATCGATTTTGCTGATCGCGCGGTCGACCCGACCACCGGCTCCTATCGCCTGCGGGCCGTCTTCCCCAATGCAGGCGGGCAGGTGCTGCCGGGCCAGTTCGGGCGCGTGCAGATCAAGGTGCAGACCCGCAAGAACGCGGTGGTCGTGCCTGACCGCGCGGTGATCGAGCAGTTCGGCGCCTACTTCGTGATGGTCGTCGGCAAGGACAACACCGCCGAGCAGCGCCCCGTGAAGGTCGGCACGCAAGCTGCCGGGCAGTGGATCATCGAGGAAGGGCTCAAGCCCGGCGAGACGGTGATTGTCGAGGGGCTGGCCAAGGTCCGGCCCGGCATGACAGTGCAGCCGCTGCCGCCCGGCGGCGCGAAGGCCTATGCCGCCGAAGCGATGAAGAAAGCGGCAGGGAAGTAAGCGGCCGTGGCGCGCTTCTTCATTGATCGCCCGGTCTTCGCCATTGTCATCGCGCTGATGATGTCACTGGCGGGCGTGCTGTCGCTCACCGGCCTGCCGGTCGCGCAATATCCCGACATCGCTCCGCCGACGGTGAAGATCACCGCGCTCTATCCCGGCGCCAGCGCGCTGGTGGTGGAGGACGGGGTCACCGCCCCGCTCGATTCGCAGATCAACGGCGTGACCGGCATGAAGTCGATCAAGGCGGTCTCCAGCGCCGATGGGTCGTCCTCGGTGACGGTGCAGTTCGGGCTGGAGACCGATCCCGACATCGCCGCGGTCGAGACCCAGAACCGCGTCAGCCAGGTGCTCCCCCAGCTGCCGGCCGAGGTCAACAATATCGGCGTCACCGTGCGCAAGGCCTCGGCCGATACGCTGATGTATGTTGCCTTCCATTCGCCCGGCGGGGCCTATGACCGCACCTTCATCAGCAACTACCTCGACAACCTGATCGTCGACGAGTTGAAGCGCGTGCAGGGCGTGGGTGATGTGACGGTGTTCGGCTCGCCCTTCGCGATGCGGGTGTGGTTGCGGCCCGACCGGCTGGCGGCGCTCGGCCTGACCCCGATGGACGTGGTCGCCGCGGTGCGCGAGCAGAACGCGCAGGCCGCGCCCGGTGCGGTCGGCCAGCCGCCCACGGCCACCGCCAGCGGGTTCCAGTACAGCCTCGAACTGCAGGGCCGGATCAGCGATGCCAGCCAGTTCGAGAACATCGTGCTCAAGACCGGCGCCGACGGTTCACAGGTGCGCATCCGCGATGTCGCGCGGGTCGAACTGGGCGCGAAGGGCTATGCGCAGGAGGCCAACCTCAACGGCAAGCCCGCCGCCGCGATCGGCATCGCGTTGTCGCCGGGGGCCAATGCCATGGCCACCGCCGGAGAGCTGAAGGCGCGGCTGGAGACGATGAAGGCGAGCTTCCCGCCCGATTTCGATTACGAGATCGTCTACGACAGCTCCACCTTTGTCGAGGAATCGATCACCGAGGTGATGCACACCTTGCGCGATGCGCTGATCCTGGTGCTGCTGGTGGTGTTCCTGTTCCTGCAATCCTGGCGCGCGACGCTGATCCCGATGCTGGCCGTGCCGGTCTCGCTGCTGGCGACGCTGGTCGCCTATCAGTGGCTCGGATTTTCGATCAACACGCTGTCGCTGTTCGGCATGGTGCTGGCGATCGGGATTGTGGTCGACGATGCGATCGTGGTGGTCGAGATGGTCGAGCACAAGATGCTGCATGATCGCCTGCCCCCGCGTGAGGCAACGCGGCTGGCGATGGACGAGGTCTCCGCGCCGATCGTCGCGACCACGCTGGTGGTCGCCGCAGTGTTCGTGCCGATGGCTTTCATTCCCGGCGTGAGCGGGCAGCTTTACCAGCAATTCGCATTGACCATCGCGGTCTCGACGCTGTTCTCCTCGGTGGTGGCCCTGACGCTCACTCCGGCGCTGTGCGCGCTGCTGCTCAAGCCGCGCCCGGAGGAGCCCGGCACCGGCTGGCTCGACCGTTTCTTCGCGCGCTTCAATGCGTGGTTCGACCGCCTGACCGAGCGCTATGGCCGCTTCATCGGCATGACCACCGCCAACTTGAGGCGCGTGGCGGTGTTCCTTGCGCTGGTGATCGGCGGGGTGGTGCTGATGTTCCGCGTCACGCCGACCGGCTTCGTGCCGGACGAAGATGTCGGCGCGATCTTCGTGCAGGCACTGCTGCCCGAAGCCTCCAACGCCCAGCGCACCAATGAAGTGCTCGAGGATTTCTCGGGCAAGGTGAACGCCTTTCCCGGGGTCGAAGCGGTGATGTCGATCTCGGGCTTCGATGTGCTGTCCGGCACCGCCAGCCCCAATGCCGGGCTGATGGTCGCCAAGCTTGCGCCGTGGCACGAGCGCGGCCTCAGAGAATCGGCCGGTGCGACGATCCAGCGGGTCAACGCCATCGGCTACATCACGCCGCAGGCGATGATCTTCGGCTTCGGTCCGCCCGCGCTGCCGGGCTTCGGCGCGTCCTCGGGCTTTTCGATGATGCTGCAGGCGCGTGCCGGGCAATCGAGCCAGGATCTCGCCAGCATGACCCGCGCCTTCATTGCCGAGGCGAGCCAGCAGCCCGAAATCGGGCGCATCTCGTCGAGCTTCAATGCGGGAACGCCCAATTACCAGCTGACGGTGGACCGCGAGCGCGCCAAGCAATTGGGCCTTGCGCTGACCGACGTCTACCAGACGCTCCAGATCCTGCTCGGCGGATCTCAAGTCAACGACTTCACCCGCTACGGCAAGAACTACAAGGTGATGGTGCAGTCCGAGGCGAGCTACCGCGAGGATATTGCCGCGCTTGGCCTCATCAACGTCAAGAGCCGCACGACCGGACAGATGGTGCCGCTCTCGGCGGTGGTGAGCGTCGCGAAGGGCGCCGCGCCGCGCTTCACCAGCCGTTACAATCTCTATGGCTCGGCCGACATCACCGGTGCGCCGGCCCCCGGCTATTCCTCGGGCGAGGCGCTCGCCGCGCTGGAACGCACCGCAGCCAAGGTGCTGCCGGCGGGCTATGGCTACGAATGGGCCGGGGTGACGGCCGAGGAGGTCGAGACCGGCAATGCCGCGGCGGTGGTGATGGCGCTTTCGGTGCTGGTGGTGTTCCTGTTCCTCGCCGCGCTCTACGAAAGCTGGTCGATCCCGGTCGCGGTGCTGCTCGGCGTGCCGTTCGGGGTGCTCGGCGCGCTGCTGGCGCTGATGCTGCGCGGGCTCGATTTCAATGTCTACGGCCAGATCGGGGTGGTGACGCTGGTCGGGCTGTCGGCTAAGAACGCGATCCTGATCGTCGAATTCGCCAAGCTCAACCGCGAGGCCGGCATGCCGATTGCCGAGGCGGCGCGCGATGCCGCGGTGCAGCGTCTGCGCCCGATCCTGATGACCAGCTTCGCCTTCATCCTCGGGGTCATCCCGCTGGTGATTGCCTCGGGCGCGGGGGCGGCATCGAAGCAGTCGGTCGGCACGGTGGTGTTCGGCGGGATGCTGGTCTCGACCATCATGGCGGTGCTGGTGGTGCCGGCGCTCTATGCCATCGTCCAGAGCCTGACCGAGCGCTATTTCGGCCCGCCCAAGGCCGCGCCGTCGCCGCCTCTGCCCGAGGACGTGCAGGAGCAACCGGCATGAGCGCGCGCTGGCTCCGCACCGGTGCGGTGATCGCGCTTGCCGCCGCGCTTTCGGGCTGCGCGATCGTCGGCAGGGACTATGCGCGGCCCGATCTTTCGCTGCCTGATACCCACGCGGTCGCGCTCGATCCTAAGGCGGCGCAATCGGCGGCGAACCTGCCGTGGTTCGAGCTCTACCGCGATCCCGAACTGCGCCCGCTGATCGAGGAGGCGCTGGCCAACAACCTCGATCTGCAACAGGCCTATGCCCGGATCGAGGAATCGCGTGCCCGCCTGCTGGTAGCGCGCAGCCGCTTCTTTCCGACGCTCGACGGCGCGCTCCAGACCGCGCCGCAGCCGCGGGGCAACAACAATGACGGGGTGTTCACGCTCGGCCTCGTGCTGAACTGGGAGATCGACCTGTTCGGCAAGCTGCGCCGCCAGAACGAGGCGGCGCGCGCGCAGCTGCTCGCCAGCGAGGCGGGGCGCGCGGCGGTGGTCACCACGCTGGTGCAGCAGGTGGCGACGACCTGGCTGACCATCCGCGAATTGCAGGCCGAGGAAGCGATCCTCGAACGCAACATCGCGCTCCAGCAGAAAAGCCTCGAACTGGTGCAGCTGCTCCACCGTCAGGGCGTGGTGTCGGACAGCGAGGAACAGCAGGCGCGCGCACAGGTGGCGGGCACGCGGGCGCTCTTGCCGCAGATCCGGCAGGCGCGGCTGGTCAATGCGAACCTGCTGGCGGTGCTGCTCGGGCGCTATCCGAGCGAGCTTGAACTGCGGCCCTTCGACCCGCAAGCGCAGGCGCGCGGGATCGGGGCCTATGCGCTGCCGGTGGGCGTGCCGAGCGATCTGCTGGCGCGGCGTCCCGACGTGATCATCGCCGAACAGTCCCTCGCCGCGGCAACCGCGAGCGAGGGCGTGGCCATCGCCAACCGCTTTCCCTTCCCGACGATCGGCTTCGGTGCGCTGTTCGGGCGCTCTTCGACAGAACTCGGCTCGCTGTTCGATGGCGGGGCTTCGGCGGCGATCAATTCCTGGGGGCCGCAGGTGGGCCTGCCGATCCTCAATGTCGGGCGCGATCTCGGCAATGTCCGCGCCGCGCGGGCGCAGACGACGCAGGCGCTGATCGGCTATCGCCGCGCGGTCCAGGCGGCGCTGTTCGATGTGAATGCGGCAAGCTACGCCTACCGCGCCGCCGACGAGCAGCTCGCCCCGCTTGCCGAACAATACGAGGCCGCTGCGCGCACGCTCTACCTGCAGGAGCTGCGGTTCAAGGGCGGGGTGGTGAACTACCTGTCGGTGCTCGATGCCCAGCGGCTCGTGCTGTCGAGCGAGCTGTCGCTGGCGCGCGCACGGCTGGCGCGCGATCTTGCCTTCGTCGATCTCTACCAGGCGCTGGGCGGGGGCTGGGATCCGGCTGCGCCGCCGCCTGTGGGCGAATAGCGCATCAGGACATCCGCGCGAAATTGGCGACACCCGGCGCAGGGGTGCGCAGCGGGGCGGGCTCCGGGGTGACAGCCATGCCTGGCGCGAGTGCCGCGAGTGCAGACGTCATCGCGCCGATCTGCCTGGCGGCAATAGCGTAAAACACCAGCTTGGCTTCCTTGCGTGTGTCGACCAGTCCGGCCTTGCGTAACACACCCAGTTGCTGGGAGAGGCCCGGCTGGCCGATTCCCGTCACCTGCTCGATCTCGCCGACATTGCGTTCGCCTGCAGCCAGCGCGGCGAGGATGCGGAAGCGCAGCGGGTGGGCGAGGGCCTTCAATGCCTCGATCAGATCATCTTCGGCCATCGTCATGCCTTGTCCCCCTTGTCGCGCAGGAACCAGCCGGTGATGTCGCTGGCGGCATAGACATCGTCGAGATCATGGCTCGGCGGCGCGAGCATCGGCTGGCCCGGCTGCCAGTTGGCCGGCGCCAGCGCGTGCTTGGCGTCGATCGCCTGCAACCCGTCGAGGATGCGCAGCATCTCCGGCACAGAGCGGCCGAGATTGGCGGGGTAGCAGGTCATCGCCCTGATCACGCCTTGGGGATCGATGAAGAAGGTGGTTCGCACGGTCGCGCTGTCGCTGTCCTGCGCGGAAACCATGCCGAAGGCACGGCCGATCACCAGCGTCGGATCCTCGACGATGGGAAAGCGGACCTCCACGCCGAAGCGGTCGCGGATCATCCGGAGCCAAGCGAAGTGCGAAAACAGACTGTCGACCGAAAGTGCCATCAGCGCACAGTCGCGCGCTTCGAAGGCGGCGGCTTCGCGGGCGAGAGCGACGAATTCGGTGGTGCAGACCGGGGTGAAATCGGCCGGGTGCGAGAACAGCACCAGCCAGCGTTTGCGAAAGGCTGACAGGCGTACCGGGCCGATGGTGCTGCGCGCCTCGAAGTCGGGCGCGAGGTCGCCGATCCGGAGTCCGGCGCAGGGCGGGGGCAGGGTGCTGTTGTCAGTCATGGGATGGCTCATAGCACTTGACACGAACATTGCAATACATATACACAATTTATGTAATCAAATGGAGGAATGCCATGAGTGCTCATGATTCGGTCCTTGCTGCCGCTACCGCCCAGGTCGAGCGGGCGCGTGCCGATGCCGCGCTCCGCCCTGAAGTTGCTGGATTCTTTGATCCTGCGACTTTCACTGTTACCTATGTGGTGCATGATCCCGCGACCCGCGAGGCGGCGATTGTCGACTCGGTGCTCGACTTCGATCCCAACTCCGGACGCACTGCAACAGCTTCTGCGGACAAGGTAATCGATTACGTCCATTCAAATAATTTGAAAGTGACGTGGCTGCTTGAGACCCATGCTCATGCCGATCACTTCTCGGCCGCGCCCTATCTTCAGGAGAAGCTCGGCGGCAAGATCGCGATCGGGGCCGATATCGTCACGGTGCAGACCGTGTTCGGCAAGCTGTTCAACGCCGGCACCGAGTTCGAGCGCGACGGTTCGCAGTTCGACGCCCTGTTCAAGGACGGCGACACCTTCACCATCGGCACCCTGCCGGTGACGGTGATGCATGTTCCTGGCCACACCCCGGCCTGCATCGCCTACGTCGTGGGCGAGGCGGTGTTCGTGGGCGATACCATGTTCATGCCCGACTACGGCACCGCTCGCGCAGACTTCCCCGGCGGCGATGCGCGCACGCTGTTCCGCTCGCTGCGGCGCATTCTTTCGCTGCCCGGCGAGACGCGGCTGTTCATGTGCCACGACTACCTGCCCAAGGGCCGCACCGAGTATGTGTGGGAGACCACCGTCGCAGCCGAGCGCGCGGGCAATGTTCACGCCCATGACGGGATCACCGAGGACGAGTTTGTCGCCATGCGCGAGGCGCGCGATGCGACGCTCGATATGCCGCGCCTGATCCTGCCTTCGGTGCAGGTCAACATGCGCGCCGGGCATATGCCGCCGCCGGACGAAAACGGCGTCACCTATCTCAAGATTCCGGTGAACGCGGTATGAGCCTGCTGGCCACCGAATTGCCGGGGTTTGCCGGATCGGCTCCGCTTGCAGGTCTTGCGGGCGGGGTGCTGATCGGGCTGGCGGCGGCGCTGATGCTGCTGGGGGCGGGGCGGATTGCCGGTGTGTCCGGCATCGCCGCGCGCGCCTTCGGCCTCGCCTCGAGCTCGCTGCCGCGCTCCGGTGCATGGGCCTTCATCATCGGCCTGCCGCTTGGTGCGCTGATCGTCACGAGCCTTTCAGTCGCTGCGGCCCCAGCCTTCGCCGGTACCGTCCCGCTGGTGATCGCCGGTGTGATCGTCGGCGTCGGCACCCGGCTTGGCAGTGGCTGCACCAGTGGGCACGGGGTGTGCGGCATGAGCCGTCTCTCGCAGCGCTCGCTGGTTGCCACCGCCACCTTCATGGTGACCGGCTTTGCCACGGTCGCAGCGATGAGTGCGTTCGGTATCGAGGTGCTGCCATGATCCGCGACACACTGATTCCGCTGGCATCGGGCACGATCTTCGGCGCCGGCCTTGCTCTGGGCGGGATGACTGATCCCGCGCGGGTGCGCGGCTTCCTCGATCTGTTCGGTGCCTGGGACCCGACGCTGGCCTTCGTGATGGGCGGCGCGGTGCTGGTAATGGCGCTCGCCTGGCTGGTGCAGAACCGGATGCAGCGTCCGGTGTTCGCGCAGGGCTTCTCGCTGCCCGACCGCAGCGACATCACGCCCCGCCTTGTCGGCGGCTCGGCGTTGTTCGGTATCGGCTGGGGGATCGCCGGCCTGTGCCCCGGCCCCGGCTTTGCCGCTTTTGCGATCGCCCCGGGTGCGGCGGCGATCTTTGTTGCCGCGATGCTGGCCGGAATGATGCTGGTGCGGCTTGTGGAAGGACAGTGACGATGGAACTGCGGACGATTGATGCAACGCTGGCGGTAGCCCCGCAGATGCAGCCCGAGGAGCTTGCCGGTCTCGCCGCGCAGGGCTTTGCCGCGGTGATCTGCAATCGCCCCGATGGCGAGGAGCCTGGCCAGCCTCCGCTCGACGAGATGCGCCGCGCTGCGCAGGAAGCGGGCCTCGCCTTTCACCACATCCCGGTCGCAGGCGGACTGTTTCCGCCCGCCGCTGTTGCCGCTTTCGGCGCGATCCGCCGCGGTACGCAGGGCAAGGTGCTGGCCTATTGCCGCACCGGCACCCGCGCGGCGACACTGGATGCGCTCGCCAATGTCCGCGCCTTGAGCGTGGAGGACCGGCTCGCGAATGCCAAGACTGCCGGCTACGACCTTTCGGCCCTCGCCGAACGGATGACGGCCGGCGAGTAGGCCGGAACAACGGGAGGGATCGGACATGAGCAGCAACACCCACACGGTCGTGATCATCGGCGGCGGAGCGGCGGGGATTGCCGCGGCCGCCTCGATGCTGAAGCGCCGTCCGGGGCTCGACATCGCGATCGTCGAGCCGTCGGATACCCATGCCTACCAGCCGGGCTGGACGATGGTCGGCGGCGGGGTGTTCGATGTCGCCACCACGACCCGCCCGATGGCGAGCGTGATGCCGAAAGGCGTAACCTGGGTCCGCGAGGCTGCGGCCAGCTTCCAGCCCGATCACAATCAGGTGACCCTCGCCAATGGCAGCACGCTGACCTACGCGGTGCTGATTGTCGCCCCCGGCATCCGGCTGGCATGGGAGAAGATCGAGGGACTTGAGGCGACGCTTGGCCACAACGGTGTCACCTCCAATTATAGCGCCGAACTTGCCCCCTATACCTGGGAGCTCGTGCAGCGCACCAAGGCGGGCCGTGCGATCTTCACTCAGCCGCCGATGCCGATCAAATGTGCCGGCGCGCCGCAGAAATCGATGTATCTCGCCTGCGACCACTGGCGTCGCTGGGGCGTGCTGAAGGACATCGAGGTCGAGTTCCGCAATGCCGGGCCGGTGCTGTTCGGCGTGGCCGATTATGTCCCGGCGCTGATGGGCTATGTCGAGAAATACGGGATCGATCTGGAGCTGGGCAACAATCTCGTCGCGGTTGACGGGCGCGCGCAGGTCGCCGTGTTCCAGACCGCCGATGGCGAGGTTTCGACCAGCTTCGACATGATGCACGTCGTCCCCCCGCAGGTCGCGCCGCAGTTCCTTGCCGATAGCCCGCTCGCGGCAAGCAGCGGCTTTACCGATGTCGATCAGCACACGCTTCAGCATGTGCGCTATCCCAATGTCTTCGGATTGGGTGATGCCGGTTCGATGCCCAATGCCAAGACCGCCGCTGCCGCGCGCAAGCAGGCCCCGGTGGTTGCGGTCAACGCCCTGCGCCAGCTCGACGGCAAAGGGCCGACGGCAGGCTATGACGGCTATGGTTCGTGCCCGCTGACGGTGGAGCGCGGCAAAATCGTGCTCGCCGAATTCGCCTATGGCGGCAAGCTCGCCCCGAGTTTCCCGACCTGGCTGATCGATGGCACCAAGCCTGCGCGCCTGTCGTGGATGCTCAAGGCCGATCTGCTGCCGTGGCTTTACTGGAACGGGATGCTCAAGGGCCGCGAATGGCTCGCCGGGCCCGGCGGTCTGATCGCGCAGTAACGCCATGCTTCAACGCTATCTCCCGATCCTCGAATGGGGCCGCACCTATGATCGCCCCGCGCTTGCCAGCGATCTGATGGCGGCGGTGATCGTCACCATCATGCTGATCCCGCAGAGCCTCGCCTATGCGATGCTGGCTGGATTGCCGCCGGTAGTCGGCCTCTATGCCTCGATCATGCCGCTGGTGGCCTATGCGATCTTCGGCACCAGTCGCACGCTGGCGGTGGGGCCGGTGGCGGTGGTCTCGCTGATGACAGCGAGCGCTGTCGGTGCTGTCGCCGCGCCGGGGACAGCGGAATACTGGGAAGCGGCGATCACACTGGCGGCGCTGTCTGGCGTAATGCTGGTGGTGCTGGGTCTGCTGCGGCTGGGCTTCCTTGCCAACCTGCTGTCGCACCCGGTCATCAGCGGGTTCATTTCCGCCAGCGGCATCCTGATCGCCACCAGCCAGCTCAAGCACATCCTCGGGGTCAAGGCCGGGGGCGAGACCTGGCCCGAGATGCTCGCCGGGCTGGCGGGCGCGCTGGGCGAGATCAACCCTGCGACGCTCGCCATCGGCATTCCCGCGACGCTGTTCCTGTTCTGGGTGAGAAAGGGGCTGAAGCCCGCGCTCCAGAAGCTCGGTCTGAGTCCCCGCGCGGCCGACATGAGCGCCAAGGCCGGGCCGGTGGTGGCGGTGGCGCTGTCGATCCTCGCGGTGATCGGGTTCGGATTGCAGGATCGCGGCGTGTCGATTGTCGGCGCGATCCCGCAGGGCCTGCC
>CAZQOO010000008.1:20404-25031 GCA_964594845.1 uncultured Porphyrobacter sp. | reverse complement strand
GCCGAGCTTGCGAATGAAACCGGCGAGGATCCCCCATCGCCTGTTCCCGACGAGGCGCGCGGGCTCATCTGAGCCCGGTTGCCTCGTCAAGCCTGTGCACCGCCGGACATTCCCCCCCAATACCGTCCGGCGGTGCAACCCTTTCGCCGCCAAACCGTATATCCGGTGCAGCCAATGCAATTGATTGCTGCCGCCAAGGGATTAGCGCCTGACCATGTTGGAAAACCTCGACGCCCTGCTGCTCGCGCGGATCCAGTTCGCCTTCACGGTGAGCTTCCATTTCTTCTTCCCGGCCTTCTCGATCGGGCTCGCCAGCTATCTCGCGGTGCTGGAAGGGCTGTGGCTGAAAACCGGCAAACCGGTCTATCTCGACCTGTTCAAATACTGGCTGAAGATCTTCGCGATTGCATTTGCGATGGGCGTCGTGTCGGGGATCGTCATGTCCTACCAGTTCGGCACCAACTGGTCGGTGTTCTCGGACAAGGCCGGGCCGGTAATCGGCCCGCTGATGGCCTATGAGGTGCTCACCGCGTTCTTCCTCGAAGCGGGCTTTCTCGGCGTGATGCTGTTCGGGATGGAGAAGGTGGGCAAAAAGCTCCACTTCGCCGCGACGCTGATGGTGGCGCTGGGGACCTTCGTTTCGGCCTTCTGGATCCTCAGCGTTAACAGCTGGATGCAGACCCCGACGGGCTATTTCGTCGGCGAGAACGGCCAGTTCATGCCGGGCGAGAGCTGGACCGCGATCATCTTCAATCCGAGCTTTCCCTATCGCCTCGTCCACACCGTTATGGCGGCCTACCTCACCACCGCCTTCGTGGTGGGCGCGGTCGGGGCGTGGCACCTGCTCAAGGACCGGGCCAATCCGCATGCGTGCACAATGTTCTCGATGGCGATGTGGATGGCGGCGATCGTCACGCCTGCGCAGATCTTCGCGGGCGATATGCACGGGCTCAACACCCTCGAACATCAGCCGGCCAAGGTGATGGCGATGGAGGGGCACTATCAGAGCCACCCCGAAGGCGCGCCGCTGATCCTGTTCGGCATCCCCGACAGCGAGGCGAAGACGGTGCGCTATGCCATCGAAATCCCCAAGGCATCGTCCTTCATCCTCAAGCACGACTGGAACGCGCCGCTCGCCGGCCTCGACACCATTCCCGATGACGAGGAACCGCCGGTCGGCATGGTGTTCTGGAGCTTCCGCGTGATGGTTGGCATCGGCTTTGCAATGCTCGGGATCGGGCTGTGGAGCCTTTGGGGACGGGTGCGGGGGCGGCTCTATGACATGAGCTGGCTGCACCGTGCCGCCGTGCTGATGGGGCCTTCCGGCTTTGCTGCGGTGCTGGCCGGATGGATCACCACCGAAGTCGGCCGCCAGCCCTATGTCATCTATGGCGTGCTGCGGACGGCTGACGCGGCAAGTCCGCTCGATGCGCCTGCGGTCGCCGCCTCGCTGCTGGCCTTCATCCTCGTCTATTTCACCGTCTTCGGGATCGGGGTGTGGTATATCCTCAAGCTTATGGGCAAGGCCCCGCACGCTGGCGAATACGGGGTGAAGCGCGGCGATACAGGCCCGATCCGCACCGCCGGGATCACTCCGGGCCCGACCCAGAATCCCGGCGGCGGGGAAACCCTGCCTTCGGCCCGCCCCGAAAAGGAGCCGGTGTGATGGACCTGACCGTCATCTGGGCCTTCATCATCGCCTTTGCCGTCTTCGCCTATGTCGTGATGGACGGCTTCGATCTCGGCATCGGCATCCTGTTCCCCGCTTTCGCCGCCGGGCGCGAGCGCGACCGCGCGATGAACTCGATCGCGCCGGTGTGGGACGGGAACGAGACCTGGCTGGTGCTGGGGGGAGGGGGCCTGTTCGCCGCCTTTCCGCTGGCCTATGCGGTGATCCTGCCGGCGACCTACCCGCTGATCATCGCGATGCTGCTCGGCCTGGTATTCCGCGGGGTCGCGTTCGAATACCGCTGGCGCGACCCGGGGCATCAGAAGTTCTGGGACGCGGCCTTCACCGGCGGAAGCCTCGTTGCTGCGCTGGCGCAGGGGATGACTTTGGGTGCGCTGCTGCAAGGCATCGACGTGGTGGATCGCGCCTATGCCGGAAGCTGGTGGGACTGGCTCACGCCCTACACCCTCCTGACCGGGCTCGGCACAGTCGCAGGCTATGCCCTGCTGGGCGCGACCTGGCTGATCTGGAAGCTCGACGGCGAGGAGCAGGCCCATGCCCGCAAGCTCGCAATCCGCTGGGGCGCAGCGACCATCGTGCTGATGGGCGCGGTGAGTGTCTACAACATCCTCCTCAACGCCGAATACGCCGCGCGCTGGCTTTCGGCGCCCGAAATCTACTGGGTCGCGCCGGTGCCGATCCTCACCGCGATTGTCGCGCTGTCGATGCTGCGCGCGATCCTCAAGGAGCGCAATTCCAAGCCGTTCTGGCTCGGCATCGCGCTGTTCTTTCTGGGCATGAGCGGGCTGGGGGTGACGATCTGGCCCTACGCCGTGCCCGAGAGCCTGACGATCTGGGACGCCGCCGCGCCGGAACGCAGCCAGATCTTCATGCTGGTGGGCGTGGCGCTGACCCTGCCGCTGATCATCGGCTACACGGCGTGGGCCTATTGGGTGTTTCGCGGCAAGGTGGCGGATGAGGGGTATCATTGATGTCCTCAAGTAGCGCAGCGGTAGGACAGAGATCATGCTGATGCCACCTGAGCAACCTCCCGAAGCGCCGCTATGGCAGCGCGTCCTGTGGATGGCAGGCATCTGGGCGGCGAGCGTGGCGGTGCTGGGCGCGGTCGCTTACGTGATCCGCCTGTGGATCGCGCCGTGAGCCGTGTGAAAGTCTGGTACGATGGCGCCTGCCCGCTATGCCTGCGCGAGATTGCGCTGATGCGGCGATTGGACCGGCGCGGGGCCATCACCTTCGTCGATGTCGCGGCCGCCGCCGATCCCTCCTGCCCGATCGACCGCGCGCAGCTCCTCGCCCGCTTCCATGCCGAGGAGAATGGGGTGGTGCATTCCGGTGCGGCGGCCTTCGCCGCGATGTGGCGCGCGATCCCCTTGCTGCGTCCGCTGGGCCTCGCAGCGCGCAATCCGCTGGTGCTGCGGGTGCTGGAGGCGGCCTATCTGCGCTTCCTCAGGCTGCGCCCGCGCCTGCAACGCCTGCTCGCCTGAAAAACCGCTTGCCCCGCATCGCCTGATGGTCTGAATCCCGTCGTGGAGAGACGGGAGATAGCAAGCCAATGACCAATTTCGGCGCGATGCAGAACGAGATCTACAACGCCGGCCTCAGGGGCATCCTGCCCACCTTCCCGGTCGATTTCGCCACGCTTGAAAAGCGCGCGCACGAAGCGCTGGGGCCGAGCCTCACCAATTATGTCGCTGGCGGCTGCGGTGACGAGCACACGCAGGACCAGAACGCGGCCGCCTTCCACCACTGGGGCATGGTGCCGCGCATGATGGTCGATTGCACCACGCGCGACCTGTCGATCGAGCTGTTCGGCCAGACCTACCCCACGCCGCTGTTCATGGCCCCGATCGGTTTGAACGGAGAGGCCTCGCAGGACCGCCACGGCGACATGGCTGCCGCCCGCGCTTCGGCGCTTACCGGTGTGCCCTTCTGCGCCTCGACCCTAGCCAATGATCCACTGGAAGACGTGAAGGCGGCGTGCGGCGAAACCCCCGCCTGGTTCCAGCTCTACACCCCGCGCAACCGTGAACTGGCGACCAGCCTGATCCGCCGCGCCGAGGAGGCCGGCTACAAGGCGCTGGTGGTGACGCTCGATACCTGGGTGACAGGCTGGCGTCCGCGCGATCTCAACGCCTCGAACTTCCCGCAACTGCGTGGGCGTGTGCTCCAGAACTACTTCACCGATCCGGTGTTCCGCTCGCTGCTGGCCAAGCCCCCCGAGGAAGATCCGGCGGCGGCGATCTTCACCTGGGCGGCGACCTTCGGGCAGGTGCTGACCTGGGAGGACATGGCGTGGTTCAAGTCGGTGACGAAGCTGCCGATCGTATTGAAGGGCATCTGCCATCCCGACGACGCGCGCCGCGCGGTCGATAGCGGGGCGGATGCGGTCTATTGCTCCAACCACGGCGGGCGGCAGGCCAATGGCGGGATCGCCACCATCGATTTGCTGGAAGACGTGGTGAAAGCCAGCGGAGACACGCCGGTCCTGTTTGACAGCGGAATCCGTTCCGGCACCGATGCCGTCAAGGCGCTGGCGATGGGCGCGCGCGCGGTCGGGGTGGGGCGGCCGTACACCTATGGCCTTGCGCTCGGCGGTGCGGAGGGCGCGGCGTGGGTGTTAAGATCGATCCTCGCCGAAGCCGATCTGCTGATGGCCGTTAACGGTTATCCGACGCTCGCCGACGTGCGCGCAGCGGGGGTGCGACGGACCGATCGCTGAGGTGGGCGGATGCAAGGTCGTTAACCAAATCCACACTACGTTTTCCACAGATTTGCTGTTAGTGTGCATCGCACAACAACAAGCGAATCGGGGACGCGATCAATGGCACGACCGACTATCTGGTCCAGCGGACCGGATCCCATGCGCCGTACTGTCTGTATCCAGGACGAGCATTCGCGCCGTGCGCGCTATGGCCGCATCCAGCCGATGGAAAGCCG
>CAZQOO010000008.1:18261-20304 GCA_964594845.1 uncultured Porphyrobacter sp. | reverse complement strand
GCCATCATCACCAGCTTGGTGTCGGTGAAGGCGAGGTAGCCTTCCTCGCCGCCTTCCGAGCCGAAGCCGCTGTCGCCCACCCCGCCGAAGGGAGTTTCGGGCGATGACACGATCAGCTGGTTGATCCCCACCATCCCGGCCCGCAAGCTCCGCCCGAGGTAATGCGCCTCGTCGAGGTTGCCGGAAAAGGCATAGGCGGCAAGGCCGTAGCGCAGCGAATTGGCGATCCGCACCGCGTCCTCGATGGTGTCATAGGGGACGATCCCGGCAATGGGGCCAAAGGGCTCTTCGGTCATGAAGCGGCTGTCGGGGGCGGGGTTGGCGATGACGGTGGGCTGGAAGAAGAAGCCGGCCCCTGCGATGCTCTTGCCGCCGGTGACGACTTCGCCGCGGTTGCCCCCGGCATCGGCGACCACCGCCTCCATTGCCGCAACCCGGCGGGCGTGGGCAAGCGGGCCCATATCGACGCTTTGATCCGCGCCCGGATCACCGACCTTGAGCTTGCCGGCACGGCTTGCGAATTCGGCGACGAAGGCCTCGTAAATCGCCTTGTCGACAAGAAAGCGCGTGGGCGAGACGCAGACCTGCCCGGCATTGCGGAACTTGGTCGCGGCGCACATCGCCACCGCACGTTCGAAATCGGCGTGCTTGCTGACGATCACCGGGGCATGTCCGCCGAGTTCCGGCGTGAAGCGCTTCATGTGGTGTGCGGCCAGCGCGCCCAGCTGCTTGCCGACCGCGGTCGATCCGGTGAAGCTGACCTTGCGGGTAACGCTTGAGGCGATCAGGTGTTCGGACACCGGGCCGGGATCGCCGTAGACGAGGTTCAGAACGCCTGCGGGGACGCCCGCATCGACGAAGCACTCGACCAGCATCTGCGCCGAGGCCGGGGTGTTCTCGGCCGGTTTGAGGATCGCGGTGCAGCCTGCGGCAAGGGCGCCGGCGATCTTCTTGCCGGGCAGGTTCACAGGGAAGTTCCACGGGGTCAGCAGCACGCTCGGGCCGACCGGCTCATGCGTCACGATCTGCGCGATCAGCTGGTCGCCGCGGGTCGGGATCAGGCGCCCGCCCCGGCGCTTCGCTTCCTCGCCGAGAAAGTCGGTGACATCGGCCAGTCCGGTGATCTCGCCCACCGCTTGCGCATGCGGCTTGCCCATTTCGGCGGTGACGATGCGGGCGATGGCAGGCGCACGTTCGCGCAGGAGATCGGCGGCGCGGCGCAAGATGGCGTGACGCTCCGCCCCCGGGGTGCGGCTCCATGCGGCAAAGGCATCATCGGCAGCCTTCAGCGCAGCATCGAGCTGGGCGGGGCCGGCCTTGGGGCAGTGCCCGATGACTTCGCCTGTCGCCGGGTTGATCACCGGCATTTCCCCCGCATCCCCCGCGGCGATCCACGCGCCGTTGATGAGCATCTTGAGGGCAGGGTAGGCAGTCATCGGGCGTGCTCCTTGGGTTGTTCGCGCCGTGAATCGACCTTGCGCGAACTTGAAATTTTATTGCGCATCCTTTAGCGATATTTCCACGTCATCGCGAGGAGAGAATCATGCTGGTCGGCGTTCCCAAGGAAATCAAGCCGAGCGAGTTCCGCGTCGGCCTTACCCCCGAAGCCGTGCGCGAATATGTCGCTGCCGGGCATAGCGTGATCGTCGAAACCGGGGCGGGCCTCGGGATCGACAAGAACGATGATGTCTACCGCAAGGCCGGGGCCGAGGTGGTGGCAAGCGCCGCCGAAGTCTTTGCCCGCGCCGAGATGGTGGTGAAGGTCAAGGAACCGCAGCCGGCCGAATGGGTGCAGCTGCGTGAAGGCCAGATCCTGTTCACCTATCTGCATCTTGCGCCCGATCCCGAACAGGCGCGCGGGCTGATGGCATCGGGCGTTTCGGCCGTGGCCTATGAAACCGTGACCGGCCCGGGCGGCGCGCTGCCGCTGCTCGCGCCGATGAGCGAAGTCGCCGGACGCCTCGCGATCGAGGCCGGGGCGCTTGCGCTGCGCGCCAGCACCGGCGGGCGCGGCACGCTGATGGGCGGGGTGCCCGGCGTGCT
>CAZQOO010000008.1:9476-18161 GCA_964594845.1 uncultured Porphyrobacter sp. | reverse complement strand
ATGAAGCGCCGCGCGGTGCTGGTCGATGTCGCGATCGATCAGGGCGGGTGCTTCGAGACCTCGCACCCCACCACCCACGAGAACCCGACCTACGAGGTTGACGGGATCATCCACTACTGCGTCGCCAACATGCCCGGCGCGGTGCCGCTGACGAGCTCCTATGCGCTCAACAATGCGACCCTGCCCTTCGGCCTCGCGCTGGCGAACAAGGGGCTGAAGGCCTGCGAGGACGACCCGCACCTCGCCCCCGGCCTCAACGTCCATCAGGGCCGGATCGTCAATGCAGCGGTGGCCGAGAGCCTCGGCTTCAGTTCTTGAAATGTTCCACGTGAAACATTGACCGGTGCCATTCCTGCGCCCTTGCGCGGGAATGGCCCCTCAACGAGCGTGCAATGAAGCGGCAATGACCCCGCTACGCGGCCACCACCTGCTGCTCGATCGCACCGAAGATCGAGTGGTTGTGGGTATCGCGCATTTCGATGCGCACCGTGTCCCCCGCCTGCATGAACGGCGTTCTGGGCGCGCCCTCGCGGATCGTCTCGATCATGCGGATTTCGGCGATGCAGGAATAGCCCGCGCCGCCCTCGGCCACGGGCTTGCCCGGCCCGCCATCTGCGCCCTTGTTCGAGATCGTGCCGGTGCCGATCACCGTGCCTGCGCCGAGGTTGCGCGTCTTCGCCGCATGGGCCACCAGCTGGGCGAGGTTGAAGGTCGCATCCACCCCGGCATTGGCGCGGCCGAAGGGCGAACCGTTCAGATCGACCATCAGCGGCAGGTGGATCAGAGCGTCCTTCCACGCATCGCCCAGCTCGTCCGGCGTCACCGCCACCGGCGAGAAGGCGCTCGCCGGCTTTGACTGGAAGAAGCCGAAGCCCTTTTCCAGCTCTGCCGGGATGAGGCCGCGCAGGGACACGTCATTGACCAGCATCAGCAGCTTGATGTGTCCCGCCGCTTCCTCGGGCGTGCAGCCCATCGGCACGTCGTCGGTGATTGCCGCGATCTCGCCCTCCATGTCGCAGCCCCATGCGGGGTCGCCCAGCGGGATGTCCTGACGCGGGCGCAGGAAGCTGTCCGAGCCGCCCTGATACATCAGCGGATCGTGATAGAAGCTCTCCGGCACCTTGGCCCCGCGTGCCTGCCGCACCAGTTCGACATGGTTGATATAGGCGCTGCCATCGGCCCATTGATAGGCGCGCGGCAGGGGGGAGTGCGCCTGGCGTTCGTGGAACCGCTCGCACGGCACCGTCTCGTGCTCGACATCGCGGGCCAGCACTTCGAGCTCGGGCGCGATCCGCTCCCAGTCGTCGAGCGCGGCTTGCAGTGTGGGTGCGATGTAGCCCGCCGCGCAGCAGCGGGTGAGGTCTTTCGAGACCACCACCAGCCGCCCGTCGCGGGTGCCGTTGTCGAGGGTTGCGAGTTTCATTTCTGTGTCCTCCCGAGACGTGTTCTTAAGGGGGCAGATTGCCTTCGCTTCATCGTCATTGCGAGCCGAAGGCGAAGCAATCCATGGCCTGACGCTGGCATCTGGCGCGCGGGCCGTCCATGGATTGCCACGTCGCCTCTGCGAGGCTCCTCGCAATGACGAAGGCAGGGCATGTTACTTGGGCGCATCCACCTGCCTGTCGGGGTGCGCTGCGGCAAAGGCGGGCAGGGCAAGACAGGCGGCCTCGATGCGGGTCAGATGCGGACTGGCGCTAAGGTCGTAGTGGAAGCGCCGCGCGTTTGCGAGTTGCGGCACAGCCACGATCTCGAACAGCCCCGGCGCATCGCCGTGCAGGAAATCGCCCGTTCCGAGCTGCGCCAGCCGCGCCTCGACCGGATCGAGCGTGCGCTTCAGCCAGGTGCGATACCAGACGTCGATCTCGTCCTGCGAGTGGCCGAGCGGGTCTTTCAGGTACTTGAGCACCGGCAGGTTGTTGACCGCGTGGATCTCGGTCGCGATCGCATAGGCCAGTTCGCGCACGGTATAGCGGGCCTCAATGTCCTTGGGCAGGAAGGCGGGCGAGGGATAGGCCTCGTCCAGCCATTCGAGCAGCGCCATCGACTGCGCCCGGTCGCGCCCGTCAGCCTCCAGCATCGGCAGCGAGCCGAAGGGATTGCGCTGTGTAAAGGCGGCGTCCTTGTTCTCGCCCGTGACCAGATTGACCGGCACGTTCTCGAAGGCGAGCCCCTTGAGGTTCAGCGCGATGCGGAGCCGGTAGGAGGTCGAGCTGCGGAAGTAGCCAAACAGACGCATCAAAACGCCGGAATCCCGGTGATCGCGCGGCCGAGGATCAGCGCGTGGACATCATGCGTGCCTTCATAGGTGTTCACGGTTTCGAGGTTCACCGCGTGGCGAATGACCTGATATTCCTCGGAAATCCCGTTGCCGCCGTGCATGTCGCGCGCCTGTCGGGCGATGTCCAAAGCCTTGCCGACATTGTTGCGCTTGACGATCGAGATCATGTCGGGAGCAAAGCGCCCCTCGTCGATCAGCCGCCCGACGCGCAAGCTCGCCTGCAGGCCCAGCGCAATGTCGCTCATCATGTCGGCGAGCTTCTTCTGGTAGAGCTGTGTTGCGGCCAGCGGCCGGCCGAACTGGTGGCGATCAAGGCCATACTGGCGCGCGGCGGCAAGGCAGAATTCCGCCGCCCCCATCGCGCCCCAGCTGATGCCATAGCGCGCGCGGTTGAGACAGCCGAACGGGCCCTTCAGCCCTTCGACATTGGGCAGCAGCGCCGATGCTGGCACACGCACCTCGTCCATCATGATCATGCCGGTGGTCGAGGCGCGCAGGGAAATCTTGCCCTTGATCTTGGGCGCGGAAAGGCCCGCCATGCCCTTTTCGAGCACGAAGCCGCGGATCGCCCCGCCATGCTCCTCGCTCTTGGCCCAGACCACGAAGACGTCCGCGAAAGGCGCGTTGGAAATCCACGTCTTGGAGCCGGAGATGACGTAATCGTCCCCGTCCTTCTTCGCCCAGGTCTTCATGCCTGCGGGGTCAGAGCCTGCGTCAGGCTCGGTCAGGCCGAAGCAGCCGATCAGCGTGCCGGCGGCCAAGCCGGGCAGGTATTGGCGGCGCTGCTCGTCCGAGCCATAGGCGTAGATCGGGTGCATCACGAGGCTCGACTGCACGCTCGCCATCGAGCGGTAGCCGGAATCCACGCGCTCGATCTCGCGTGCGATGAGGCCATAGGCGACATAGCTCGCCCCCGCGCCGCCGAATTCCTCCGGAACGGTGGCACCCAGCAGACCTGCGGCGCCCATCAGCGGGAACAGCTCGGGCGCGTCCACTTCCTCGCGGAAGGCATCGATTACGCGCGGCTGGAGTTCGGATTGCGCAAAGCCGTGGGCGGCATCGCGGATCATCCGCTCTTCTTCGCTGAGCTGGCTTTCGAGATCGAAGGGGTCTTCCCAGTTGAACGGGGCGATCCCGCTCCGGGGGCCACTCTTGCTGGGGGGGGTGCCATGCATGGCGTTGCTCCTCGCGTCTTTTGTTGGCTCACGCCTTCGCAGGCTTGGCGGGCCAGAGCAAGGGGTCAGGCCGTCGCCAGAACGCGCCCCACCGCATCGAGCAGCGTTGCGGGCGGGCACGGCTTGGCGAGCGCGGTCGCGCGCGGGAAACGTGCAGCGATGGCATCGCATTCCGAGCGTTCGGAATGGAGGATCACCGGCACGTTCTCGTCGATCAGCTTCTGCGCCAGTTCATAGCTCAGACCGTCGGCCAGCTCGATATCGAGGATGGCGAGATCGGGCTTTTCCTTCTGGCAGGCCAGCATCGCGGAAGAAATTCCGGCATGCGGCCCTTCAACCTCGTAGCCCGCTTCCTCGAACGTGTCGCACAAGTCGAAGGCCGTGACGAATTCGTCTTCGGCCACCAATATTCGCAAGGCCATAGACCATCTCCCCGTCTCACGACTCCCCGATCAGGAGTGTAACACGGGTTGGACGTAAACCCTGCGCGAATATTATCCGTTCCGGCCGAATCTTTCGGTGAAGCCGGTCTCGTCGCCTGCGCAGAGCAGTTTGGCCTGCTCGATCCACTGGTCGCGGGTGATGCGCCCGGCGAAACGGCCGAGTTGGGCGTCGATGCGCTCGACATCCGCATCCGACCATGCGGCGATCTGGGCATAGGAAGTGACGCCAAGCTCGCCGAGCAGCGCGACGAGCTTGGGGCCGACACCCTTGATGCGCGCAAGATCGTCCGCCGCGGCGGGCGCGGAAGGGGCAAGGGCAGGGGCAGGCGCGAGCGGCGGGGCAGGCACCGGCTCGGCGGGCGCGGCCACGGGTTCCGGCTCCGGCGCAGGCTTCACCGCTGCCGGTGCGGCGTCGATCAGCGCCTGGTTGCGCCGCGCACGTTCGGCGCCTTCGTCCAGCACGTCATGCTTGAGGCTGCCATCGTCGATCACGGTGGTCTTGCGGGTGGCCTTGGCGATCAGCCAAACGGCCACCACCAGCACCACCAGGCCGACCAGAATGTAGGGCAGCAGCGCGTTCAGATCACTCGTCATCATCAAACTCCGGCACAGAATCAGTCGGGGCCGCCCTTAGCAGCCCCGACCCGATTGGCCCAAGCCCTCAGCCGCCCTTCATGCTGCCGGCCAGTTCGTTGAGCCGCAGGAATTCCTGCCGCCAGAAATTGTCCTGTTTGCTGGCGAGGGCGCTGATGTCGGCGTGGCTGAAGCCCATCATCATCTCGTCCCCGCGCAGCACTTGCCCGAAGGCGGCGACGGCGGCGGCGAAGGCAAAGTCGCCGCGCGGGGCGGTGGCGGATTTGAGCGCGCTCGACGGCACGATCTGCTCGAGCAGCTTCGAGGTGTCGCCATCGGGCAGCTTGTAGCGCAATTTGACGGTGGCGGCCTCGGCCAGCCGCGCGGTGGCGGCCTGTGCGGGCGCGTCCTCGTACTTGCGCGGCGCAATCCAGCCCCTGCTGCCGACGGGGACGACTTCGTAGATCGCGGTCACCTGATGCCCTGCGCCGATATCGCCCGCGTCCACCCGGTCATTGTCGAAGTCTTCTTCCCGCAAGCTGCGGTTCTCGTAGCCCACGAGCCGGTATTGCGCGATCACGGCAGGGTTGAATTCGACCTGGATCTTCACGTCCTTGGCGATGGTGAACAGGGTGCTGCTCATTTCCTCGCCCAGCACCTTCTTCGCCTCCAGCGCGCTATCGATATAGGCGTAGTTGCCGTTCCCGTGGTTGGCGATCTGCTCCATCATCGCCTCGTTGTAGTTGCCCTGACCAAAGCCCAGCGTGGTCAGCGTGATGCCGCTGTCGCGCTTCTTCTCGATCAGCTCGATCAGCGCCTTGGTGTCCGAGACCCCGACATTGAAATCGCCGTCGGTGGCAAGGATCACGCGGTTCACGCCGCCCTTGATGAAGTTGTCCTCGGCGATGCGGTAGGCCAGTTCGATGCCTGCGCCCCCGGCAGTCGATCCGCCCGCTTCGAGGCTGTCGAGCGCGCGGCGGATCTTGGCGGTGTCGCTGGTGGGTTCGAGCACCATGCCCGCAGCCCCGGCATAGACCACGATCGAGACCTTGTCCTTGGGGCTTAGCTCGCCCGCCAGCCCCGCCAGCGCGGTCTTGACCAGCGGCAGCTTGTCGGGGCTGCCCATCGAGCCCGAGACGTCCATCAGGAACACGAGGTTCGCGGGCGGGCGTTCGGCGCTGTCGATGTCGTAGCCGCGCAGGCCGATGCGAATCAGATAGGTGCCCTCGTTCCACGGGGTCCTGGCGACGTCGGTGGTGACGGTGAAGGGCTGGGCGCGGTCCTTGGGCCGTGCGTAATCGTAGCGGAAATAGTTGATCATCTCCTCGGTCCGCACCGCGTCCTGCGGCGGCAGCATCCCCTGCGTTAGGAAGCGGCGGGCATTGGCATAGGCGCCGGTGTCGACATCGACGCTGAAGGTGGAGACCGGCTCGGCGTTCGTGAGTTTGACGGGGGAGACTTCCTTGCCGTCATATTTCTCGCGGCCCGGATCGGTGGCGACCATGACGGGCGGGGCGAAATAGGCGGCTTCCGAGGCGACCGCGCCGGTGCGCACCCGCGATCCGGTCACGACGACGGCCTGCGCGGGCGCGGGCGCATAGGCGATCGGGGGCGGCGGCGGAGGCGGGGGTGCCGGAAGGGACGGGGGCGGCGGAGCCTCGGCCAGCTTCTCGGGCGCCTTGCTGGCGCAGCCCGCGATCACGGCGCACAGCGCCGCCGTGGCGATCAGTTTCGTCCCTCGCATCACCTTTTCTCCCCGCACTTATGGCGAGGCGAAAAATCGATTCGGGGGCGTGAATAGCGACTGAACGTTTCAGGCGGAGGGTGAAGCGTCCTCGTCCGGGACGACATTCCTGCGGAACAGCACCTTGTCGTTCTCGTCGAAACCGCGCCGCCAGATCACCAGCGCATAGGTGCCGAGCACCGCCGGGATGCCGACCAGCAACTCGATCCATTCGGGCAGGTAGGTGAACAGCTGGCCGACCACCACCGCCGCTGCCGCCGCATAGACCAGCGCCCAGCGCCAGCTGGTGACGCGCGCGCTCAGCAGGTGGGACAGCAGCAGCGCCTTGACGAGGCTCGATACCGCCAGCGCGATCATCAGCGCGCCCGCAGCCCCTGCCGCCTCGTAGCCTGCGCCGAGGCCCGCATTGCGCGCGGCGAGGATCAGCGCGACCGTCAGCCCGGCTTGCAAGGCGATGATTGCAACCGAGATCGCCAGATTGCGCTTGCGCGCGATATAGACCAGCACGCTCTCCGAGACGACCGCCATCGAGGCGACCACCTCCGCGGCGAGCAGGAAGGCGAGCGCCGCCGTGCCCGCGACATAGTCCGGCCCCCACAGGCCCATCACCGCCTCGCCCGGCACGCCCAGCACCAGCGCGATGCCGAGCTGCACGGCGATGATCCAGAATCCCACCTGCCGCACCTGCGCGGCGATGGCTTCCATGTTGCCGATGCGCAGGTTTTTCGTGATCACCGGCGAGAGGATCGGCTCGAAGCTGGTCTTCAGTTTCTGCGGCAGCGAAGCGATCTGCTGCGCGGCGTAATAGATGCCCACCGCTTGCGGCGGCGCGAACAGGCCAAGAATGAAGATGTCGAGCAGCCGCGTGCCGCGCTCGATTGCATCGGCGCCGACGATCGGGAAGGCGCGGCCCGACATCGCCAGCATCGCGCGGGCCTGCGGCTGCCAGTCCTTCGGGAGGCCGTAGGTTCTGAGGAACGGCCACAAGGCGGTCAGCAGCCCGGCATAGATCGAGGTGATGAAGGCCAGCGCCAGCCCGCTCTCGCGCGTTCCCGGCAGGAAGAAGAACACGCCTGCGCCGATCGAGATGGTCCACGGCTCGACAACCGCGCGCGCGCGCACTGTGGTGGCGATATCGAAGCGGTAGGCCTGCGCCGCGAGCAGAATCTCGGTCACGGCGAAGGCGGGGATGGTGGCGACCAGCCAGATGTCCCAATCGGAATTCATCCCGTTGGGGAACATCGGTTCGGGGAACACCAGCAGGATAATGGCCGCGACGGCGGAATAGGCCAGCGCCAGCAGAATGCCGTCATAGACGAGATTGGTCTCCGCCGCCCGGTCGTCGCCCGCGCCTTCCGACAGGCGCTGTGCAAGGCCGCGCTTCTCTCCCAGCGAGCAGATCAGCGCGACGATCTCGATCAGCACCAGCGCCGAGGCGAAGCGACCGAGCGATTCCGCGCCGTAAAGCCGCGTGGCGATGACGAGGAAGGGGATGCGCGCGATCAGGCGCACGACGAAGCCCATGGTGTTGGTGCGCCCGCCCTTGGCGAGGGTGGCGAGATCGTCGCCGCCTTTATCCAGGGCGGGAACGGTATCGGCGGGAGGCTGGCTCACGCCGTCAGGTCCTTCGCGTCGCTCTCGATTTCCGCACGCAACGGGCGGGCGAGCAGCTCGGCGACCACGGACCGCGCGTTGGCGCCCGACAGGATCGCGTTGACCGCCGCGACGATCGGCATCGGAATCCCGCGCTTTTGAGCCAGTTCGGCCAGCACCGGGGCGGTAAAGGCACCCTCGGCCACGGTGCGGCGGTCGGCCAGCAGCGCGGCGGGATCGGCTCCCTCGCCAAGAGCTTTCCCGAGGGAGAAATTGCGGCTGGAGGTGGACGAGCAGGTCAGCACCAGATCACCCAGACCGCACAGGCCCGCGAGCGTCTCGCCTTGCGCCCCCAGCGCCTCGCCGAAGCGCAGCATCTCGGCGTAGCCCCGCGCAATCAGCGCGGCGCGGGCGTTCTGGCCGAGCGCCAGCCCCTCGACCACCCCGCAGGCAATCGCGAGCACGTTCTTCACCGCCCCGCCGATCTCCGCGCCGGTGACGTCGTCGGAGTAATAGGGCCGGAATGCAGGCCGGGCGATGGCAGGCGCAAGCCGCTCCCACTGCGCCGCGCCGCCGCCGCATGCCAGCGTGACGGCAGTGGGCAGGCCGGCGGCGACTTCATGCGCGAAGGTCGGTCCTGACAGCACCGCGATATCGCTCCCGGGCGAGGCTTCGCGCGCCACGTCGTTCATCAGCCGGCCGGTGCCCGCCTCGATCCCCTTGGAGCAGAGCACAAGATCGCGGGGCGGCCGGATAAGGCCTGCCAGCACCTTGCCCAGCACCTGCGCCGGAGTCACCACCAGCACGGTGTCGATCGCCGTAAAGCCGGCGAGGTCGCCGGTCGCACGGATGGTCGGTGCCAGCGTGGCGGAGGGCAGG
>CAZQOO010000008.1:0-9376 GCA_964594845.1 uncultured Porphyrobacter sp. | reverse complement strand
GCGCTCATGCCTTGTATCCCGCACCGCGTACGGCTTCGGCCGCCGGATCGAGCGGCCAGCGCGGGCGCGCGACGAAATCGAGCGGGTCGCCGGCGAAGTCAGGGCCTTCGAGCGCCAGCCGCTCGCAGCCCGCCCAGGCGATCATCGCCGCGTTATCAGTGCACAGCGCGAGCGGCGGGGCGGTAAAGCGCATCGCGTGGGCCTCGGCGAAGGTTTCGAGCGCGGCCCGCACGGTTTTGTTGGCGGCGACACCCCCGGCCACGACCAGCGCGGGGAAGGGGCCGGCGGTCTCCAGGGCGCGGGTGAGCCGGTCGATCAGACATTCCACGGCGGCCTGCTGGAAGCTCGCGGCGATATCGGCGGGCATGTATTCGCCGCTTTCGACGGCGCGCAGCACCGCGCTCTTGAGGCCCGCAAAGGAGAAATGCGGCTCGCTCGAACCCTTGAGCGGGCGCGGCAGGGGAACCGCCTTGGGATCGCCTTCGAGCGCCAGCCGCTCGACCGCAGGGCCACCGGGATAGCCGAGGCGCAGCAGCTTGGCGGTCTTGTCGAAGGCCTCGCCCAGCGCATCGTCGATGGTGGTGGCAAGGCGGCGATAGCGGCCGACGCCCTCGACGGCGAGAATCTGGCAATGCCCGCCCGACACCAGCAGCAGCAGATAGGGAAAGGCCAGCTCCGCGTCGGCAAGGCGCGGCGAGAGCGCATGGCCTTCGAGGTGGTTGATCGCGAGCAGGGGCTTGCCTGACGCCATTGCCAGCGCCTTGGCGCTGACGAGGCCGACCATCACCCCGCCGATCAGCCCCGGCCCTGCCGTGGCGGCAATCGCATCGACATCGTCGAGGCCGAGCCCCGCCTCGTCCATCACCTTTTCGAGCATCGGCGCGAGCCGTTCGGCATGGGCGCGTGCGGCGATCTCCGGCACCACGCCGCCATAGGGCGCGTGTTCGGCCTCCTGACTGGCGATCGCTTGCGCCACGATCGTGCCGTCGCCGCGCACCAGCGCCACGGCGGTCTCGTCGCAGCTCGATTCGATGCCGAGGACAATGCGCGTGTCAGAGGTGTTCGTGACCGATCCCATCGCGCTTCCATCTAGTCTGTATCGAAGCTAGGGCAAGGCTAGCCATGAACGAAGCACCCGTATCCAGCCCGAGATTGCGTCTCGGCACCCGCAATTCCCCTCTCGCCATGGCGCAGGCCTACGAGACCCGCGACCGCCTGTGCGCCGCCCACGGCTGGGCCGAGGAGGCGATCGAGATCGTCCCTGTGCTGGCAAGCGGCGACAAGGTGCTGGATCGTCCGCTGTCCGAAATCGGCGGCAAGGCGCTGTGGACCAAGGAGCTCGATCAATGGCTGGGCGAGGGGCGGATCGACCTTTCGGTGCATTCGGCCAAGGATGTCGAGACGATCCGGCCGCCGCAATTCCACTTCCCCGCCTTCCTGCCGCGCGCCGACCGGCGCGATTGCCTCGTCGGGGCGGCGAGCATCGCCGCGATTCCGCAGGGCGCCGTCGTTGGCACCAGCGCCCCGCGCCGCGCGGCGCAGCTGCTCAACCTGCGCCCCGACTGCAAGGTCGTGACCTTCCGCGGCAATGTCGCCACCCGGCTCGCCAAGCTGGAGGCGGGCGAGGCGGACGTGACCTTTCTGGCGGCGGCGGGCCTTGAACGGCTGGGGCAGAGCAGCGTCGGCGCGCCGCTTGAATCCGGGGAGTGGATTCCCGCCGCCGCGCAGGGCGTGATCGCGATCGAATGCCGCGCCGATGATGCGGCAACGACGGCGCTCCTGGCCGCGATCGACCACGCACCGACCCGCGCCGAACTGGAAGCCGAGCGGGCATTGCTCGCGGCGCTCGGCGGTACCTGCCACTCGCCGGTCGCGGTGCTGTGTCAATGGACGGGCGATGGGCTCGCAATGCGGGCTGCGCTGTTCAGCCCCGACGGGGCCGAACGGGTCGAAGGCAGCGCCAACTTTGCGCCGGGCGATCTCGCGCCGGTGAATGCGCTTTCCGCCGATCTCCTGTCCCGCGCGACCCCGGCGATCACCCAGCACTTCACCGGGAAATGAGCCTGCACCTCCTCGCGCTTCGCCCTGAACCGGGCCTTGCCGCGACGCTGGAGAAAGCCCGCGCGATGGGCCTTGCGATCACCGGCTGGGCGCTGTCGGAGATCCGCCCTACAGCTTGGGACTGCCCCGATCCTGCCGCTTGTGACGGCCTGCTGATCGGCAGCGCCAATGCGATCCTCCACGGCGGCGATAACCTTGCGCGGCTAACCGGCAAGCCGGTGTTCGCAGTCGGCGAGGCCACGGCCGAGGCGGCGCGGGCGGCGGGGTTCTCCGTGGCGCTCACCGGCAGCGGCGGGCTGCAAGGCGTGCTCGATGCCATCTCCGGCCCCCGCCACCTGCTGCGCATCGCGGGCGAGGAACACGTGCCGCTGAGCCCCCCGAAAGGTGTCACTTTCGACACCGTGATCGCCTATCGCAGCATGACCCTGCCGCTCGATCCGGCCGCGCCGCTGCTGGCCTCGGGCAAAGCGCTGGTGCTGCTCCATTCGGCCGCCACCGCGCGGCACTTTGCTGCCGAATGCGACCGGCTCGGTCTGGCGCGCAGCACAATCGCGCTTGCCGCGCTTGGCCCGCGGATTGCCGCCGCGGCGGGGCCGGGCTGGGGCGCTGTCCACACCGCCGCCTGCCCCGACGAGGCTGCCTTGTTGGCATTGGCCGTTGACTTGTGTCAGAAGGGCCTCTCCATTCCCGTTCCTCCTGCCGACCAGCCGTAAAACGGCGATCCGGCACGGCAAGGACAGGAAGGGTCGCGAGAACGGATAGAGATGGAATCGAAGTTCGGAAGCCGCCGCAAACCTTCCTCTGGCCGGGGTATCTGGCTGGCCGCCATCGCCGCCTTCATCGCCGGCGGCGGACTGGTGGGCTGGGTGGTGTGGTACAATCTCCAGCCCGAACGCGACGGAACCTTGCGCCCCGAAGTGGACGTTGTGGCCGGGGCGGGCAAGACCCCGGATGCGGGGCTCTCTCCGTCGCCCAGCCCGCTGGCGCAGGCGATCGAGAATGCGCGGGCCGAGGAAGCGGTCGAACGCGTGGCCGAGCAGCAGGGCGGGCTCGACCAGCGCCTCGCCGCCGCCGAACAGCGGCTTACCCAGCTCGACCTTCAGGCCCAGGCCGCCGCCGGCAATGCCGCGCGCGCGGAAAGCCTGCTGATCGCCTTTGCCACCCGCCGCGCGGTCGAGCGCGGGGCCGAACTCGGCTATCTTGCCGACCAGCTGCGCCTGCGCTTCGGCGACCAGTGGCCCAATGCGGTGAGCACCATCATCACCTTCTCGCGCGATCCCGTCCGGCTCGACGGTCTGGTGGCGCGGCTCGAAGGGCTCGGGCCGCAACTGCGCGAAGGCAGCGAGGGTCCGTCGTGGGAGGCCTTCCAGCGCGAGCTCTCGCAGCTGTTCGTGTTCCGCCGCGAAAGCACACCCTCGCCACAGCCCGAACGGCGGCTGGAGCGCGCGCGCTGGGCGCTCGAGCAGGGCCGCTACCAGAACGCCATCGACGAAGTGAAGGGCATGCCGGGCGCCGACAAGGCGGCGGCGTGGATCAAGGATGCCGAACGCTATCGCAAGGCGATGGAGGCGCTGGAAGTGATCGAGACCGCCGCCGTGCTCGACCAGCGCGGCCTGCGCGACGGGGCGGGCAATCCGGTGCGGCAATTGAACAGCCCGCTGATCGTGGGGAATTAGAGCTTCATCCCAAGCCAACTTCGTCCCCCCAGCGCAAGCTGGGGCCTAGGGCGGCTGCGCGCCCGATGCTTGAATTTGCGACGATACGTCTCGCTGGGTTGGAGGGCTCTCGTTCCTCAACAACGCAGGGAAATCCGATCTGGCTCTAGGCCCCAGCTTGCGCTGGGGTGACGAGAGAATTCAGACGAACAGTCGCCCGGCCTACGCCTTCAGCAGTTCCGGCAAGTCCCCCGAAACCCCGCGCGCCTCGTCCATGAAGAAGGTCTTGAGCAGCGGCGTGCGCTGCACCGCCGCCATGCCGAGGCGGCGCACCGCGCTTGCAGTCTTGCCGGGGACGCCGAACAGGCGGGTGAGGCCGTCGGTGGCGAGGGCCACCATGAAGCTGTCAAGCCCGCGCCACGCCTCGTAGCGCTTGAGCAGTTCCGGATCGCCCGGATCAAGCCCCAGCCGCGCGCCGTCGGCCAGCACCTCGACCAGCGCGCCGACATCGCGCAAGCCCAGGTTCAGCCCCTGTCCCGCGATCGGGTGGATGCCGTGCGCGCTATCTCCGATCAGCGCGAGCCGCTCGGCGGTGATCTTGGCGGTGTGGTGGAAACCGAGCGGATAGGACGAACGCTGGCCGACGCTCAGCACGCGGCCCAGCACCCCGCCCATGCGCTTTTCGATCTCGGCGAGGAACGCGCGCTCGCCCAGCTTCATCACCGCTGCGCCGTCCTTTTCCGACACGGTCCACACCAATGATGAGCGATGGGTGCCGTCGGCATCGTCGTTCATCGGCAGCAGCGCGAAGGGGCCTGCGGGATAGAAGATTTCCCAGGCGACATTGTCATGCGGCTTTTCGTGGGTCAGCCCGGCGATGATCGCGCGGTGGTGGTAATCCCACTTGGCGAGGGTGATGCCGGCGGCATCGCGGGTAGGTGACTGGCGGCCCTCGGCGGCGATCATCAGCCGGCCCTTGAGCTTGGTGCCATCCGCCAGCACCGCGGCGACGCCATACTCGCTGCGCTGGCGCTCGGTGACGGTCGCGCGCGAAGTCCAGTGGATCAGCGGCTCCTTCGCCGCCGCCTCGAACAGGGCGAGGCGCAAGCGGCGATTGGGGAACATCCGCCCGAGCGTGCCGCCCCCCTCGCCCGGGACGAAATCGAGCCGCCCGGGCTTGTTCTGGTCGGTGACGGCGATGGCGGAAATGTCGCAGGCGAATTCCTCCAGCCCCTCGGCAATCCCGATATTCTCGAACAGGTGCCAGCTGGCGGTGGAGATCGCGGTGGCGCGGTCGTCGAAGCCTTCGGCGGTGAGCTCGGCCGGGTCGGCGCGGTCGATCACGTGGGAGGACAGGCCCTTCTTCGCCGCCGCCAGCGCCAGCGTCATGCCGACGAGGCCGCCGCCGAGGATCACCAGATCGCGGGTTTCTTGTGCAGGCTGTGTCACCGTTGCGGCTCCGATTGCGAAAATGGAGCACGAAGCCTAGAGGGTAGCCCGTGCCGCACGCAAGAACCTTCACAGCTCCGATCCGAGACTTCGCTGCATTCTGGCTTGCGCTCCTCGCAAGTCTGGTGCTGGCAGGGGGCGCGTGGGCGCAGGAGGCAAGACCGGCCAAGGCGCTCTACGGCGACGGGAACATCGCGGTGGAGTTGTTCATCGATCCCGCGCCTGTGAAGGGCACGCAGATGCTGGGCTTGCGCTTCACGCCCAAGTCGCCCGAATGGCACGGATACTGGTCGAACCCCGGCGATGCGGGGCAGGGGATGCGGCTCACCCTAAATCTGCCTGCGGGCTGGACCGCGGGGGATCCGCTTTATCCGGTGCCGCAGCGGCTCACCATCAGCGGGCTGATGAACCATATCTACGAAGGGCAGTATGTGGTGCTGGTGCCGGTCACACTGGGGCCGGAGGCGGCGTTGGCCGATGTCGGGCCGATCACCGGCTATGTCGAATATCTCGCCTGCACCGACCAGATCTGCGTACCGCAGGATGCGCTGCTGACTTCGCGCGTGGGCGGCGATTTTGCGCGTTGGCGGGCGGAAGTGGCGCCGCTGCTGGATGCCCATGCGCGGCTCGAGGTTGGCGAGAAGGTCGTGCGGCTCGCCATTCCGCTTCCGGCGGGAGTCGATCTGCCTGATCCCCATGTCTTTCTGGGTGAACAGAACCTCGGCAATCCGGCCGCGCCGCAGACCTTCCGGCGGCTGGGCGACATGGTGACGGTCGAACTGCCGATCGGGCGGTGGCGCGATCTCACGCCAGTGATGATCGACGGCATCCTGTCCTTCGGCAATGGCGCAGGGGTGCGGTTCGTGGCTCGTCCCGGGGACATTCCCGCAGGCGGCGAGGTGATCGCAGGGCCCAAGGATGCACCCATCCCGCCGCTGTGGACGCTGGTGCTCGGCGCGCTGGCGGGCGGCTTGCTGCTCAACATCATGCCCTGCGTCTTCCCGATCCTCAGTTTGAAGGCCCTGACCCTCGCCCGCGCGGGCGAGAGCGAGGCCAAGGCACGTAGCGAAGGCCTCGCCTACACCGCCGGCGTGGTGATGGCCTGCGCCGCATTGGGCGGGGTGATGCTGGCCCTGCGCGCCGCCGGAGAGCAGGTCGGCTGGGCGTTCCAGTTGCAGGAGCCGGGCGTGGTCGTCGCGCTGCTGGTGCTGGCCGCGGCGATCACCGCGAATTTCGCGGGCCTGTTCGAACTGCCCGCGATCAGCGTCAACATGGGGGGCGAGCGCACCGGAGCCTTTGCCACCGGGCTGCTCGCGGCCTTCGTCGCGACGCCCTGCACGGGTCCGTTCATGGCCGCCGCCCTCGGCGCGGCGCTGCTGCTGCCGACCGCGCAGGCGCTGGCGCTGTTTGCCTGCCTCGGGCTGGGGCTGGCGCTGCCCTTCCTGGCGCTCGGCTTCGTGCCTCCGCTGCGGCGGATGCTGCCGAGGCCCGGCGCGTGGATGGAGCGGTTCCGGCGGATCATGGCGATCCCGATGGGGCTGACCGCGCTCGCGCTGGTGTGGCTCACCGCGCAGCTTGGCGGGCGCAGCTTCGGCCTCGTCGCGCTGGTGCTGGTCATCGGAGTGCTGATCGCGCTGTGGGTGGTGGGGCGCTTGCAGCAGGCGGGCAAGATGGCCTGGCCCGCCTTCGGGCTGGTCGCCGCGCCGTTCCTTGCCTTTGCCCTCATCGCGTTGCCCAATGTCTATGAGACGAAGGGCGTCGAGGCCAAGCAGAGCATCCACAATCCGCAGGACTTCAGCCGCGCGGGCCTCGCCGAGGCGCGCGAGCAAGGGAGACTTGGGGGCAAGCCGGTGTTCGTGTGGTTCACCGCCGACTGGTGCGTCACCTGCAAGGTCAATGAGGCGTCCTCGATCGAGCGCGAGAGCGTGCGCGAGGCCTTCGAGGCGGCGGGCGTGATCACGATGGTGGGCGACTGGACGGTGCGCGACGAGGCGATCACCGCCTTCCTCACCGAACAGGGCGCGGCGGGCGTGCCGCTTTATCTGTGGTATGCGCCGGGAGCCTCGGCACCCGAGCAGCTGCCGCAGGTGCTCACACCGGAGCTGCTGGAGCGGCAGGCGCGTCAGTCAGCTTCCGGCACGCCTCCACCAGTTGCATCGGCAGCGGGCTCGGATTGAGACGGAGCAGGCCTGCGCCGGGGACAGTGACGGTGGCTTCGCGTTCGGGCTTCAACGCATCCCATTCGCGCCGGCTCGCCGGGGCTGCGCCCTGCCACACCAGCTTTCCGCGCACACGGGTCGCATCGACCGGGAAGCGCCCGATCCAGCCGTTGCCGATCAGCGCCAGCAGCGCGCCCGCGCCGGGATCGGCCGGAGCCTGACGGGTGATCCGCAGCCGCGCATTCGGCGTGCCTGCACCCTCGCATTGCACCGCCAGCAGCACCGGCTGGCCCGGAACGCCATAGACCAGCCGCAGCGGCCCGCCGCTCGCCGCCCACACTGCGTCGGTGGTGTCGGGCGAGGCGATCGGCCGCGAAGGGCCCGGCAGCACCGGCAGATTGGCGGCCCGCGCGCTGCCGACATCGGTCGGCGGGGGCTTGCAGGCGGGTAGCGCCAGCGCCGCTGCCAGCATCGTCAATCCGGCGAGCCGCTCTGCCCGCATCACCGCGCCTTGATGAAGCTGCGCAGATCGGCCGAGAGCTTGGCCCGGTCCTCGTCGCGGACATACATCATGTGGCCCGCGTCGTAGTATTTCCAGGTGATCCGCTCCTGCGGGATGCCGGTGCGCTTCAAGGAATACTCCGCGCCGAAGAAGGGCGTGGCGAAGTCGTAATAGCCTTGGGCGTTGAACAGGCGCAGCTGCGAGTTCTGGCGCATCGCCTGCCCGATCAGCGGGGCGATGTTGAGATAGGCCTGCCGTCCCCAGCCGGTGCCGAGCGACCAGTCCCACTGCCCGCCGACAGAACCGATCGACTGGTAGTGCCGGTCAGTACGATAGCCCAGCGTCTCGCGCGCCCACTGGTTGATCGCGGCGGTATAGCCCGCGTCGATGCCGTAGAAGCTCGGGTCGGCATCGGGGGTCTCTCCCGCATTGTCGAAGTCCTTGCCGGTGTAGCGCGCATCGAGCCGCCCGATGGTAAGGCCCCGGTCGCGCAGCAATTCCTTGTAGAAGCGCTGGTCGGTGACGCGCAGATCGGCCTGTTCGAGATATTCCTCCGACAGGCCGGTGAGGCGCGCAAGTTCGCGGCGCACGCTGGCGCGTTCCTCGGCGGGCAGGTCCTGGCCCTTGAGCAGCGCACTGGCGAACGGGCCGATCGCGAACTGCCGGGCTTCCTCGACGATCGCCTCGACCGAGGGCGCCTGCACCTTGCCGTGATAGTAGGCCGCCGCCGCCATGTTGGGCAGGGTGATGACATAGGCCATCTCGTTGCCCGGGGTCGGCTCGCGGCCCGCGAAATCGAGGATGGTGGAAATGAGGATCAGCCCGTTGAGACCGACGTCGTTATAGGTCGAGCCTTCCAGCTCATCCACCACCATCGCGGTGCGGCTGGTGCCGTAGCTTTCCCCGCCGAGATACTTGGGGCTGCCCCAGCGGCCATTGTCGTTGATCCAGCGGCGGATCACCTGCGCCACCGCGCGGCCGTCCTGCCTGAGGCCGTAATATTTCTTGGGGTCGGTGCCGGGCGTGAGGTAGCTGAAGCCGGTGCCGGGCGGATCGATGAAGACGAGGTCAGCGACATCGAGCAGGCTGTCGGGATTGTCGAGCAGCGGATAAGGCGGCGCACCATCGTCGCGCGCGTCCGAAGGGATCGCCACGCGCTTGGGCCCGAAGGCGCCCATCTGGAGCCACACCGAGCCGGAACCCGGCCCGCCATTGTAGATGAAGAACACCGGGCGCGAGGCGTCCACCGGGGTCTTCACATAGGAGGTGGTGACGATCACCGCCTCGGCCTTCCCGTCGTCGCCCGAGAGGATCGTGTCGGCGATGGTGGCGCGGTAGGCGATGCGCTGCCCGCCGAAAGTGCCCGCCAGATCGCGCGTGCGCACCTGCGCTTCGGGCGCGGCGGCGGGCTTGGCAGCCGCCTCGGGCTTGGGGGCGTCCTGCGCGATTGTGGGCACGGCAAGGGCGAGAGTGCTGGCAGCGGCCAGCGCGGCAAGGAGTCGGGTGTTCATGGGGAGAGGTGAGTGGCAGGGTTAACCGCGCGGTTCAAG
>CAZQOO010000007.1:45980-49147 GCA_964594845.1 uncultured Porphyrobacter sp. | reverse complement strand
CACCGATTGCGAGATGCTCGAAATTAACCCGCTGGTCGAAAGCGAAGACGGCAAGCTCTTGGTGCTCGACGCCAAGATGAGCTTCGACGGCAACGCGCTCTACCGCCACCCCGACATCGAAGCCCTGCGCGACGAGACCGAGGAAGACCCGGCCGAAGTCGAAGCCAGCGAATATGATCTCGCCTACATCAAGCTCGACGGCAACATCGGCTGCATGGTCAACGGCGCAGGCCTCGCCATGGCGACGATGGACATCATCAAGCTGAACGGCGCCTTCCCGGCGAACTTCCTCGACGTGGGCGGCGGTGCCACCACCGAGAAGGTGACGGCAGCGTTCAAGATCATCCTCAAGGACCCGGCGGTCGAGGGCATCCTCGTCAACATCTTCGGCGGGATCATGAAGTGCGACGTGATCGCCAACGGCATCGTGCAGGCCGCCAAGGACGTGAACCTCCAGGTTCCGTTGGTGGTGCGCCTCGAAGGCACCAACGTGGCCGAAGGCAAGGCGATCCTCGCCAATTCGGGCCTCGCGATCGTGCCCGCCGACAACCTCGGCGATGCCGCGCAGAAGATCGTCGCGGAAGTGAAGAAGGCGGCGTAAGTCTCCATTCCGTTCAAAGAACAAAGGCCCCCGCCGGCTCGGTCCGGCGGGGGTTTTTCTTTGTCGTCAGCGCGAGCGGCGGGGGCTTCACCGCGTTGGCAGTCGCTTGAACCGGAACACCAGTTCCTGCGGTGTTGGCCCGCTGCTCTTCATCCGCACCGCTACCACCATGCCGCCCTCTCCGTCGCAGCGATAGGTCAGCGCGTGGAAGTAGAGCGCGCAGGGCTCGGCGGCGATCAGGCGGAAGGTGACCATCCCGTCCTTCTCCTCCCAGCCGGTGAGATCGGGGTTGAAGTGCTTGAGCTTCACCACCAGGCTGCCGTCCTGCTCCGTCAGGTACATATGCTCGGAGAACATGATCCCGCCCGCCGCGGTCTCCTGCACGAACAGCCCGACCATCGTGTCGCCCGAGGGCGCGAGCCAGCTTTCGTGCGCCTCGGCGCCCTTGATCCCCTCGCCGCTCCACGTGCCGATCAGCCATGCGGCCTCGGCCAGCGTGGCCTTGCCGGGCGCCTCGCCAGCCTGCGCCACGCGCGTTTCCTGCGCCGCCAGCGGTGTCGCTGCCAGCATGGCCAGCGCTATCGGAAATGTCCTTGTCGCCATGATCCGCATCCCTCCCCGGTTATGGACGTATCTGGTCGGGGGCAGGCGGTAAAGCACTGGCGAATTGAATGCTTGACCTGTGACCGGCGCAAAGCAAGGGGATGGGCACATTTGCCACATTCGGAACCATCCGCTTGCTTGACGTTTACGTAAACGCAAGCTAGGCGGGCCGCCGAAGGCTAGCGCCTGTGATTCTTTGAGAGGAAGGAACGCCCCATGAAGATCCTCGTCCCCGTCAAGCGGGTGATCGATTACAACGTCAAGCCGCGGGTCAAGGCCGACGGCACGGGCGTTGACCTTGCCAACGTCAAGATGAGCATGAACCCGTTCGACGAGATCGCGGTCGAGGAAGCCATCCGCCTCAAGGAAAAGGGCGCGGCGACCGAGATCGTGGCTGTCAGCGTCGGCCCGGCCAAGGCGCAGGAAACGCTGCGCACCGCGCTCGCCATGGGTGCGGACCGCGCGATCCTGATCGAAACCGATGAAGAGGTTGAACCCCTCGCCGTCGCCAAGATCCTTAAGGCCATTGCTGACGAAGAACAGCCCGGCCTCGTGATCCTCGGCAAGCAGTCGATCTCGGACGATTCGAACCAGACCGGCCAGATGCTCGCCGCGCTGATGGGCCGTCCGCAGGGCACCTTCGCCAACACGGTTGCCGTCGAAGGCGACTCGGTCGTCGTGAAGCGCGAAGTCGATGGCGGCCTCCAGACCGTGAAGCTTGCGCTCCCCGCGATCGTCACCACCGACCTGCGCCTCAACGAGCCGCGCTATGCCTCGCTGCCGAACATCATGAAGGCCAAGCAGAAGCCGCTCGCGACCAAGACCGCCGCCGATTACGGCGTCGACCTGACCCCGCGCCTCAAAACCCTCAAGGTCGCCGAACCGCCGGTGCGCCAGGCGGGCGAAAAGGTCGCCGACGTCGCCGCGCTGGTCGAGAAGGTCAAGGCGCTCGGCATCGCGTAAGCGCGCCGCGCCATCAAGGATAAGGAACATTCGAGATGAAGACTCTGGTTCTCGTCGAACATGACAACACCAAGGTGAACGACGCGACGCTCGCGGTGGTCACCGCTGCCGGCAAGCTCGGCGAAGTGCACCTGCTGGTTGCCGGCCACAACTGCGGCTCGGTCGCCGAAGCGGCCGCCAAGATCGCGGGCGTGGCCAAGGTCCACGTGGCGGACGACGCTGCCTATGCCAACGGGCTTGCCGAAAACGTCGCGCCGCTCGCTGCCGGCCTGATGGCCGATCACGACGCCTTTCTCGCCGCTGCCACCACGCAGGGCAAGAACGTCGCCCCGCGCGTCGCTGCGCACCTCGACGTGATGCAGGTCAGCGAGATCCTGTCGGTCGAAGGCCCCAAGACCTTCACCCGTCCGATCTACGCCGGCAACGCCATCGCCACGGTCGAATCGACCGATGCCAAGCTGGTGATCACCGTGCGCGGCACCGCCTTCGAAAAGGCGGCAACCGAGGGCGGTTCGGGCACCGTCGAGGCCGTCAGCGGCCCGGGTGATGCAGGCACCTCGAGCTTCGTGAGCTCGGAAATCGCCAAGAGCGAGCGTCCGGAACTGACCAGCGCCAAGGTGATCGTCTCGGGCGGCCGCGCGCTGAAGGATGCCGAGACCTTCGAAGCTGTGATCACCCCGCTCGCCGACAAGCTCGGCGCTGCCATCGGCGCGAGCCGCGCGGCGGTCGATGCGGGCTATGTGCCGAACGACTACCAGGTCGGCCAGACCGGCAAGATCGTTGCACCGGAAGTCTATTTCGCCATCGGCATCTCGGGCGCGATCCAGCACCTTGCCGGGATGAAGGATTCCAAGGTCATCATCGCCATCAACAAGGACGAGGATGCCCCGATCTTCCAGGTCGCGGACATCGGCCTCGTTGCCGATCTCTACGCGGCGGTGCCGGAGCTGACCGGCGCGCTGTAAGGCGTAGATCCGCACAAGCACTTGAAAACACGTCA
>CAZQOO010000007.1:17481-45880 GCA_964594845.1 uncultured Porphyrobacter sp. | reverse complement strand
CGAAGCCCGCGCGCAGTTCGATCTGGCGGACGCCGCCGCCCGGGTCTGGGCAACCCCGCTGGTCGGAGAGGTGCCGGGCTTCGGTCCCGGGCTTAAGCTTGCGGTGACCGGCCCTGCGACTGGCGGAGACGCCAACGGTGTCGTCACCCTGGCCCAGCGCGGCGCAAGGCTGCGCTTTGAGACCGGCGCGCTCGATGACGCCCTGACCATGCTCGACAGCTGTGCTCAGGCGCTGCCCGCGGGCTGGGGGCTGGATGTGGCGCAGCTGCGCAACCTCGCCAGCGGTCCGCAATGGCTCAACCGCGCCAAGGTCCACCGCAGTATCGCCAACTCCTTTGCCGAACACTGGTGGTTCCATGCACAAGCCGACGGTATCGCGCATCTGCGGGTGATCGTGAACGAGGTCGGGCAACCTGAAGACTGCACCGTGGTCTATGCCACGGCCGACATGCGGCCCAACGCGCGTGCCTGCCGGATCATGCAGCGTGCCCGGTTCCAGCCGGCGCTGGATGCGACAGGCAAGCCGGTGCGGGCGTGGTACACGGCCAGCTTCAAGGATCATCGCCGCGGCGCGGTGACCGGGTTTGGGATACCGGACTGATCCGGCCCACCACACCCTAAGCAACTCGTCAGAAAAGACTTTATTCTGAAATGCGGCTCGGGCAGGTTGGCCGCCTTGCCGGAGTTTTGCCCATGCGTCGCACCATTCTTGTCCTTGCTGCCCTGCCCGCCGTGCTCAGTGCAACCGCCCGGGCCGAACCTGTTGTTCTCAAGCCGAGCAGCCCGTGGAATGTCGATTTTGCCGAGGACAAGTGCCGCCTGACCAGGATCTTCGGCGGAGACGAGAACAGTCATCTGCTCGCCTTCCAGCAATACTGGCCCGCCAAGGAAGCGGGTCTCACTGTCGCCGGCCCCGCCTTCGATCGCTTCCGCAGCCTGCAACGCACCGACGTGCAGTTTTTCGACGCGCAGACACCGCTCCGCACCCGCCCCTTTACCGGCACTGTCGAACAGTATGGCAGCGGCGTGATCTACTCCTCGATCAGGATAACCGAGGGCGAGCCCGCCAACACCAACTCGGTCGACGACCCCAGGTCAGGCGGCGTCCCGCAACTTGATGCCGCCGAGGGCGATCTGGTGCAGTTCGTCGCGCTGAAGCAGGGCGGCCGCACGGTACGGCTGGAGACCGGGCCGCTGGGCGATGCCTTCAAGGTGCTCAACCAGTGCACGCTTGATCTGCTGCGCGACTGGGGGCTTGATCCCGAACAGCATCTCACCGCCACCAGCCTGCCGCGCTGGATCAATCAGGCCGCGCTGACCCGCAAGATCGCCTCGGAGTATCCCAGCGCGGCCTATTCGCAGGGCGAACAGGCGATCATGCGGATGCGGGTGATCGTGAGCGAAGAAGGCTCTGTCGAAAGCTGCACGATCATCAAGGCCACCGATACCGAGCGGCTCGAATCTCCCGCTTGCCGGGTGATGCAGGGTGCGCGGTTCGAACCGGCGCGTGATGCCGAGGGCAAACCGTTCCGGTCGCTCTATGTGACCTCGATCACCTACCGGATCGGCTAGCCACCCCTCACATCATCGTGGTGATGAAGTGCAGCGTCATCCCCACCAGCCCGCCCACCAGCGTGCCGTTGATGCGGATGAACTGGAGATCGCGGCCGACCGCGCCTTCGACGCGGGCGGTGATGGTGGTGGCGTCCCAGCGGCGCACGGTCTCGGACACCAGCCGCACGATCTGGTCGCCGTAGCGGGTCGCCACGCCCACCATCGTGCGGCGCGCGAAGCGGTTGATCTGGAGCTGCAGCCGCTCGTCCTGCTGGAGCGCATTGCCGAGCTCGGCCAGCATGTTGCGCATTTCCTCGCCCATCCCGCTTTCGGGATCGCGGGCGCGGCGGATCAGCGACTGGCGGATGCGTTCCCACACCCCCGTCCACCACACCGCAACCGCCGGATTGGCGATCAGATCGCGCTTCATCTCCTCCACCTTGGCGCGGGTTTCGGGATCGTGCTGCAGGTCCTGACCGAGCTTCGCCAACCCCTCCTCGATCTTGCCGCGCAGCGGGTGATCGGGGTTCACCAGCACCTCGGCGAGCAGCTTGTAGAGCCCGTCGAGCACGCTGGAGGAGATGGTCTTGTCGAGGCCGGTCCAGCGCAGCACGCCCGCGACGCGCTGGTGGATGATGTCGCGCAGGGTCTCCTCGTTGTCCTCGATGGTGAGGCCGGCCCAGCGCACGAATCCGTCGATCAGCGGCTGGTGGCGACGGTCGGCCATGGCGCTTTCGATCATCCGTCCGGCGAGCGGGGCGATGTCGAGCTTGGCGAGCTGGCCCGCCAGCCCGGCGCGCACCTGATTGCCGAGCCGGTCGGGATCGAGGCTTTCGAGCACTTCGGCCAGTAGCTCCGCCGCGCCTGACGTGATGCGCGAGCGTGCGTCGATGCTGCCATCCGCTCCGCGCTCGGGCGAAGCGGCGAGAAATTCGCCTGCCGCCTTGGCGATATTCATGCCCGACATCCGCCGCGCCACCACGGCGGGCGTGAGGAAGTTCTCGCGCAGGAATTGCGCCATGGTGTCGGCGATGCGGTCCTTGTTTTCGGGAATGATCGCGGTGTGCGGGATCGGCAGGCCGAGCGGGTGGCGGAACAGCGCGGTGACAGCGAACCAATCAGCGAGGCCGCCGACCATCGCGGCTTCGGCAAAGGCGTTGACGTATCCCCACGCCGGATGCGCGGCGACAAGGCCGTGGGTGGCGATGAAGATCACCGCCATCGCGGCGAGCATTCCGGTGGCCGTCCAACGCATGCGCTGCGCACGGTCGACCGTCAGCGGCTGGCCGCGAAAGGTGAGGGGCACGGGATGACGCGTCGGCATGAACCGGCTTTAACCCGCGCGGGGCACCCGCGTCACGCTTTTGTCGCTCACTCGGCCGGTTCGCCGCCCGGCCGCAGCCGCCGCGCGGGCACTGCTCCGCCGGGGAACGGCAGATCCGGTTCGGATTCGCCAAGCGGACGCGTATCGTCTCCGGGCTTGTAGGTCAGCATCCGTTCGCGCAGCCACGGCCCGACGCGCTTCTCGAAACCGTCAGCAAGGCTGAAGCCGGCGGGCACGATCAGCAGCGTCAGCAGGGTCGAGAGCACCAGCCCGCCGATCACCACCACGCCCATCGGCTGGCGCCACGCACCGTCGCCGCTCAGCGAAATCGCCACCGGCACCATTCCCGCGGTCATCGCCACGGTGGTCATCACGATCGGCTGGGCGCGCTTGTGGCCCGCGTCCATGATCGCTTCAAGCTTGCCGACGCCCTTGGCCATCTCCTCGATCGCGAAGTCGATCAGCAGGATCGAGTTCTTGGACACGATGCCGAGCAGCAGCAGGATGCCGATATAGACCGGCATCGACTGCGCCTGACCGAACAGCCAGATCAGCAGCACCCCGCCGAGCGGCGCGAGCGCCAGCGAGGTCATGTTGACCAGCGGGCTCATCAGCCGCTTGTAGAGCAGCACCAGCACCGCAAACACCAGCAGCACGCCGGAAATGATCGCGATGATGAGGTTCTGGATCAGCTCGGCCTGCCATTCCTCCTCGCCCACCACGTCGCGGATCACCCCGAGCGGCAGGTCCTGCAGCACCGGCAGTGCGTCGATCTGCGCCTGCGCCTCGCCCTTCAGCACGCCCGCTGCGAGATCCGCGCCGACCAGAACGCGGCGGTTCTGGTTGTAGCGCTGAATCGCGGTCGGGCCGGAACCGAAAGTGATGTCGGCAACGCGGCTGAGCGGCACCGATCCGCCATTGGCAGTCGGCACAGGCAGGTTCTCGATGGTGCGGAAGTCGCTGCGCGCCTCTTCCGAGAGTCGCACCACGATCGGAATCTGGCGATCCGACAGCGAGAAGCGGGCGGCGTTCTGCTCGATCTCTCCCAGCGTCGCAATGCGGATGGTCTGCGACAGCGCCGCGGTGGTCACGCCGAGTTCGGCGGCGATCTTGTCACGCGGGGTGATGATGATTTCCGGACGGTTGAGATCGGCACTGATGCGCGGGGCAACCAGCGACTTGAGGCCCTTCATCTCCTCCACCAGCCGGGTCGCGGTCTGATCGAGCAACACCGGATCGGACCCGGCAAGCATCACCGTCATGTCCCGGCCCGAACCGAAGCCCGCGCTCTGGGACTGGAAGCGCACGCGGGCGTCGGGCACCTTGGCCAGCACCGGCGCCAGCTCGCGCTCGAACTGGATCGAAGTGCGCTCGCGGTCGGCCTTGAGCTTGACGAAGATCGACGAAGTCTCGCCCAGCCGGATGCGTTCGAGCAGGCGCTCGACCTCGGGCTCCTGCCGCAGCCGCTCGGCCACGCCGTTGACGATGCGCTTGGTCTCGGCCAGCGTCGTTCCCGGCACGGTCTCGATCTCGACCCGGCTGTTCTCGTCATCGACGGTCGGCTGGAACTGCGGCGGGGTCTGCCCGAACAGCACGATCGTGATGAGGAACGAGAACCAGCCGATCGAGATCATCCACACGCGGTGATCGTAGAAGCGCGCGGTCATCCAGCGGACGCCCTGCGCAAAGCGGCCAGCGCCGTCCGCCGGCAACTCGATCAGCTTGAAGGTGAGCCAGCCCGCCAGCAGCGACAGGCCCGACACCAGCAACACCTGCACGATATCGAAAATCTTGAACACCAGCTTGTAGGCAAAGCCGCTGCTGTCGCTCGACACCGCGGTGGCGACGGCCTTGGGGATCTCCAGCCCGGCGATGCCCTTCCACGGCGGGGCAACGCCCATGCCCTCGGCAATCGCGCCCGACACCGATCCGCCGAAGGCCTCGAACAGTGTCAGCGCGGTCGCCAGCAGCAAGGCGATCACGGTCAGCAACAGACCGGGGACATAGAGCACACGGCTGCGCGGGGCGGAAATCCCGGCGCGGCGCGCGGCCATGCGTCCGGTGTCCAGCGTCCAGGCCAGCACCCGCATATAGGCATCGATCATCGCCCCGCCGCCATGTTCGGCGTGGCCCTTGGCCTTGAGGAAATAGGCCGCCATCAGCGGCGTGAGCATTCGCGCCACGGCCAGCGACATGAGCACCGCGACCACCACGGTGATCCCGAAGTTCTGGAAGAACTGGCCCGACACGCCCGGCATGAGGCCGACCGGCAGGAACACCGCGACGATGCAGAAGCTGGTCGCCACCACCGGCAGGCCGATCTCGTCCGCGGCGTCGATGCTCGCCTGATAGGCGGTCTTGCCCATGCGCATGTGGCGCACGATGTTCTCGATCTCCACGATCGCATCGTCGACCAGCACGCCCGCCACCAGCGCCAGCGCCAGCAACGAGAGGAAGTTGAGGTTGAACCCGAGCAGATCCATGAACCAGAAGGTCGGGATCGCGGACAGCGGGATCGCGACCGCCGAAATGAAGGTCGCGCGCCAGTCGCGCAGGAACACGAACACCACGACCACGGCCAGCACCGCGCCTTCGACCAGCGCCCAGATCGAGCTTTCGTACTGTTCGCGGGTGTAGGTGGTGTTGGTCGAGAGCTTGATGAACTTGACCCCGGGGTTCTCCTTTTCGATCTCGTCCATCTCCGCGAGCGCGGCATCATAGACGGTCAGGTCCGACGCACCGCGCGCGCGGCTCATGGCGAAATTGACGACTTCCTTGCCGTTGACTTCGCTGATCGACGTGCGCTCGGAGTAGCCGTCGCGCACAGTGGCGACGTCGGCGAGCCGCACGGTGCGCCCGCCGCCGAGCTGGATCTGGGTCTGCGACAGGGCATAGGCATCGTCGGAGTTGCCGAGCACGCGCAGCGACTGGCGGGTGCCGCCGATTTCCGCGAGGCCGCCTGCGGCGTCGATATTGACCTGCCGCAGCACCCCGTTGATCTGCGAGGCGGTGACCCCGAAGGACTGCATCCGTGCCGGATCGAGGATAACCTCGATCTCGCGGTCGACCCCGCCGAAACGGTTGACCTCGGCCATGCCCTCGATCTTGAGCAGGCGCTTGGCGACGGTGTCGTCGATGAACCAGCTGAGCTGTTCGATCGTCATGTCGTTGGCTTCGACCGCGACATAGCCGATCGGCTCGCCCACCACGTTGACCTTGTTGACCTGCGGTTCGAGGATGCCGTCGGGCAGCGATCCGCGCACGCCGTCGATTGCGGTCTCGACCTCGTTGACCGCCTCGATCAGGTTGGTGCCGATCTCGAATTCGACAAAGGTCTGCGAGCTGCCCTCGCGCGCGGTCGACTGGATAGAGTTGACCCCGTTGATCGCCCGCAGCGCGCTTTCGACACGCTGGGTGATCTGGTTCTCGATCTCGGTCGGGGAGGCGCCGGGCTGGGCAATCGAGACGCGCACCGCCGGGAATTCGACATCCGGCTGGTCGGTCACGTCCATCCGCAGGAAGCTAACGATCCCCGCGAACAGCAGCCCGGTGAAGAACACCAGCGGAATCACCGGGTTGCGGATCGACCAGGCCGAGATGTCGCGGAGAGCCATAGAATTCCTGCCTGTTGCCTATCGTCCTGCCAGTTACGCGCCCGGGGCGCGTCCGGATGGGGTTCTACTTCTTCAGCGGTTGGGGGTTGATGGTCTCGCCGGGGTTGAGGAACCCGCCGGCCCGCAGCACCACCTGCTCCGTGCCCGAAAGCCCTTCGGTGATGGCAATGCCCTGCTTGGTCACCGCGCCGGTGGTGATGGCGCGCCGGACCGCCTTGTTGTCCTTGCCCACGACATAGACGAAGCTGCCCTTATCGTCCGCCAGCACCGCGCTTTCGGGCAGCACGGTGGCACTGAAGCTGCCGCTCGAAAGGCGCGCGGTGGCAAAGCCGCCGGGCCGCAGCTCGGGCGCGAAGGACAGCGCAATGCGCGCCGTGCCTTGCCGGGTGGCCTGATCGATCACCGGCGAAAGCTGCCACACCTGCCCCGAGAATTCCTGCTTGGAACCGGTCGGGATGACAGTCGCCACGGCACCAACCGACAGGCCGGCAAGCTGATCCTCGCTCACTTGCGCGAGCATCTCCATCTCGCCGCCGCTGGCAATGGTGAACAGCGCGCCGGTGCCGGGGCCGACCGTCTGGCCGGGCTCGACATTGCGCTGGAGCACATAGCCCGTGGCCGGCGCCAGCACGTTGAGGCGATCATTGCGCGCGCGCAGTTCGCGCAATTGCGCTTCGGCCACCTTGACCCGCGCCGCCGCCGCATCGCGGGTGGCGGTCAGGCGGTCGATGTCGGCCTTGGACACGAAGCCGCGCGCCACCAGTTGCAGCGCGCGGTCAAGATTGGCCTGGGCGAGATTGGCGTCGGCGCGCGCGACCTCGACCTGCGCGGACTGGGCCGCGGCCTGCTGCACCTGCACGGAACGGTCGATCACCGCCAGCACCTGCCCCTGCTGCACCCAATCGCCCGCATCGACGGTGACGCGCAGCACCTGCCCGCCTTCACCAACGGCACCAACCGGCATCGGTCGCCGCGCGGCCAGCGTGCCGGGGGCCTCGATGATCCCGGCAATGGTGGTCTTGCCCGGAGTGATGACCGTAACCGAGGGCGCCTGCGAATTGTCGTCGCCCGCCGGCACCGGCTCGCCGCCGGCCAGCGCGAAATAGACCCCGATCGCCAGCAGCAGGCCGAACAGGCCGATCCCGCCGACAATCAGCCAGCGTGGCACGGCCGGCCCTGCGAGCGTGCGCGCACCGGCATATTCGGTGGTCACCCCGTCAGCGGCTTCGGCCCGGATGGTGGTCTCGTAATTCATTCCTGTTCCCTTGCCGGAGCCGCCCGCAGACGCGCAACCTCCGCCTTCAGAGTGTATTATCTCGATAAGTCACCGAGCGCAACGCCTGATAGGCCGCGCGTCCTTCGCGGGCAATCCTTGCTTCGACGGGTGACTTTGAGGCCAGACGAAGGGCACCGCCCACCGGTTCCCGGCGCGTCGACGAAAGGGGCGGAACTTGCGGCTAGCGCAGTCGCCCGCGCCGGATCAGGTTGACGATCCCGAGCAGCACGCTCGCCCCCAGCACCGCGACCAGCAGGCCGGTGAGCGAGAATTCCTGCACGCTGCCGCTGATCCCCAGCAAGGGCCCGGCAATCGCATTGCCGATAACCGAGCCGACACAACCGACCACGATGTTGAGAAATACGCCCATCGAGGCGTCGCGCTTCATCAGCAGGCTGGCAAGCCAGCCCGCGATCCCGCCGACGACCAGTGCGATAATCCATCCCATGGCAACCCTCCGCTCCGGCGCGGCCGGTGCCGGCGCGCGCTTCGGGAACGAGGTTAACGGGTCTTGCCGGAAATTGCCAATCGGCAGGCTGGCCCCGAGGCCGGTCCTGCCGTGCCGGTCAGTACTTCAGCTGGCGCTGGTAGAGATCGCGGTAGTGCTGGATCTTGGTGACGCGCAGGCCATGCATGCCCGAACGGTCGACCGCGCGCTGCCATGAAGCAAACTCTTCAAGGGTCAGGCCATAGCGCGCCAGCGCCTCATCGAGCGTCAGCAGCCCGCCATTGACGGCAGCCACGACCTCGGCCTTGCGCCGCACCACCCAGCGCCGGGTATCGGGCGAGGGCAGGTCGGCAAGCGTCAGCGGCTCGCCAAGGGGGCCGATGACCTGTGCGGGGCGGATGTCCTGGTTCTCAATCATTGCTCTACTCTCGCATCGCCTCCGGGCGCATCCACAACACGCTCGGCATCGCCCCCCGATGCCGCGTCGTGCCGGACGGCCACGCGTGCGCATTCCATGCCACCCAAGGCTTTAGAGCCATCTAAAGCATCAAGGTTAATGGCAGGTTCGTTGTCTTCGATCATTGCAAAGTAACGCGCGGCTGCGTCGCCGAAACTGGCCGCAACGGCATCGATCCGGCCTTGCGATTCGCTCCGCAGCAGCAGCCGCAGATCGCGTGCAGCGTTGAGCCGGGCGGTGATCTCGCTCCATTCCACGGCTCGCAGGGCATCGCCGGCCCGCCGCGCGGGGCGCGATTCGAATCGCTCCCCGATCGGACCAGCACCGCCATGGCGCAGACGCGCGCCATCCTCGGTCCGCCGCATCAGCGGCGCCCTGAGGGAAGCGGAAACGGTGTCGGCTTTCTCGAACATGACGACAGCTTTTAGACCGAGTGCGTCAAGATCGGGTAAAACTGCCATTTACCCCAGCTTAGGAATAGTCCGGGCAGGCCATGAACCTTGGTAAACGCTGCGGGGCTGGCGAAGCCGGGCCTGCGCCGCTATATCGCAGCCCGTTTCCATGGATACGCCGACGCTCCTGAAGGCCGGCCCGCTTGCCGGGCCCGATGCCGCCGCCCTGTTCGATCTGCCGCGCGCCGCAGCCGATTGCCGCATCGTCGTGGCGATGAGCGGCGGGGTCGATTCCTCGGTGGTCGCCGCCCTCGCCCATGCGAGCGGTGCCGAGGTGATCGGCATTACGCTCCAGCTTTACGACTACGGCGCAGCCACAGGACGCAAGGGCGCGTGCTGCGCGGGCGATGATATCCGCGACGCGCGCGCCGTGGCCGATCGGCTGGGCATCGCGCATTACGTCTTCGACCATGAAAGCGCCTTCCGCGAGGAAGTGGTCGAGCAGTTCGCCGACGAATATCTCGCCGGGCGCACCCCGGTGCCCTGCATCCGCTGCAACATGGGGCCCAAGTTCACCGACCTGTTCCGCATGGCGCGCGAGCTCGGCGCGGATTGCCTCGCCACGGGCCATTACGTGCGACGGGTGATGACGGCCGACGGAGCGCAGCTGCACCGCGCCTTCGATCCGGCGCGTGACCAGTCCTACTTCCTCTACGGCACCACCGAGGCCCAGCTCGATTACCTGCGCTTTCCCTTGGGCGGGATGCCCAAGCCGCAGGTGCGCGAACTGGCCGAGGCAGCTGCCTTGCGCAACGCGGCCAAGCCGGATTCGCAGGACATCTGCTTCGTGCCCGACGGGAACTACGCCAAGATCGTCACCAAGGTCCGCCCCGAAGGCGCGGCCCCTGGCAGCATCGTCCATGCGGCGACCGGCGCGGTGCTGGGCGAGCACAAGGGCATCGTTCACTTCACCGTCGGCCAGCGCAAGGGCCTCGAGATCGGCGGCCAGCCCGAGCCGCTTTACGTCATCGGCCTCGATGCCGCGTCGCGCGAGGTCCGCGTCGGCCCCAAGCGGATGCTGGCCGTGAACGCCGCGCGCCTGACCGAGACCAACCGCATCGGCCCGCTGCCGGCGGAGCCGCTGACCGCCAAGGTTCGCAGCCTCGCCAAGCCGGTGCCGGTGACGCTCGAAGGCGCGCTGGGCGACGGAGCGGGAGTCACGATCCGCTTTGCCACACCCGAATTCGGTGTTGCCCCCGGGCAGGCGGCGGTGATCTATGCCGGCGAGCGGGTGGTCGGCGGCGGGTGGATCGACACGACCGAGAAGGTGGAAGCCTAGTCCTTGTAGGGCTCCAGCACGCAGCCGTAGCCCTCGCGGTAGGTCGCGGTCGCCTCGGCCACCAGCGGGAAGCGCGCGGTGACGCTTTTCGCTTCAGGATCGTCGACCAGCGTGACCGCTTCCATGCCTGGAAGCTTGTCCTTGGCGCAATCTTCAAGGCTGCGTCCGGCGACGAAGCGGCACGAACAGCCGACCCTTGCGGCATAGGCCGAGCCGATGCTGCCATAGCCCGCGATCGGCTCGCGGAAGGCCCATGCGGCCCCGCCGGCCAGGAGCGCGATGATCGCCAGCAGCCACAGCCCGTAGCGCGGACGGCGGGAGGAAGCGGGGGTGGACGATTTCGCCATTGCCAAGCTCTTTTGCATCGGGAATTGAGAGCGCCATGACCCTCACGAGCCGCCTCCATAACCGCGCAGCCCTGCTCGCGCCAGCCCTGCTCATGCTCGCCGGATGCGGTGCGGCGATGCCGGCCGAACGCCCGCTTTCCGAAGAAGCCCTGGCCGCCGTCACTGGCGATACTGGCGCGCCGAAGGACCAGCTCGCGCGCCAGCTCGACGACATGTTCACCGCCCCCGGCGTGGGCGAGACCCGCGCGGTGGTGCTGATGGCGAACGGCAAGATCGCTGCCGAACGCTACGCGCCGGGCTATGACAAGGACACCCGCTTCGTCAGCTGGTCGATGGCCAAGACCGTCACCGGCATATTGATCGGGATGCTGGTGTCCGACGGGCTGCTGGCGCTCGATGCGCCTGCGCCCGTGCCCTTGTGGCAGCGCCCCGGCGATCCGCGCGCCGCCATCACCCTGCGGCATCTCCTCCAGATGCGCAGCGGCCTCAGGCACACCGAGAGCGGCGAGCCGCCCTACGAGTCCTTCGAAGTGCGGATGATCTTCCTCGACGGGCGTGACGACATGGCGCGCTGGGCCGAGGAGCAGCCGCTGGAAGCCGCGCCGGGCAAGCAGTTCGAGTATTCCTCGAACACCAGTGTGATCCTTGCCGACATCGCCGCGCGCGCGCTCACGACCAGCGACGAGCCCGAGGCGCGGCGCAAGGCGGTGGCGGACTACCTCCAGACGCGGCTGTTCGGCCCGCTCGGCATGACCAGCATGGTGCCCGAGTTCGACGCGCGCGGCACGCTGATCGGCGGCAGCCTGATGCACGCCACCGCGCGCGACTGGGCGAAGCTGGGCGAGATGCTGCGCCTGAAGGGCCGCGCGCCCGGCGGCGAGCAACTGGTGCCGATCCGGTGGGTCGAAGCGATGGTGACCCCCAGCCCGGCGCGCGCCAATTACGGCTTCCAGACCTGGCTCAACCGCGAATTGCCCGAGGGCGAGGAGCAGCCGCTGTTCCCCGACCGCGCGCCGGGGAGCCTGTTCAGCCTGATCGGCCACATGGGCCAGTACGTCCTCGTCTCTCCCGAACAGCGCGTGACGCTGGTGCGCCTTGGTCATTCAGGGCGCGAGGAGCGGCAGGCGATGCTGCAACAGGCGGCGGATGTTCTGGAGCTCTATCCTGTGAGGTAGAGCTTCACAGGAAGAAGCTGCCTTCCACCACCGTCACGCAAGGCCCGCCGAGCCACGCCTTGTCGCCGCCGTCTTCCTTGGCCAGCCGCAGCGTGAGATCGCCGCCGCGCTGGCTTGCCTGATGCGCGGTGAAACTGTCACGCCCGAGCTTCGCAGCCCAGTAGGGCGTCAGCACCGCATGGGCCGAACCTGTAACGCTGTCCTCGTCGACCCCGCCGCCGGGCACGAACACGCGGCTGACGATGTCGGTTGAGTCGCCGGGTGCCGTGACGATGAACTGGTCTTTCCCCAGCTTCTCCAGCCCGCGGATGTCGGGCGAAAGCGCGCGGATCGCCGCCGCGTTCGCGTAGAGGTAGACGTTGTATCCCAGTTCCGAGCGGTAGACCTCGAGCGGCTCCGCGCCGAGCAGGCGGATCGCCTCGGCCTGATTTGCCGCGCTGTCGGGCGCGGTGGCAATCGCGGGGAGCGCGAGTTCATAGCCCTCCCCGGCCTTCACTACTTCGAGAATGCCCGACTTGCGCGTGCGGAACGTCACCCGCTCACCCCCGTCCCGCGCCAACAGCACATGCCCGGTCGCCAGCGTGGCGTGGCCGCACAGCGCGATTTCATAGGTCGGGGTGCACCAGCGCAGCTCCCAATCGGCCGCGCCGGTGGCATCGCGCACCACGAAGGCGGTTTCGGCGAACAGGTTCTCGGCCCCGATCTTCACCAGCACCTCGTCGGGCAGCCATTCGCCCAGCACCATCACCGCCGCCTGATTGCCGCCAAAGGGCCGGGACGCGAAGGCATCGACATGCCAATAGGGGATTGTCTGTGTCATCGCGGCCTCAGGGGTAGAGCAGCGTGTCCGACCACGGTGCATCGGGGCCGGAGCGGGTGAAGTCGCGGCGATCATGCAGGCGGTTGTCGCGATCGATCCAGAACTCGATCCGGCGTGGGCTGAGCGTGAAACCGGTCCAGTGCGGCGGGCGCGGCACCTTGCCTGTCGCCTCGTGCGCGGCCCAGAGCTCCTGGACGCGGTCCAGATAGGTCTGGCGCACCGGCAGCGGGCGCGACTGGTCGGAGGCGGCGCTGCCGACCTGGCTCTTGAAGGGGCGCGAGTGGAAGTAGGCGTCGGCCCGCTCGGGCGAGACCTCGGTCAGCGGGCCTTCGATGCGGATCTGGCGGCGCAGGCTCTTCCAGTGGAACAGCAGCGCGGCCTGCATGTTGGCGCGGATGTGCTGGCCTTTGCGGCTTGTCGCATTGGTGAAGAAGGTGAAGCCCCCGCCCGCGATCTCGTCCGGCCCGTGGCCCTTGAGCAGCACCATCCGCACCGCCGGCGCGGCATCGGCCGTCGCCGTGGCCAGCGCCATCGCGTTGGCATCGTTGGGCTCTGAGGCTTGCGCTGCGGCAAACCACGCGTCGAACAGCGCGAAGGGATCGGCGCCGGCGGGAATCACGCTGTCGGCCAGCTGGGCATCGTCGAGCGGGGTGGATTCGTTCATGTTCGCGGCCTTCTGGCTGAAGTTGGAGACAGTTGAGACACTGTCCAGAAACGCAAAAACCCTTGCCCTTGCGGACGGGCCGCCCGGCGCGCCCCATCTAGGGATGCGCTGGCAGCGGCGCAACGGTGATGGGCGCAAACGGCGGGGTAGGAAAGCGCACGATGGGCGGCCGCGCGTGCTTCCTGCGCAACATCTATTGTTGCCCGGACCGGCTCCCCGCTTGCGCATGGCGACTGTCTCACCTAGCTAACACGCGATGCGCGATCCCTACAGCACTCTTGGCGTTTCCCGCACCGCCTCCGAGGCGGACATCAAGAGCGCCTATCGCAAGCTCGCCAAGGAGCTGCACCCCGATCGCAACAAGGACAATCCCAAGGCCGCCGAGAAATTCTCCGAGGCGACCCGCGCCTATGATCTGCTGAGCGACAAGGCCAAGCGCGCCCAGTTCGATCGCGGCGAGATCGATGCCGAGGGCAATCCTGCCAATCCCTTCGCCGGCATGGGCGCGCGGCCCGGCTATGGCCGGGGCGGCACCTATGGCGCGGGACCGGGCGGGCCGGGCGGTTTCCGCGACAGCGAATTCGGCGGCTTCGGCGGGGACGAGGTCGATCTCGGCGACCTGTTCGAGGGCCTGTTCGGCGGTCGCGCCCGCCAGCAGCAGCCTCCGCCGCGCCGGCCCTTCGGCAAGCAGCCTCCGCCGCCGCCGCCCAAGCGCGGTGCGGACATCCAGTACCGGCTCGCCGTGCCCTTCGTCGAAGCCGCCGCCGGGCGCGACCAGCGCATCACGCTGGCCGATGGGAAGGCGATCAACCTGAAACTGCCCGCCGGTGTCGAGGACGGCACGATGATGCGCCTCAAGGACAAGGGCCACCCCGGCCCGGGCGGCCATGGTGACGGGATCGTGCTGGTCGATGTCGGCACCCACCCCTTCTTCCGGCGCGAGGGCGACCACATCCGCATGGACCTGCCGATCACGCTCGACGAAGCGGTGCGCGGCGCCAAGGTCAAATGCCCGACAGTCGATGGCCCGGTGATGCTGACGATCAAGCCCGGCACCAGCGGCGGCACCGTACTGCGCCTCGCCGGCAAGGGCTGGACGAAGAAGGCCGGCAAGGTGACCGACGGCAAGCCCGAGCGCGGCGACCAGCTGGTGACGCTCGAAATCCAGTTGCCCGAGGATCTGGCTGCGCTCGAACAGCGGCTCGAAGGCTGGATCGACACCGCCCGCCCGCGCGAGAAATTCGGCCTGTAAGGGGCCGCCGCGGCGCCAGGCTGATGAACGGGCTTTTCGCCAGCAGGCCGGTGCAGGTGATCCGCCGGGTCATGGTGGGCACCTTCAACGACGGTTTCATCCACGCCGGCAACCTTGCCTATCTTTCGATGCTGGCGATCTTCCCGTTCTTCATCCTCGGCGCGGCGCTGTTCGATCTGATCGGCGGGCGCGAGAACGCCGAGGCGATGATCGATGCGGTCACCCGCGCCCTGCCCGAATCGGTCGCCAGCGTGATCGGACCGGTGGCCGAGGACGTGATCTATGCCCGCTCGGGCTGGCTGCTGTGGATCGGCGCGGCTGTCGGCCTGTGGACCGTCTCCAGCCTGATCGAGACGATCCGCGACATCCTGCGCCGCGCCTACCGCTCGCCGCCGGTGCAGGCGTTCTGGATGACGCGGCTGTTTTCGGCCGGGCTGATCCTGGCCGCGGTGGTGGTGCTGATGCTGTCGCTGTTCGCGCAGGTGGTGATCGGCGCGATGCAGGAAGTGATCCTCGCCGCCTTTCCGCAGCTGGCCGAACTGATCGCGGCGCTCAGCAGCGCGCGGATCGTGCCGGCGCTGGGCCTCGCGCTATCGCTGTGGGTGCTGTTCGCCACGCTCACCCCGGCCGAACACCGCAAGCGCAGCGCCCCCCGCTGGCCGGGCGCGCTGTTCACGGCACTGTGGTGGGTCGCAGTGGCGATCGCCCTGCCGGTGGTGCTGCGCGCCTTCTTCACTTATGACCTGACCTATGGCTCCCTTGCCGGGAGCATGGTGACGCTGCTGTTTTTCTGGCTCGTCGGGCTCGGTCTGGTTATCGGCGCGGAACTGAATGCGGCGCTGGCGCTTGAAGGGCGCGAGCGTGGCCTCGAATGAGGCAAGCGAGGAGAAAGCATAGATGAACGGTTTGATGGCGGGCAAGCGCGGGCTGATCATGGGGCTCGCCAACGACAAGTCGCTGGCCTGGGGAATTGCGAAGAAGCTCGCCGAAGCAGGTGCGCAGCTGGCGTTTTCCTATCAGGGCGAGGCGCTGGCCAAGCGCGTGATCCCGCTCGCCGCCGAACTGGGCAGCGATTTCACTTTCGAATGCGACGTGTCGGACATGGCCTCGCTCGATGCCGCCTTCGCAACCCTCAGGAGCCGCTGGGACACGATCGACTTCGTGGTTCACGCGATCGGCTTTTCCGACAAGAACGAGCTGCGCGGCCACTTCGTCGACACCAGCCTCGACAACTTCCTGCTGACCATGAACGTCTCTGTCTATTCGCTGGTCGCCGTGACCCAGCGCGCGGCGGCGATGATGCCCGAGGCCGGCGGGAGCATCCTCACCCTGTCCTATTACGGGGCCGAGAAGGTGGTGCCGCACTACAACGTCATGGGCGTGGCCAAGGCGGCGCTGGAGACCTCGGTGAAGTATCTCGCCAATGATCTCGGCCCGCGGAACATCCGCGTCAACGCGATCAGCGCCGGCCCGGTCAAGACGCTGGCGGCGAGCGGGATCGGCGATTTCCGCTACATCCTCAAATGGAACGAGCTCAATTCGCCGCTGCGCCGGAACATCACGATCGATGATGTCGGGGGCTCGGGGCTCTATTTCCTGTCCAACCTGTCATCGGGCGTGACGGGTGAGGTGCATCATGTCGATGCGGGCTACCACGTGATCGGAATGAAGCAGGAAGACGCGCCCGATATCGCGCTGTCCTAGCGCGCGTTGCGGATCACCACGGCGAGCCACACGAGGCTCGCCGCGAGAAACACGCCCAAGGCAATGTCCAGCACCCCGCCAAGCGCGGCGAGCATGAAGGCGAAGCAGTAGAAATCGCGCCCGACGATGTCGTCAAGCAGGGTGCGGCGCTGCGCTTGCCGGGCCAGCCGCGCGCGCTTGGCGCCTTCGAAATGCAGCACGCGCTCGCGCCGCCACGCGGCACGGCCGAGCAGCGCAAGGCCCAGCGCCTGCACCCCGCAGGCCCCCGCCGCGATCAGCGCCGCTGTCCCCTCGCCCTGCAGCGCGAAGCTCGCTCCCGCGCCGCCAAGGAAGGCAAGGTTGGTGAGCGCATCGACCAGACTGTCGAGCGAGGCTCCGGCCTTGGAGCTGCGGAAGGTGGCGCGGGCGATCTCGCCGTCCACCCCGTCGATCACCGAGGCGATCTGGAACAGCACCGCCCCTGCCGCAAGGCCTGCGGGCGAGGGGAAGGCGAGAAGGCAGACGAGCATCGCCAGCGCGGCCAGCGCGGTCAGCACCGTGGCATGGCGCGGGCGCACCCGGTCCAGCTTCAGCAAGAGCCCCGACACCGCCCGCGACAGCGGCCGGTTGAGCCGCCGCGAGACGATGCCGTCGCCCGACTTGGCGGTAGCCCGCAGGATCGCCCGCCCCGCCGCATCGAGCGCGGCGCGCGGATCGGCGGGCGCGGCCGGAAGCGGTGCCTCACCGGCAAGCATCGCCGCCAACGCTTCGGCATCGGGCAGAGCCTCGCCGGGAATGACGAGCCCCTTGGCGCTGGTGCCCACCTCCACGGCCATCCCCGGGGCCAGCCGGGCGATCTCGGCGGTGGTGCGCGCGGCAAGCGCGTCTCCCCCGGGCAGCACCAGCACCAGCGGCGCATCACCCGAGACCGAGCGGAGCACCCGCGCCAGCCGCGCCGCCGCCGGGACTCCGGCAACCAGCCGGTCGGCATTCATCGCCGAAGCGAAGCGGAAAGCGGCAGTGCCCGTCATGCGTCCCCGTAGCGGCGCGGAATTGCAGCGCAAATCGGGGGCCTATATGCAGGGACAGGCCAAGCGAGGGCAACTCCGCCCTCGCCCTCATCCGGTGATGCGTGACAAAGCCCGCTTCCTCGCCCGCCCTGCCCGAGCGTCCGCCCCGCCCGGCGGAGCTGGAGGACTGGCTCAACGCGCGCCTCTATCACCCGCTGTCGTGGCGACTGGCCCGCGCGCTCGTTCCCACCCGCATCACCCCCGACATGGTCTCGGCGGCGGGCGCGCTGGCGATCATGCTGGCGGCGGCGGCCTATGCCCAGCTGGCCTGGCCCTGGGGCGTGATGCTGGGGCTGATGCTGCACATGGGCTGGCACGTGCTCGACGGGGCCGACGGCGATCTCGCCCGGCTGACGGGGCGCAGCTCCGCGCATGGCGAGCTGGTTGACGGGATCTGCGACTATCTCGGCCACATCGTGCTCTACGTGACGATGGGGTTCATCGCCGCGGCGCAGATCGGCGGATGGGGCTGGGCGCTGATGTGGGCCGCGGGCGCCAGCCGGGTGGCGCAGCAGGCCCATTACGAAGGCGCCCGGCGGCAGTACCAGCTGGCGGTCTACGGCACGCCGTGGATGGCCAGCACTGCCGACGGCGGGGGAGAGACCGGCAAGCGCCACCCTTTCGTCGCCTATTACCTGTGGCTCACCGGCTGGATCGTCCCCCACGGCGCGGCGCTGCTCGCAGCCGTACGCGATCCGCAGCGCCGCGAGCCGCTGCGCGAAGCGATGCGCAAGAGCGCGGGCGCATGGCTCGGGCCGATCAGTCCGCTCAGCTCGAATTACCGCACACTCGCGATCGGCGCGGCGATGCTGGCGGGACGGCCGCAGTGGTTTTTCCTGTGCGAGGTGGTGGTGCTGGGCGCGGTGCTGCTCGCCTCGCTGGCGCGCGTGCGGCGCGTGTTCGGGGCGGCGCTGGCTCAAGCGGTGCCCGCCAGCACGCGGCGATAGAGCACGAGATTGGCCGCCGCAAAGGCGCGCCAGTCGAGCTGCGCGGCACGTTCAAGGCCCCGCGCGCGCAGCTCGGCCGCGAGCGCGGGATCTTCGGCCACCTGCTTCAGCGCCGCCGCGATAGCGCCCGGATCGTGCGGATCGGCCAGCAGCGCTGCACCGCCGGTGACTTCGGGCATGGCCGAACAGTCGCTCGTCACCACCGGACAGCCGCAGGCCATCGCCTCGGCCAGCGGATTGCCGAAGCCCTCGATGAAGGAGGGGTGGAGCAGCATCGCCGCCGCGCTGTAGAGCTGCACCAGCGCAGGCTGATCGACGGCGGCAAGAAAGTGCACCCGCCCGGCGATGCCGAGCCTGGCCGCGAGCCGTTCGAGCGCCGCGCCGGTGTTGCCGCGGCGTCGCACCAGCACCAGATCCATGCCGTCCTGCGCCCCGAATGCCAGCGCGAAAGCTTGAATCGCGCCCTCATGGTTCTTGTAGGGTGCGCCCTGCCCGACGACGAGGACGTAAGCCCGCCCCGGCGGCAGGCCGACGCGGGCGAGCACGGCTTCGTCGCGCGGAACCGGGCGGAACTCCTCCGCCACGCCGGAGCGGGTGACGGCCACGCGTTCCGCTGCCGCAGGAGCAGTGGCGCAGATCGCGGCGCGACTCGCCTCGCTCACCGTGGCGACCAGCGCCGAGCGGGTCAGCGCACGGCGGATCCCGTGACCGTAGAAGCGCCGCTCGATGTGGCCCCAGGCCGAGGAATTGCACCATTGCGGATGCGTCAGCCACATCACGTCATGCACCGTTGTGATTGCAGGCATTCTCAGCCCGCCGGGCAGGATGTTGGCGGGCGCATGGAACAGGTCGATGCCCTTCAGGTCCACCGCCAGCGGCAGATGCAGCAGGGTGACCGGCCCGTTCGCCGGGCTGCGCACCACCAGCTCGCGCACATTCGCCGCCGTGCTCAGCGGCTCCTCGCGCAAGGCGTTGCGCAGAAAGGTAAATTCGCAATCGGGCGCGAGTTCGGGAAGGTGCCGCACCAGCGCTGCGACGCACGCGCCGATACCGCTCGGCCGCGGCCCGATATAGCGGCAATCCACCGCGATCCGAGCCACCGGAGGAACGCGTATGCCATTCATCTGCAAGCAAAATCCGGTCGATTTCGGTTCATCGGGAAAATCCCGCGTTCCGCCGCAACCGACAGCCTTCGTTCAGCAACCCTGCAACCCTTTGCAGCGTAGTTACGCAATATTGCGGGCAAGCGCACTGCAACACGCAGGAATCCGAGGTTTTTGGCAGGAACGATCACAACCTTTTTCCGGTTCTATCGGAGATTGTGGCACGAAAACTGCGGGGTTCCAAAGGGTTCCGGTGCCAAATTCGTTCGGGTTGACAGGCGTTTGGTTTGAAGTGATGCACTTCGTACAGCATTGAGGGAATTTGGATGAGCCGCGCACGGGTCGCAATCGCAGGCGTTGGTAATTGCGCCAGTTCCCTGGTGCAAGGCGCGGCCTACTATCGGCGCACCGGCGAGACGGCAGGTCTGATCCACGCCGCCATCGGCCCCTACCGCCCCGGCGACGTCGAATTCGTGCTCGGCATCGATGTCGATCGCCGCAAGGTCGGCCTGCCGCTGACCGAGGCGATCTTTGCCGCTCCCAACAACACCCAGGTGTTCGAACGCGACATCCCGCCCACGGGCGCGCGCGTGATCATGGGCCGCATCCTCGACGGGGTGGCCCCGCACATGATCGAGGCAGGCGAGCGCGGGTTCCAGCCCGCCGATCTGCCCGAGCCGACCAGGGCGGAGATTGTCGCCGCGCTCAAGCGCGAGCGGGTCGACGTGCTGGTCAATTTCCTGCCCGTCGGATCGCAGGCGGCGAGCGAGTTCTACATGGAATGCGCGCTCGAGGCCGGGGTCGGGGTTGTCAACGCGATCCCCGTGTTCATCGCCAGCAATCCCGCGTGGGAAGCCCGCTTCCGCCAGCGCGGGCTGCCGATCGTGGGCGACGACATCAAGGCGCAGGTCGGGGCGACGATCATCCACCGGATGCTCTCCAGCCTGTTCTCCACCCGCGGCGTCACGGTCGAACGGACCTACCAGCTCAACACCGGCGGCAATACCGACTTCATGAACATGCTCGATCGCGAGCGGCTGACGCACAAGAAGCTGTCCAAGACCGAAGCCGTGCAGGCCGCCCTCGCCGAACGGCTGGAGGACGAGAACATCCGCATCGGCCCGTCCGAATACGTCCCCTGGCAGAAGGACAACAAGATCTGCTTCCTGCGGCTTGAAGGCACGCAGTGGGGCGGCGTCCCGATGAACCTCGAACTGCGTCTCTCGGTCGAGGACAGCCCCAATGCCGCCGCCTGCGCGATGGATGCGATCCGCTTCTGCAAGCTGGCGCGCGACCGCGGCGAAGGCGGGGTGCTGACCGCCGAGAGCGCCTATTTCTGCAAGCATCCGCCCCAGCAGATGGCCGAAGACGCCGCGCTGGCCTTGCTCGATGCGCGCGCCCTGCCCCAGCTGGACGCCGCCGAATGAACCGCCCTTCCGCCCCTCGACCATAAGCCCGCCGCCCTCTCCCTCCAACCTCTCCTGCCGAGCCACTTATGAACGCACTGATTCTTGCTGCCGGCTATGGCAGCCGCATCGCTGCCCTTGCCGCGCCCAAGCCGCTGGTGCCGGTCGCGGGCGTGTGCCTGCTCGAATGGTCGGTGCGGCAGGCCGCCAGCGCCGGAATCACCCATGCGGTGGTGGTCACCGGCCACCGTGCCGCAGAGATCGAGGCGCGCCTGCCAGGCATCGCCTATCGCACCGGAGTGAGCATCGAGGCGGCGCGGGTGGCGGACTGGTCGCGCCCGAACGGCTATTCCGTGCTCGCCGGCGCGGACATGATCGAGGGCAATTACCTGCTGATGATGGCCGATCACCTGTTCGCCGCAGGTCTGCTCCAGACGCTGGTGCAGGACATGCACCGCAGCCGCGGCGCCGCACTGGCGATCGATCGCGACGTCACCGGGCCGACGATCGATCCCGACGATGCCACCTGGGTGCGCCGCCGCGCCAATGGCCGGATCGCGCTGATCGGCAAGCACCTGACGCGCTACGATGCGGTCGATTGCGGGGCCTTCATCGCCACGCCCGAACTCGCCGAAGCGATTGCCGAAGCGGTTTCCGAGGGCGCTGCGGGAAGCCTGTCCGAAGGGATGCAGCGCCTTGCCGAGCGCGGCACGGCCGACACCATCGACGTCACCGGCCATTGGTGGATCGATGTCGACGATCCGCACATGCACGCCATGGCCGAGGCCGACGCGCCGTTCCACCTCGCGGGCGCGATGCGCCCGGTCCCCCGGACGGTCGCCGCCTGAGGCTGCCTACTGGCTGTTGAGCGCGTTGCCGGTCGCCACGATCGAGAAGGCGGTGCTCGAAATCGTCTGCAGGAACCGTTCAAGCTCTACCCCCGGCGCGGTCGAGATGTAGAGCACATCGCCGTCGCGCATGCGGAAATCCTGCATCGCGAACAGGCTGGCCGCGTCGGTCATGCGCAGGGTGTAGACCACCGGCACCCGCCCGTCGGCGGTCGCCTGCACATCCGGCCCCGCCAGTGCGGGCAGCGCCGCGCGGTCTTCCAGCCGGAACACGAACACGCCCTTCACATCGGCGCGGCGATCATTGAGCCCGCCCGCGCGGCCGAGCGCCTCGGCCAGCGTAATCCCGTTGCCCTCGAACGGCACCTCGGCATTGCGCTGCACCGCGCCGAGCGCGACGAAGGTGAAGGGCTGGTGCTGCACCGTCACCACATCGCCGGGGCGCAGGCGGACGTTCTGGAGCGGATCGTTGATCACCTTTTCCAGCGGCATCACCGCGCGCCGCGTGCCGCGCGCAAGCTGCACGGTCGACTGCTCGATTGGCTGCTTCGTACCGCCGGCCACCGCCAGCGCATCGAGCAGCCGCTCGCCCCGCGCGGAAAGGCCGATCTGGCGGCTCGCCCCGACTTCTCCGAGGATCGTGGCGGTGCGCGTTTCATTGGCGACCAGCCGCACCACCGCCTGCGGATCATTGGCGCGCCGCCTGAGCCGCCCGACAATCAGCGATTCGACCTGTTCGGGCCGCATTCCCAGCACCTTGATCCGCCCGACGAAGGGAATCGCGATCATCCCCTCCTCGTCCACCTGCTGGCGCGGGATCGGGGTGTTGGCGGCGACATCGGCATTGCCGCCGAGCTGCTGATCGCCCGGCACCGCGCCGAACAGCACGGCCGGCGGCGCTTCCCAGATGGCAATGTCGATCTGGTCACCCGGGGCAATCACCGTGGCCGAAACCCCGCTGTCGCCGAACAGCTCGGCAAAGCTGGCCGCCTTTTCGTAACTCGCGAGCCCCGCGACCACCTCGGTGCCGAGCGGCAGCACTTTGATGGCGCCTTCGGCATAGGTCTGCCCCTCCTCCTGCGCGCCGCGGATCGCGCCGGTCGAGGGGCCGGCCCCGCCAAGGCTGGTGCAGGCCCCGGCAAGGCCAAGGCACAGCGCCGCCAGCGCCGGTTTGGCAAGCAGACGCGGGCGGAGCGGGATCAGGGCGGGCATGGCAATCTTCCTGGCGGGGGAGGCGTTACAAGTGCCGGTCATAGACGGCCTTCAAACGTTCGCGATAGATTTCGGGACTGTAGCGCGCGGCCTGTTGATGCCCCAGCGCGACATAATGTTCGCGCAAGGCATCATCGGCATCCAGCGTGCGGATCGCCTGGGTGATCGCCTGCGTATCATAGGGATCCACCATCAGCGCGGCATCGCCCGCCACCTCGGGCAGCGAAGAGGTGTTGGAGCAGATCACCGGCGTGCCGAGCAGCATCGCCTCCAGCACCGGCAGGCCGAAGCCTTCGTAGAGCGAAGGGAACATCGCCACCTTGGCCCCGCGGATCAGGCTGACGAGCAGCGGAAAAGGCGCATAGGGCATCTGGATGATCCGCTTGCGCGCACCCCGGCGGCGTTCGAGGCTGCCGTAGACCGTGCCGGTCTCGCCCAGCAGTTTCAGCTCCTGTTCCGACTTCCATGCCTGCGCACCGACGATCACCAGCGGGGTTTCGACCTGCGAGGAGAGATAGGCCTCGATCAGCCGGCCGATGTTCTTTTTCGGCTCCAGCGAGCCCCAGAACAGGAAATAGCCCTTGTAGTCGAACCCCGTCAGCCCCTCGACCTCGCGCGCGACCTGGTCTTCGGGCTTGAAGCGGTATTTGTCGGGAATGCTGACCGACTGGTAGGTGTTGGTGATCCGCTCCTCCGGAATGCCGACGAGGTCGATCAGGTCCCGCTTCGAGCTTTCCGAGACCGTGACGATATGATCGGCACTGCGGCCGAGCCGCTTCATCAGACGGTAGTAATGCCGTTTCTGGTCGAGCGTGGTGTAGGGCAGCCGCAGCGGCACGACATCATGCAGGGTGTAGATATTGGGCCGCCCGCCGACCTTGATCGGCAACGGGTAGGTCCAGTGCGCGAGATCGGGCTTTTCCGGCAGGCGGATCGACAGCGGCATCTTCCACAGCCGGTAGACTGCCTGCGCCCGCGCGAAGGCGTCAGGGGCGTTGTAGAGCCGGTCGAACTTGGGCAGGCGCGACTGGAAGGTGCGGGTGACGACCTTGCCCGTCACCGGGATCTGGCGCGCCCGCACGGCCAGCGGGCCCTGCACCGCCTGATAGGCGCGATCGAGGATTTCGAGCCACTTGATCCGTTCGTCGACGGCCGAATCGAAGAAGTAGATCTCGCGCAGCAGATCGTTGCGGGTGGCGCTGGCATTGTTGCCGTAGAGCACGTCCACCTCGTGCCCGAGACCCGCGATCTCGTAGCTGAGGTTGCGCGCATAGGTCGCCACCCCGGTGCCTTTCTCAAGGCCGAGATTGTATCCGTCGATCAGGATCTTCGCCATGCCGCGCGCCTTACAGCTTGCGCACGATCAGGCCGAACGATGTCACCGCCCAGCGCTGGATCTGCAGCTTGAGGTGATCGTCGACGCTGTAGGGCGGCGTGTCGATGTGCAGATCGAGCGGCTGCTGGCCGAGGTTGAAGTTGAACTCCATCTCCGCGCCCATCAGCTTCAGCCGGCGCTGGAGCAGCAGGAAATCGCGCTTGCGGAACAACACGGTGCTGGCGTTGTCGAGCGTGTCTGCGTCCGAAGAGCAGTTGAATTCGGTGGTGTGGACCGCAATCCCGCCGGGCTTGAGGCACTTGACCGAATTGATCACGAATTCGAGCCCGTGCATGATCGAGCCGAGGTGCTCGAAGGCGCAGGCCGACCACACGAAATCGAACTGGCCTTCCAGATCCGCATCGATCGCGTTCATGTCCATGAAGCGGAAGTCCACCAGCTTGTCGAAGGCGTCCGGATCGCAGATGCTCCGATCATTGAGCGAGGCCTTGTTGTGCGCGTGCTGCGCGGTCTTGACCCAGCCGGCCTGCTGCGCGCCTTCAGGTTCGAGATCGGTCGCCAGCACCGACACCCCGTTCTTGGCGAACACCGCGGCGAGCGGCTCCAGCCCGACCCCGAAGCCGAGCGCGCGCTTGCCCGGCACCAGCATCTCGTGGGTCTTGAGCACCTGCAGGATATAGCAGAACTCCCACTGCTTGCGGTGCATCCGCGGCAGCTCGCGGATCTGGCCGCACCAGTAGGAATAGTGCGGCTCCAGCATCTGGTCCTGCGTGCAGGCCTGCGATACCGGCGCCAGCAGCGTAGGCTCGGGCGTGTCGTCATCGAGCTGCACCAGCACCGGCGGCCCGTCAGACACCGGAGAGCGGTAGCGAAGCTTCCACAGAAGGGATTTGAGCATGGAATTCGACCCTGTCTACGCGGTTGCGACCGGGACGTGGGGCCAGCCCGGAGGCGGCTTCCACCCGATCAGTTCCTTGAAGTCAGCATAAGCGACCTCGAAATCGTCGTATTGCACCAGCCGCCCGTCATGCAGCACGCCCCAGCGGTTGCAGTGATCGCGGACATAGGCGGCATCGTGCGAGATGATGATCATCGCCCTGTCGGCGCGCTTTTCGAACAGCTCGTGATTGCAGCGGTCGTGGAAGCGCGCGTCGCCCACCGCGCTGATCTCGTCGATCAGGAAGCAGTCGAATTCGATGATCATCGAGATCGCGAAGGCGAGCCTTGCGCGCATCCCCGAGGAATAGGTGATCACCGGCTCGCGCAGATAGGGGCCAAGCTCGGCGAATTCCTCGACGAAGGCGAGATTGCGCTCGAAATCCTGTTGGTAGATGCGGCTGATGAAGCGGACATTGTCGGCCCCCGTCAGCTGGTGCTGGAAGGCGCCGGAAAAGGCCAGCGGCCAGGAGATCGAGATGTCGCTCTCGATCGTGCCCGCCGTCGGCCGCTCGGCCCCGCTGACGAGGCGCACCAGCGTCGACTTGCCCGCCCCGTTACGGCCGAGAATGCCCAGCCGTTCACCCATGGCGAGATCGAAGCTCAGCCCCTCGAACACCAGGTTCTCGCCGAAGCGGGTCTTGTAGACCTTCTTGAGATCACGCACCCGGATCATCCCGGCACCACCCGGCGCGCAACATAGCGCAGCGCGATCAGCGCTACGAGCGTGAGGACGAGATTGAACGGGATGAGATAGGCCAGATCATAGGTCGCCCGCGCACGATCCCCGAAGAACCCTTCGCGCAGGAATTCGATGCCGTGGACGGTCGGGATATAGAGCACGATCTCCTGCGCGAAAGGCGGCAGCGCGGCGACGATGAAGGCCGCGCCCGACAGCGGAAACAGCAGGTAGGACGCCGGGTGCCACAGCTTGTCGACCAGCTCGCTGCGGTGCGACAGCGCGCCCAGCCCGATTGCCAGTGAACTGCCGAACCACGCCAGCATCAGCCACCCGGCGGCGACCTTCAGGAAATCCTCGGGCGGCTCCATCCACTCGACCGCGATGAACAGGATCGAGAGCGCGGCAAAGGAGATCGTCGCCCCGCCGAATTCGAGCAGCAGGCGCGCGATATAGATGTCGAACACCTTGATATTGCGGTGATACATCAGCGCCAGATTGTTCTGCAGCGCGCCGATGCAGCGGCCGGGCATGTTGCGCCACAACAGCACGCTGGAATAGCCGGTCAGCGCAAAGGCCGAGATCGGCAGATCGCTGCCGTGGACCGATTTGGTCGCGGTCCACAGGATCGTCACGCCGATGGTGAAGATCATCGGTTCGACGAACAGCCACAGGAAGCCGATATTGTGCCGCCCGTAGCGGGTCAGCATCTCGCGCCGCAGCAGCGCGTCCACCACCCGCCACTGGATGCGCAGGGCATGGCCGAACGAGGGCCGGGGGGCGGGGGCTGTCGCCATCAGTCGCGGTGCTCGCGCACGCCGATCGCCAGCATCGACAGCACGCCCCACGCCAGCAGGCCGAGCACGATCGCCGCGAAGATCGAACGGAGGCGCCGCGGTTCTTCGGGATAGTCAGGCAGGCTCGGCGCGGCGATCTTTTCGAGATAGGCCTGCTTGCGACGCGCCTCGGCCCGGGCCTCCTGAAGCGAGGCACGGGTGGCGGCGAGCTGCTTTTCGGCGAATTCCACCTCGACCTGCAGTTCCTGATAACGGGTCAGGGCCGACGAGAGCGAGGAACGCCCGCCCGTCAGATTGCCGCGCGCCTCCTCGATCTCGCGCTGGAGATCGCGCACCTGGGTACGCAGGAAAGGGATCTGCGAGGCTTCGGGCGTGTAGGTCTGGAGCTGGCGCAGGCGGGTCTGGGCAGCGATCAGTTCATCCTGCAGCTTCGAGATCATCTGCAGACCCACCTCGGATTCCTGCACCGGATCGACGATGCCGCTGGTGTTGCGATACTTCGCCAGCTCGATCGCTGCCGCGCGCGCCTTGAGCGCCGCTTCCTCGACCTCGCCTTCGGCAATCGCGATCATGTCGGCCTGCGAGCGCTGCGACAGGCTGTTGACCAGCGCCTCGGACTGTTCGACCAGCCGCGCGTTGATCGTCTGCGCCTGCTTGGGGGTGTAGGCGCGCACGCGGATGGTCAGCACCTGGGTCGTCGCGCCCTCCTCGACATCCAGCTTCTTCTGGAAGTAGCGATAGAATTCCTCGTCGCTGTCACCCGTCAGGCCGAAACGGTCGACCCAGAATAGCTCCGGATCGGAGTAAGCTTGCTTGAGCGCGCCGTCGGCATTGGCCTCGGAGATCGCGGCGCGCGACTGAAGATAGGCGACGACGGTGTTGTTGCCCTCGCTCGGAGCCCCGAACCCGGTCTGGTCGAGCGCAAGATCGAGCGGCGATTGCGGCCCCTGCGTCGGGCTGCGCACGACGATGCGCGATTCCGAGATGTACACATCCTCGGCCAGCAGACCGTAATAGAGGATCGCCAGCAGCGTCGGCACGATGACGATCAGCAGCGCCGGGCTGACAAGGGATTTGAGACGGTCAATCACGCGGCAAGCACTCTTTCGGTCTGGGGTGTGACGCCAACACCCGCGCACGGCTGCGGGGCGGCGATGAAGCGCTCTACCACATGGAAATGCTCCGGCCAGCGCGGCATCGTGAAACCCTCCACCCGGCGCGCCGGTTCCTGCAACGCAGCGAGGATCGCGTGGCTCCAGCCCCCACGGTCAGCCGGATCGACGAGGCAGGCTGCACCTTGCGCCACCTCCCGGAACACCGGCAGGTCGCTGGCGATCACCGGCGTGCCGACCTGCAGCGCTTCAACGACGGGTAGGCCGAAACCCTCCGCCAGGCTCGGCATCAACAGCGCGCGGGCGTCGTGGATCAGCGCGGCAAGCTCCTCGTCGGGGCAGGCGGTGCGATGCTCGACATGGGCGGCGAGGCCCGGGACCTGGGCAAGGGGAGCAAGCAGATCGCCCGTCATCGGGCCGGTCTGGCCCACCAGCACCAGTCGCGGCGTCTGCGGCCCGAGGCGGACGACGAGATCCTGCCACAGATCGAGCAGCAGTCGGTGATTCTTGCGTGGCTCGATCGTGGCGACATACAGGAAGAAAGGCGCGGCCGGAACGGCGCGCGCGCCGGTATCCGCCGGGAGATCCTCCCCCGCCAGCGGCGCCAC
>CAZQOO010000007.1:15369-17381 GCA_964594845.1 uncultured Porphyrobacter sp. | reverse complement strand
CGGCGGAATCGCGCTCCGGCAACACGCGCACCAGCCCGCGATGCTGGACCACAGCCCGCGCGCGGCTGCGGAAATGGCGCAGATAGGCGCTGCACACCCGATCGATCCCGGTCGGCTGCCGTCCGGTCCAGCTGCGCGCAACGAGGCGGGTGACATCGAGAAGAACCGGATCAGCCTGCACGACCAAGCTCCTGCGACCAGAGACGCTTGATCGGGCAGGACCCGGCAGAGGAAGGCGCGACCCGAGGGAAGATCATGGCATTTCCTTGCAGGGGTGTTCCTGCCGGTTCAAGCGGATATGCCGCCATTGCGGGGCGATCCCGCTCGGGCCGGGCCGCGCCGTGATAGATACTGCGTGGCGAGACACAAGGGCGGGAAACCCCTGCGATGCCGCCAGCCGTTGCAGACACGCGACGATCCGCCCGCCTTTATCCGTAGAACTCCGCGCGCAGGTGATCGTCGAATGCCGGTGCGGGGGCGTTGAAGGCAAGCGTGGCGGGGTTGATGGTGCCGGGCATGGGCGCATCCATCCCCGGCAGCAGCGCCATGCCGCCGCGATCCAGCCCGCTGGCATCGATCGTGTCCACGCGTTCCTGCATCAGCCCGGCCTCCGCGCCGGAAGAGCCGCTGAACCAGCCCGCCCAGGTCTCCGGCCCGAAGCCGTTGGCGGTCAGATAGTCGATCACTTCCTGCTGGCTCTGGTAGTTGGCGTAGCGGATGTTGCCATCGGCGTGCATCAGCGCGCGCAGATAGGCGGTGCCGTCGGTGAGCGCGAAGTAGACCTCGTGGATGCCGTCATTGTTGTAGTCGTTGGCACCCAGCACGCGGTTGATGTTCTCGATCTGGAGATCGTTCTGGAACCGCCGCTGGCTGTCCTGATCGCTGCCGGCCTGCACGATCCCCGCCTCGACCAGCGGGTCGATATAGATGCCGGCGACACGCGTCTCGCCGGCCCAGCCGTGGTCGGCGAAGTAGACGAGGCCGTCCGGCGCCGTGCCGACCGTGGCGAAGCGGCCGATCTCGCGGTTGACGAGGATCTGGTCGACGTCCCCATCGCCGTTGACATCCGCCTGCCCGATGCGCAGCCAGCCGCCATTGCCGCCGAGCGCATTGCCGTCGAAGTCGCGGATCGCGTTCATCGCGGACTGGTAGACCGTTCGGTCCGCGGTGTTGAAGTTGACCGTCACGCCGGTCCCGGGGCGCAGGCGCAGGATCTGGTCGTCGAACTGGAGGAACTCGATCGCAGTGAGTGTATCGGTGCCGTCCGCGCCGACCACGCGGAACACGCCGGTGGAGGTCTGGGTCACCGTGTAGGCCGAGCGCAGCCCGCGCACCACCGCTGTGTCGACGTTGACGCCGCCGTTCAGGGTGTCGTTGCCTGCGCCGCCGATCAGCCGGTCGGCCCCATCGCCGCCCTCGATCGTGTCGTTCCCGCCCTCACCCGACAGGACATTGTTGCCGGCATTGCCGACAATCAGGTTGGCCAGCCCGTTGCCGGTTGCCGACAGGTCGGCCCCGCCAAGCAGGCGCAGGTTCTCGAAATTGGTCCGCAGGGTGTAGCTGACGGCGCTTTCGACCGTGTCGGTGCCCTGATCGGCATCTTCGATGATGTCGGTTGCGGCATTGTCGATGCGGTAGGTGTCATTGCCCAGACCGCCCCGCACGTTGCCGTTGAGCGCCCCGCCGACCCCGTCGTAGAGATCGTCGCCCTCTTCCAGCAGCACCACGCCGCGGATTTCGCCGCCGCCATTGTTGAACACCGCGTCGTTGCCGAAGCCGAGCAGGATAGCGCCTTCGATCAGCCCGGTGTTGCGGACATGGTTGGTGACCTGTCCCGGCGGGCTGCCATCGGCCGAGAGGATCGCGATATCGGCGGAGATGGTCCCGCTGTTCTCGATCACGCGCGGGGGGGAAATGTCGGGGGTGGGCGTCTCGATCAGCAGCACGCCGACGCTGAAGAAATCCGATTCGAGGCTGTTGCGCACAAAGATCGTGCCCGAATTGACGAAGCT
>CAZQOO010000007.1:0-15269 GCA_964594845.1 uncultured Porphyrobacter sp. | reverse complement strand
AGCAGCCCGGACAAGTCGATCACATCCCCGCTCGCGCCGGTCTGGAAATCGGTGATCACCGAACCATAGCTGTCGACCCCCTCGACGAAGCGGATGGTGTCGCGCCCGGTGCCGAGCGTGATCCGCCCGAAATGCCCGTCAGTGATCAGCAGATCGTCGCCCGCGCCAAGATCGACGGAATAGAGGGTAGCGTTCTCGGGCGGATTGTTGGTGCCGAAGAAGGCGTCGGTGATCACCACCACATCATTGCCGGCGCCAGCGAGCACCCGGCCGGGGGCAATGCCCCCGCCATCGGCGGTCAGTTCGAAGGACAGGCGGACTTCAATGTGATCATTGCCCGTCCCTGCATCGATATTGTCGATCCCGCCAAAATCGAAGATCGTATCGTTACCGCCGCCGCCGAACACGGCATCGCGCCCGCCGCCGCTGTCGATGGTGTCATCGCCTTCGTCCCCGCGCAGGGTGTCGTCACCCAGCCCGCCGCGAATGAAATCATTCCCGTCGCCGCCGTTGATCGTGTCGTTGCCAGCCTCGCCATAGAGCCGGTCGTTGCCGCCCAGCCCGTTGATAGTGTCGTTGCCCTCGCCACCCCAGATCACATCGAGATTGGCGGTGCCCCCCAGCGTCTCGTCTGCGGTGGTGCCGAGTAGCGTCGTGTGGTTGGGATCAAAGCCGAGGTTATCGGACGTGAAGCTGGTCGCCTGCGTGTTCTGGAACACCGCGATGGTCCGGAATTGCACGCTGTACCCCAGCTCGGTGACCTGAAGATGGGTGTCGTTGCCGACCTGCAGCAGCCGCGCGTGCTCCTGGATGAAGGGCTCGAAATCGGTGTCGCCCTGAATGGACAGCTCGCTTTCGAGAAACAGGTTCCAGTCGAGGCGGTCGCCGTTCGCGCCGGTCTGGAAATCGGTGAAGGTGAGGGGGCCGAGCCTCCCTGCCGAAAGGCCGACCGGAAGCTCGACGACGTCACGCCCCGCACCCAGCGTCACCACCGTGCCGCGGCTCGAAAGCGAGCGCAGGATCAGCCGGTCGTCGCCGCTGCCGAGGTTGACGGTCAGCACTGCCTCCTGCCCCGAAGAGGAGTTGATAGCGACATCGACGAGGTCGTTGCCCGCACCGGCGTCGATCGTCACTGTGTCGGCGGTGGGCGAGAAGCGGGTGGCGACACGGATGATGTCGTTACCGTTACCGCCGTTCAGCGTGTCCGAACCGCCAAAGATTTCGGTGATGATGTCATCGCCGTCACCGCCATCGATCGTGTCGTTGCCGAAAGAGCCGGTCAGCACGTCATTGCCAACTGTGCCCGCAGGAATCTGGTAGGACGAGGCCGTGCCGGTCGGGTTGTAGCCGTTGAAATTGGCCGCGGTCAGGCTCGATGCGGTGACGCCTTGCAGCCGCACCAACGTGAAATGCTCGGTGCCCGGCGCGCTGCCGTCATAATCGAAGCGGACCAGCGTGTCCGCCCCGTCCTGCTGCAGGAACAGGTGACCGGTGGCGAAGGGATTGGTGATCCGGTCCCACCCCTGCGCGATGAACAGGGACAGGGGAAGATCGAGAATGTCCCCCGCATTGCCCACGGCGAAATCGGTGATGGTGACTGATACGCCCAGCTGCGGCGCACGTGTGTCGAGGATCACCCGGTCACGCCCGGTGCCGAGCGTGATCTGCGCGGTCGGCAGCAGCACCTGCAGCGCGGCGGTAGTCAGCTCGATGACGTCATCGCCCGCGCCGAGATCGACCACCCCGTGCAGCGTGCGATGGTTGATCGGGGCAAAATCACGACGATCGAGTTCGAGCCGGACGTAGTCGTTGCCGTCGCCTGCGTTGATCGTCACGATTTCGGCAAGCGGCGTGTCGACCCCGGAGATGCCGGGGCGGAAGATCAGGATGCGGTCGTTGCCCGCACCGCCCTCGATCACGTCATTGCCCCATTCGTCGGTGATGAGGTCATCGCCCACGCCGCCGCGCAGGGTGTCGCTGCCCGCGCCACCATCGATGATGTCGTTGCCGATGCCGCCATCAATAGTGTCGGCGCGGAAACCGCCGAAAATCTCGTCCGCCCCGTCACCGCCGTCGATGGTCGCGCCCGAAGAGGGGCCGAAGATCAGATCATTGCCGCTCGTGCCGGTAATGGTTGGCACCGCAGGCTCTCCGCCAGCCGGATTGAGCCCGGAGAAGTTGGCCGCAGTCAGGCTGGAGGCAGTAACATTCTGCAAGCGGATGATGGTGAAAGGCGCGACGATGTTGCTCTTGGACCCGTCGTAATCGAGCTGGATCAGAGTATCCGCGCCGTCCTGCACCAGACGCAGCACGCCATTGGCGAAGGGATTGCCCCCGTTGAAGGCGGCGAACACGGTCGGACTACTGAACAGCCCGCGCACCATCTCGCCGAGGTTCAGAATGTCGCCCGCATCGCCCGCCGTGAAATCGGCCAGCGTCAGGATGCCAAGGTTGTTCCTGACAGCATCGCCATAATTGTAGGTCAGCACCACCGTGTCGCGCCCGGTGCCGAGCCGGAAGGTGGCATTGGCCGAGATCAGATCGGCGAGCCGGAGAATGTCATCACCCTCGCCAAGATCGACTGTCAGCGTGCCGATCGGAAGGCGGCCGACGGTGACAAGATCGTTGCCCGCGCCGCCCTCGACCAGATTGGTGCGCAGCGGATTGCCGATTGAACTGCCGGGGAGGGAGAGGGTGTCGCTGACGGTGATCCGGTCATTGCCGCCGCCGCCGCGAATGGTGTTGCTGCCGCCCTCGTCAACGATCACGTCATCGCCGTCACCGCCATCGATGATGTCATCGCCATAGGCATCGGTGATGGTGTCGTTCCCGCCGCTGCCATTGATCGTATCGTCGGCCTGGGTGCCGATGATGACATCGTTGCCGCTGGTGCCGGTGAAGGTAGGCATGCAAATATTCCCGTGAATCGCGGCGAGAAGCTGCCCCACCTGCCGCTGACAAATAAGGGTTTTTCACAAGGCCCGAAAGCCCGAAAACGCACCCATGCGCCCTATTGTTCCTGCATCGACTGCGACACCGTCTTGAAGATCGGCTTGGTGAGATAGTTCCACACGGTCGTCTTGCCGGTAAGGATTTCCGCCGTTGTGGTCATGCCCGGTTGCAGATCAATCGCCACGCTGCCACCGTCCTGCTTCATGGTCGCGGTGTCGACTTCGAGATTGACGCGGTAATAGGCCTCGGTCGATCCGTCCTGCGCGGTTTCGACGATGGTGTCGGGGCTGACGAACACCACCTTGCCGTCGGCCGAGCCGTAGACGGCATTGTCATAGGCATCGAAATTGACCCGCGCGCGCTGGCCGAGTTTCACATAGGCGATGTCGCGCGGAGAGACCCGGCTCTCGACGATCAGCTTCCGCCCCGCCGGCACGATCTGGAGCACTTCCTCGCCCGCGCGCACCACGCCGCCGATGGTGGTGACGCGCACGTTCTTGACGATCCCGTCGGTCGGCGCCTTGAGCGCGGCGGCGGCAAGGCTGTCCTCGGCCCGCGCCAGCTGTTCGCGCGCGGCGGCGAGCTGTTCCTCGGTCGAGGTGAATTCGCCCTGCAATTCGCGCAGGTACTGGGCATTGAGCGCGGAGATGCGTCCCTCGGTCTCGACCACGCGCTGGCGCATGGCGATGATCTCCGAGCGGGCGACGTCGCCGGTCGCCAGCAGCGGCTGGTTGAGATCGAGCTCCTGCTGCTGCAACCGCGCGAGATTGCGCAGGGTCGCCAGCTCGCCATCCAGACTGGCGCGGCGCTGGGTGTAGAGCTGGCGCTGGTTGGCGGTGAACTCGGGGAAGTCCTTGAGGCTTTCGGGGAAGGCAAGCGGGCGCTGGTAAAGCTCGGCAGTGATCCGCGCCATGCGGCTTTCATAGCCGGCGACCTTGAGCCGCGCCTCGCGCACGGCGGCTTCGAGCTGCACCGTATCGAGCGCGATCAGCAGGTCGCCCGCCTTCACCCGCGCACCTTCACGCACGGCAATGCGCGCAATCGCGCCGTCCTGTTCGGACTGCACCACCTGCACCCGCGCGAACGGCACCACCCGCCCGGGCGCGCGCGCGACCTGATCGAGCTCGGCCCACAGCGCCCAGCCGATGAAGCCGAGGATCGTCGCCGCAATCGCAAGGATGATCAGCCCGGCCGGACGCAGCAGCCCCTTCACGCCCCGCCTCCGGTATTGATCTTCGTGCTGACGAGGCCGCCCCCGCCCGACCGCGGAGGCGGAGGCGCAGCGGAAAACTCCCTGATCTTGCGAAGGAATTCATCCGCCGGTTCGCTGCGGATGACATTGCCCCGGGCCATCACCACCACCCGGTCGAACCGTTCGACCAGCGGAAACTTGTGGGTCGCCATGACGAGGATCGAATCCGGCCCCAGCCGCGCCTGCACCGCATCGAGCACGGATTTCTCGCTGGCCGCATCCAGCGCGGCAGTCGGCTCGTCAAGCAGCCACACCGAGGGCGCAGCGTGGATCAGGCGGTTCAATGCCACCAGCGCGCGCTGCCCGCCCGATAGCCCCGCGCCGCCCTCCTGCAGCTCGGAATCGAGCCCGCGGCTTCCGCCGGCGAACAACGCATCGAGCCCGGTCGCCTGCGCCACCGCGATCAGATCATCGTCGCTCACCCCGGCCAGCCCCATCGTCAGACTGTCACGCAGGCTCCCGCGCACCAGCCGCGAGCTTTGCGAGAGATAGCCGACATTGCGGCGCAGGGTCTCCTCGGCGATCTGCGACAGATCGAGCCCCCCGAGCGTGATCGTGCCGGACGCAGGCGAATAGAGCCCGGCGAGCAGCTTGAGCAGGGTCGATTTGCCGGCGCCTACCCCGCCGAGCACCGCCACCTTCTCGCCCGGGCGGATCTCCAGCCCCTCGATCGCCAGCACTTCCGGCCCGCCGCGATAGGCAAAGCGCACCTCGCGCAGGACCATCGGCCCGGCCAGCTTGCCGGGGCGCAGGCCACCGCGCGAGGCGGTTGTCTCGACCGGATAGCGCAGCAGCGAATCCAGCCCCTTGAGCGACGAGCGGGCATAGCCCCACTGCACGATCAGCCCCGGCAGCTGAGCGATCAGCGGGCCGTTGATGCGCCCGACGATGATCGAACAGGCCAGCAGCGCGCCGGTGGTGATCGCGCCTGTCGCCGCCAGATAGGCCCCGAAGCACAGCACCGCCGCATAGGTCGCCTGCTGCATGGTCGAAAACAGCGCCCCCGACACCGCCGAGGCGCGTTTCACAGGATAATCATAGTGATGGATCTCGGCCACCAGCCGGTTCCAGCGCGCCAGCATGTGCCAGCCGCCGAGATTGGCCTTGAGGGTCTCGGAGGCGTCGAGCATCTCGACCAGCATCCCGTTCTTGCGGGTGCCGGTGACCTGCGCGCGTTCGGCGCTCTGACGGATGATCCGCGCAAACAGCAGCGCCATGCCGATCGCGACGGGGAAGCTGACGAGCGGCACCAGCGCCAGCGGCCCGCCGATGCCGAGCACCACGAAGATGAACAGCACCGCAAACGGCAGATCGGTGATCACGAACAGCGAGCTGGCGGACATCACCTGGCGGATCTGCTCCTGCCCCTGGATCTGCGCGGCCATCGTCCCGATCCCGCCCGGGCGCGCATCGAGCCGGATCGCCTGCGCGCGGGCGAAGAAGAATTCCGACACCTCGCGGTCGATCGCCTGCGCCTCGGCCTCGATCAGCACGCCGCGCAAGCTCCGCAGCGCCAGATCGAGCAGGAGCGCGAAGGCGACCCCCACCGTCAGCACGATCAGCGTGGCGAAGCTGGCGAGCGGGATGACCCGGTCATAGAGCTGCATCGCATAGAGCGAGATCGCCAGCGCGAGAATGTTGGCGAACACCGTCGCCAGCCCGGCGAGCACCAGCGCGCGGCTGCGGCGGGCGATGGCGCGGGAGAAGATCTGGAAGGCGGTGACGTCGCTCTCACCCAGCGGATCGGGCCAGTCGAGGCGGAAGAAGGCCTGCCCCCCGCCGTCATAGGCCAGCGTGCCGCCACCCGCCAGCGCGAGCTCCTCCTCGCCGATCCATTGCCGCGCCGCCAGCCAGCCGCGCGCGGCATCGTGGACCAGCAGCGGAAAGGCATCCGGACGCGGACGGCCTTCGATTGCCTGCGGAGCCTCCCAGCCAAGCGCGGCGCGCAGGGCTTCGAGCGCCGGCGGCCCCTCGGGCAGCGCATCGGTGTCGCAGCCGTCGGCCCAGCCCGGCGGCAGGGGGCGGCCCGCCGCGTCGGCGGTGCGTTCGATTGCGACAAGGAGATCGGCAGCCATGGCGCGTGTCTTGCCCTAGAGCCCGGCCGGACGCCAGCGGCACGACAGCGCAAGGATGCGCGTCGCATTGGCCGCCGCGTTCACCCGCGCGTCGCTTTCGGAAATCCGCGCGCTCACCAGCTCGCGCGCAGCGTTGAGCACATCGAGCCAGCTGCGCCGCCCGGCGACGAACTGGCGCTGGTAGCTCGCCTGCAAATCGGCGGCGGCGAGCGTCGCATCGATGCCGGCCTCGGCCTGCGCTCGGTTGGAGCGCAGCGAGACATATTCGTTGCTCAGGCGGGCGCGGATCTCGCGGTCAGCCGCGCCGAGCTGGGCCATCGACTGATCGACCCGTGCCTTGGCCCGGTCGATCGCCGAAAAGCGCGAGAGGCCGTTGCCGGTCTGCGCCCGCAGCACCAGCGCGGCGCGCGCGCCGGTCAGTTCGTTCTGCGACAGTTGCAGCAGCAGTTGCGGATAGAGCGCGCCGCGCGCGGTCTTCACCTCGGCCTCGGCGGAGGCGATCTGGCCGCGCAACCGGCCGAGCGCCGGGGCACAGCCGGTCATCTCGTCCATCGCCACCGGCTCGGGCGGCACGGCGTCGAAGATCGCGGCGTCGGGCATTGCCGGGGGATCGGGCACCTCGCCCGCCAGCTCGCCCAGCCGCACCAGCGCATTGGCCCCGGCCTCGCGCACCGCGGCGAGCTCGATCTCGAGCTGGGTGGTGCGCGAGCGCGCCAGCGTCAGATCGGCGAGCGGCGAGACTTCCTGCGCCACCCGCCGCTCGATAGAGGCGACCAGCGCGCGGTGATCGGCGATCCCGGTCTCCAGCGCCCGCGCGCGCTCGTCGGCGCGCACCACGCCGAACCATGCTTCGATGATGCCGGAGAGAATGCCGAGCCGCGCCTCGCGCAGGCCCTCCATCCCGGCATCGCGCAGCCCTTCGGCGGCGGCGATCCGGTTCCTGATCGTGCCCCCCGCCCACAGCGGCTGTTCCAGCGCGACATTGAGCGCCAGTCCGTCGATGTCGGCAGCGTTCGAGCCCCCCGTCGCGGCCAGCGCCTCGGCGGTGAGGCTGGGATAGCGCTGCCACTTGGCGGCATCGAGCTCGGCCTGCGATACCGCCAGCGCGGCGCGGCTGGCGAGCACCTGGGGATTATCCGACAGCGCCCGGTCGGCCAGCGCCGCCAGCGTCGGTGGCAGGCCGGTCGGTGCTTCGCGCGCGGGCGCTTCGGCGCCCGGCTCCGGGCTCGCCGCCGGGCCATATGCGGCCTCCTGCGAGGCGGCACCGGCAGGCAGGACTCCCGCGGCCAGCACCACTGCCAGCCCCGCTGTCATGCCTCGCGCGATGTGATGAAGTGCCGGAATGCCCATGCCTGTTGTCGCTGGCGAGGCGATTGCCTGCCCGCCGCCGCTCCTGTCCTTGCGCTGCAATCCACGCAGAACCTTGCGCAGACAAGCAAAAAGTGGCGGCAGCCCGCCCGGCCCCTGTGCCAAGGCGATTGCATCCGCCCCCCAAGCCCACCAATACAGGAGCGCACAAGCCCAAGGGGGAAGGCCCGTCATGCGCACCGTTTTCGTCACCGGATCAGCCGGGTTCATCGGCTTCCATCTCTCGCAACTGCTGCTGGACGATGGCTTCCGCGTGGTCGGCTATGACGGGATGACCGATTACTACGACGTGCGCATCAAGCAGCGCCGCCACCAGATGCTGCTCCAGCACCCGCATTTCACCTGCACCGAGGGGATGCTGGAGGATTTCGAGGCCCTGCGCGCCCTTGCACTGGCGGAGAAGCCCGATGTGATCGTTCACCTCGCCGCGCAGGCGGGGGTGCGCTACAGCCTTGAAAACCCGCGCGCCTATGTCGATGCAAACCTCGTGGGCACCTTCAACGTGATGGAATGCGCGCGCGAGCTTGGGGTGGAGCATCTGCTGATGGCCTCGACCAGCTCGGTCTATGGGGCCAACACCGAAATGCCCTTCGCCGAAACGCAGAAATGCGACACGCCGCTCACCCTCTACGCCGCGACCAAGAAGGCGAACGAGGCGATGGCGCATTCCTATGCCCACCTGTGGAACCTGCCGGTGACGATGTTCCGCTTCTTCACGGTCTACGGCCCGTGGGGACGGCCCGACATGGCGCTGTTCAAGTTCACCCGCGGGATTCTCGAAGGCACCCCGATCGACATCTACAACGACGGCGAAATGTACCGCGACTTCACCTATGTCGCCGATCTGGTGCGCGGCATCCGCCTGCTGATCGACGCCGCGCCGGTGCGGCCCGAAAGCCCCGAGGACATCGACGAGGGCGACAGCCTCTCGCCCGTCGCGCCGTTCCGCGTGGTCAATATCGGCAATGGGGAAAGGGTGCGGCTGCTGGATTTCGTCGAGGCGATCGAGGCTGAATGCGGGCGCCCGGCGGTGCGCAACTACCTGCCGATGCAGCACGGCGATGTGCCCGCGACCTGGGCCGATGCGAGCCTGCTCAAAACGCTGACCGGCTATGCCCCGCAGACCCCGTTCCGCGAGGGCGTGGCGCGGTTTGTCGCGTGGTATCGGGACTATTACGGGGTCTGAGGCCCTGACCTATTCGGGCTTGTCGCCATCCTCGGCCTGGGCCTTGGGGGCGGGCAGCGCACTTTCGCCCGGCAGCTCGGCCTGCCGCTCGCGTTCGAGCCGCTGCATGTATTCGCGCTCGATCATCTCGACCCGCTCCTGCTCGGCGGCGGCATCGGCATCGATGGTCGACAGACGGTCAGCCCGCGCCTTCTCGATCAGCTGGCCAAAGCGCACACCCTCGGCCTCGCTGCGGTCAGCCGCCCAGGCCTCGATGAACTTCTGGGTGCAGCCGGTAAAGCCGCCCAGACCCGCCGGGTTGCAGCTCATTGCACCGAAATCGCCGACATATTTGATCTGGTCGACCTGCCGGGCGTGCGACTGGTTGGCCGGGTTGTCGCTATAGCGCAGGTTCGAAGGGATGCGGTAGCGCTCCTCTTCGACCAGAATCTCGCACACCACCACCTCGCCCGGCTGGGCAACAGGGCATTCGCTTTCATTATAGGCGATCACCATGTTGATCTTCTCGTTCGCGCTCTGGGCGGCGACCGGGCTGGCACCGGCAGCAACAGCGGCGAAAGCGGCGGCGGAGAGCAGGTACTTCATCGCGTCAGGTCCTTTGTCCGGCAAGGCGGTGTGCCCCTGCCATGCGCTTGGGCGGCCCCGCTTGTCTAGAGTGCATGCGCTGAACCCTCGCTGAAGCCCCCGCGGGGATGCGTGGTTAGCGAAAAATTGAGTCCCCTGCATCTATGCCGCCTTGCATGGATGCAAGGATCGCAGTTGTAGGGCTGGGCTATGTCGGCCTGCCGGTGGCCGTGGCGCTGGCCGAGCGGCTGGCTGGCCGCGCCGTGGTGACAGGGTTCGACATCTCTGCTGCCCGCGTTGCCCAGCTGCGCGCCGGTCACGATGCGACCCGCGAAATCGCCGATGCGCGGCTGGCGTCTTGCGGGCTTGCCGTGACCGACGATCCCGCGTCGCTTGAGGGCGCGCAGATGATCATCGTCACCGTGCCGACACCGATCACCGAGGAGCGCCGCCCGGATCTTACCCCGCTGCAGAAGGCCTGCGAAGCGATCGGCCCGCGCCTCGCCAAGGGCGCGCTGGTGGTGTTCGAATCAACCGTCTTTCCCGGCGTCACCGAGGAGATCTGCGGGCCGTGGCTGGCCGAGGCCTCGGGGCTGACACAGGGCCGCGATTTCGCGCTCGGCTACAGCCCCGAACGCATCAACCCGGGCGATCATGTCCACCGGCTGGAGACCATCACCAAGATCATCGCCGCCGACAGCGAGGCGGCGCTTGCGCGGATGCGCGCGGTCTATGGCGCGATCGTTGATGCGGGCCTTCACGAGGCGCCCTCGATCAAGGTCGCCGAGGCCGCCAAGGTGATCGAGAACACCCAGCGCGATCTCAACATCGCGCTGATGAACGAGATCGCCCTCATCTTCGACCGCATGGGTATCGCCACGCGCGACGTGCTGGCGGCGGCGGGGACCAAGTGGAACTTCCTGCCTTTCACCCCCGGCCTTGTCGGCGGGCACTGCATCGGGGTCGATCCCTTCTACCTCACGGCGGCGGCGGAGAAGCTCGGTTACCGGCCCGAGGTGATCCTTGCAGGTCGGCGGATCAACGACGCGATGGGACGCGAAATCGCGCAGAAGCTGGTCAAGCTGCTGATCGCCTCCGGGGTTTCCCCCTGCCGCGCCCGCGTCGGCGTGCTGGGGCTGACCTTCAAGCAGGACGTGCCCGACATCCGCAATTCCAAGGTGCCCGACATCCTCGCCGAACTGCGCGAATACGGGATCGATGCGCTGGTAAGCGATCCGCTGGCCGAACCGGCAGCGGCACTGCACGAATACGGCATCGCGCTCAGCCCGCCCGAGGCCCTGGTGGGGCTCGACGCGCTGGTGCTGGCAGTGAACCACGCGGAATATATCGCCAACCCGGCCGATCTGGTGGCCCGGGTGCGCGAAGGCGGCGTGCTGGTCGATGTGAAAAGCGCACTTGCCCGCGAAGGGCTGCCCGAGGAACTGGTGTACTGGAGTTTGTGAGGGGGCCTACCCCAAGCTCCGTTCGTGCTGAGCTTGTCGAAGCACCGCCCTTTACTTTCCCGGTAGCAAGAAGAAAAACGGCCCTTCGACAAGCTCAGGGCGAACGGAATATCCCTTCCAGTTCTCCCTAAATCCGCTCACTCACCTTGATCGCAATCCGGCACCCGAGCCTGATCGCACCGGCGAGCAGCGGATAGGCCGGCGCGCGTTCGGCGCCGTTGGCGAGCGCAGCGTCGCGGTGTTCGCGCTCGTCCTCGCGGAAAGCCTCGATCATTTCGGCGAGCTCCGGATCAGCCCCGCTCTCGGCCAGCTTGTCGAGCTGGTCGCTGTAATGCTTGTCGATCTCGGTTTCGACCGCCGCGGTGCAGGCCATCGCCGCCTCCGGCCCGAGCAGCGCCGTGCCCGCGCCCAGCACATAGCCCGCCGCCGACCAGAAGGGATGCAGCGCCGTGGGGCGGACGCCGCGCTTCACCAGCAGCGCATCGAATTTGGCGCGGTGCTCGCGCTCCTGCTCCGCCATGTGCCGGATCTCGGCCGAATGCGGTCCGCGATCGCCCATCACGGCGAGCTGGCCTTCATAGATGCGGGTCGCGCCGAATTCGCCGGCCTGATCGACCCGGATCATGCGGTGGAGTTCATCGCGCTGCATCATTTCCGCTCCTTTTGAGGCGTTGTCGTCGCATCGCCTTAGGCCGAAAACCGGTTCCCACTTTTCGGCGCCATGCTTGCCTTCTACTTCCGATACGCGGCGAGCGCCACAATGGCCGCACCCGAGACGCTCGAAATCAGGAAATTGAAGCCCGCCAGCGAAATTCCCCACAAGGTCCAGGGGGCGACATCGCAGCGGATCAGCGGGGTCGAGAAGTCCATCACGTCCACGCCCGAGGCGGTGCAGGCAGTGATCCCCTCCCACCAGCCATACTCGACCCCTGCGTGATAGCCGCCGATCAGCCCGGAGGTAAGGATGGCGAGCCCCGCCAGCGCGGTCCACACCCGCGACGGCTGCATCACGAAGGCGAGCAGGCCAGTGCCGAGGGCGGCGAAATGCGGATAGCGCTGCCACCAGCACATCTCGCACGGGGGCAGGCCGAAGCCGTATTGTGCCACATAGGCCCCGCCGAGCAGCGCGGCCGGAACCAGCACGGCCAGCAGCCGCGCCTTGCCAGGTTTATCCATGATCTGCGGCCTTACTTCCGCGCCGGACGCAGCGCCACCGTGCTGCGGGTGGTGCGCCGCAGGGTTTCCATTGCGTAGTGCAGCTGGAAGTCCTTGACCCCCTGCTCCTCAAGCTGGGCCGAGGTCAGCTGGAAGCGCGGATCGGCGATGCTGTCGGCCTCCATCTCCTCGTCCTTGATGCCGATTTCGTTGATCAGATGGCCGCGCAGATCGCTTTCGCGGGTCTGGTACTTCTGGCGCAGCGCGAAGTCGGGGTCGGAGATCTGCGGAACGGCGATGTCCGGCTTGATCCCGCCTTCCTGCACCGACTTGCCCGAAGGGGTGAAGTAGCGCGCGGTGGTCAGCTTCAGCGCGGCGTCGGGGCCGAGCGGCAGCAGCGACTGGACCGAACCCTTGCCGAAGCTGCGCTCGCCCATGATCAGCGCGCGGCGATGATCCTGGAGCGCCCCGGCGACGATTTCCGAGGCCGAAGCCGAGCCGGCATTGATCAGCACGATCATCGGCACGCCTTCAGCCATGTCGCCGCGATAGACCGTCTCGGCGTCATAGAGCATCGTCTCGCCCCGCGCACGGCCGCGCTGGCTGACGATCCGCCCGTCGGTCAGGAACAGGTCGGCCAGCGCCACCGATTCATCGAGGCTGCCGCCGGGATTGTTGCGCAGATCGAGCACCAGCCCGTTCACGCGGCCGCCGGACTTCTTCTTGATCTCGGTCCACGCGTTGTAGACGTCCGCGCCGACATCGGCCGAGAATTCGTTGACGGTGATAACCCCGATATTGCCGGGCTGGAGTTCGTGGGTGACCGGCTCAAGCTCGATCACGCCGCGCGTCACGTCGACTTCCATCGGCTCCTCGCGGCCCGGACGGAAGATGGTCAGCCGGATCGAGGTGCCCGAAGGCCCGCGCATTTGCGCCACCGCATCATCGAGACTGCCGCCATAGATCAGCTTGCCATCGAGGTGGGTGATGAAATCGCCCGCCTTGATCCCCGCCGTATCGGCCGGGCTGCCACGGAACGGCGAGACGACCTTGACCGCGCCATCCTCCATCACCACCGACAGGCCGAGGCCGGAATTATTGCCGTCGATCCTGGCCTCGAGCCGCTGGAGATCGCCGCCGTCGAGATAGGCCGAATGCGGATCGAGCGCCGCCAGCATCCCGTCGATCGCGCCGCGGATCAGCACATCGTCCTCTACCGGCTCGACATAGCTCGCCTTGACCCGCTGGAACACCGCGAACAGCTTCGCGAATTCGGGGCCGGCGCGGCCGTCGACCTGGGCCATGGTGGCGGTGGTGGCGGGGATCAGCGCCACGGCGGTGACGAGCGCGGCGCTGCGCAGGAGAGCGGCGATTTTCATAGGGTCAGCAAGGCTCCTTTGGCCTGCGAATGTATAGGTTCGGCCGGATTAACGCCAGATAGACGCTGCACCGGAGCCTCCGACGTGTCGGCACGGCACAGCCCAGACCGCGACGGGTGCCGCAGACTGGAATTTACTGAAGAAATTGCAAGGGGTTGACTGGCTTTCCATCGCGTCGCAGCTCGAATGTTACCGGCGCCGCGCCTCCGCCAGCAACCCCGATCGGGCTGCCGGCGATCACCGCCTCGCCGACCGCCGCGTCGACCCGGGCAAGACCCGTGACAAGGCTGGTCCACCCGCCCTCGTGCTCGATGATGACGATTCGCCCGAACCCGCGATAGGGCCCGGCGAAGGCCACCCGCCCGCGCGCCGGGGCGACAATCTGTGCTCCGGCGACCGGTGCCAGCTCGATCCCCGTGCTCGCCAGCCCGCTTTCCCGCCGCGCCCCGAAGCCGGTGAGGGTGCGCCCGTCGACCGGCAGCTGGAAATCGCCCGGCGGCGGGGCGCTGGCCGAGGGCGCAGGAGCGGGGGCGGGCTCCGAAGGCAGCGCTGCGGCGAGGTTCGCGGGACGCAGCACCGGCCCTGGCAGGGCGGCAAGTTCGCGGCGCAGCGCAGCAACCGCGTCTAGCCGCGCCACCAACCCGTCGAGATCGCGCGCCTCCTCGGCCAGCGCGAGCGCCCGCTCCGCCTCGCGCGAGGCGGCACCGCGGGCATTGCGCGAGGCGAGGCGCTGCTGGTTCTCGAGCGCGGCGAGCTCGGTCCGGCGCGTGCGCAGCGCGGTTTCGCTCTCGCGCAGGCTGGCCAAGGCGCGGGCGGCATCGGCCTCGAGCGCGCGGCCGCGGTCAAGCTCGGCCCGCAGCCCTGCGGTGCGCTGGCGGATCTGCGGCACTGCGCTGTCGAGCACAGCGCGGACATAGACCACCTCCCTGAGCGAGCCCGGCTGCAACGCCGAAAGCGCCAGAGGGCGGCGTGCGGCGGTCTGCAAGGCAGCGGCGAGGCGCGCGGTCGGCTCCTGCTTCTCGGCCAGCCGCGCCGTCAATGCCGTGCGGGCCGCGCGGGCGAGCGAATAGCGCGCGCGGGCAACCTCGATATCGGCCTCGGCCTGCTGGATGCGCGCGGCGAGCGCGGCGGCTTCGGTGGCGGTGCGGATGGCGGCTTCGGTGGCAGCCTCGGCGGTGCGGGTGAGGCGGGCGGCACGCAGTTCAGCCCGGCGGCTCTCGCGCGCGGCGCGGGCGAGCTGGGCTTCGGCCTCGGCAGGCTCGACCAGCAGCACCGAACGCGCCGCGCGGGTCTCGGGCAGGGCGACAAACAGCGCGGCGCACACGGCGGCAAAGGCGAACGCGGTGATAAGGGCGGAACGGCGCATCATGCCCTCATGCCCGATGATAGGGATGCCCGGCAAGGATGGTGGTGGCGCGGTAGAGCTGCTCCATCAGCATCGCTCGGGCGAGCATGTGCGGCCAGGTTGCCGGGCCGAAAGCGAGCAGCAGATCGGCAGAGGCGCGTTCTGCATCCGAATGCCCGTCCGCCGCACCGATCATGAACCGCGTCTCGCGCACGCCATCATCGCGCCAACGCCCGAGCAAGGCGGCGAACTCCTCGGACGACATGGCCTTCCCGCGTTCGTCGAGCAGCACGGTGCGATGCGGGGTGAGCGGTTCCGCCGCCTTGCCCGCGCCGTTATCGGGCCATTCGGTGAGCTTCACCGGCCAGGTCAGCCGCTTGGCATAGCGCTCCACCAGCTCGCCCTCCGGCGAACGCCCGATCTTCCCGCGCGCGATGATGTGAAGAAGAATAGGAACGACCTCACAGAGGGGAGCCAAACGGTCGCGCAGCGACCGCAAGGGCGACCGCCCGCCCGCAGCGACGCGGCCT
>CAZQOO010000006.1:41805-50805 GCA_964594845.1 uncultured Porphyrobacter sp. | reverse complement strand
CGGCGAACTGCGAAAGCACCTAGACGTGCGGGCGCAGCTGTACCGCACCGAAGCTGCAATTGAGGCCGATAGTCAGCGGCTTGGCATGGCGCACCGCATACCAGAAGGCCTCGACCGTGTGGCCCGAAAGATTGCGGCCCGACAGGTCGGTCAGCGTCATCGAGATCATCAGCGGGATCTCGCGACCCGTCTCGCGCTCAAGCTGCTTGACCGCCATGATCCCGGCCTTGGCGTTGAGCGTGTCGAACACGGTTTCGATCAGGATGAAGTCCACCCCGCCCTCGACAAGCGCCGCGGCCTGTTCCTTGTAGACCGCGACCAGCTCGTCGAAATCGATCTCGCGGAAGCCCGGGTCCTCGACATCGGGGCTGAGCGACAGCGTCTTGTTTGTCGGCCCGATCGCGCCTGCGACGAAGCGGGGCTTGCCGTCCTTCGCGGCATACTCGTCCGCCAGCTTGCGGGCGATCTGGCCAGAGGCCACGTTGATCTCGCGCACCAGGCCTTCCGCCTTGTAATCGGCCTGCGAGATGCGGTTGGCCGAGAAGGTGTTGGTCGAAACCACGTCCGATCCCGCGTCGAGATAGGCGCGGGTGATATCCGCGATCACGTCGGGACGGGTCAGGGCAAGGATATCGTTGTTGCCCTTCTGGTCGGCAGGCAGGCGGAGATTGCCTGCGTAATCTTCCTCCGACAGCTTGCGCAGCTGGATCTGCGTCCCGAAGGCGCCGTCGAAGATCAGCACGCGTTCGCGTGCGGCGGCAAGCAACTGGTCACGCGCGCTCATGCGGCTTCTCCGACGGGACGCTTTCCGAGCAGGTGGCAGATCGCATAGGCCAGCTCGGGGCGATTGAGGGTGTAGAAGTGGAAATCGCGCACCCCGCCAGCGTAAAGTCGGCGGCACAATTCGGCGGCGATGGTCGCGGCGACCAGCTGGCGCGCGGCGGGCTGGGCGTCGAGGCCTTCGAACAATCCGTCCATCCATGCCGGGATCGCCGCCCCGCAGGCGCTCGCGAACTTGCGGGCCTGCGCGACATTGGTGACAGGCAGGATCCCGGGCAGGATCGGCGCGTCGATCCCGGCCGCCGCGCAGGCATCGCGGAAGCGGAAGAAGGTCTCGGCAGAAAAGAAGAACTGGCTGATGGCACGGGTCGCCCCGGCGTCAAGCTTGCGCTTCAGGTTGTCGATGTCGGCTTGCGCAGAGAGCGCGTCGGGATGTGTCTCGGGATAGGCGGCGACCGAGATTTCGAACGAGGCGATGTCCTTGAGCCCCGCCACCAGCTCCGCCGCGCTGGCATAGCCTTCCGGGTGCGGCGTGAAGGGCGCGCCGGGTTCGCCCGCATCGCCGCGCAAGGCGACGATATGGCGCACGCCCGCTTCCCAGTATTGTTCGGCCACCTCGCGGATTTCCGCCTTGCTGGCGGCAACACAGGTGAGGTGCGCGGCAGCCGGAAGCCCCGCTTCGGCAATGATCCGCGCCACGGTCGCATGGGTGCGCTCGCGCGTCGATCCGCCCGCGCCATAGGTAACCGAGACAAAGCTGGGCGCAAGCGGTTTGAGCTGCGTCACCGCATCCCACAGCTGGGCCTCCATCTTCTCGCTCTTGGGCGGGAAGAATTCGAAGCTCACCGCAACATCGCCGGGCAGGCCGGAGAACAGCGGGGCATCGGTGGCGGTGCGGTATTCCTGGAGCTGGCTCAAGGTCGGGGTCATTCGGCGGTTTCCTTCGCGGAGGCGGAGGCGGGGGAAGCGGAGCCGGCGCGGCGGGTGCCGAGCCAGATCTTGACGGTGAGATCACCGCCTTCGAGCGCCACAGGAGCGCTGGCGGCAAACCCGGCGGCGCGCAGCAGTTCGGCCATCTGCCGGTCAGCAAAGCCAAGGCGGGCGTGCTGGTGCCGGTCGCGCAGTTCCTCGCGCTGGTGCGCGGCGAAATCGACGATCGCGATCCGCCCGCCGCTGCGCAGCACGCGCGCGGCCTCGGCCAGCGCCGGCGCGGGATCGGGGGCGAAATGCAGCACCTGATGCAGGATCACCGTGTCGAACAGGGCATCGGCAAAGGGCAGGTCGGCGAAGTCGCCCTGCACCAGCTCGATCCGCGCGGTCGGCAGGTGCTGCAGCTTGGCGCGGGCGACACGCAGCATTTCGAGGTTCTTGTCGAGCGCCACCACCCGCTCGGCGCTCCCGGCGAAGAGTTCCGCCATGCGGCCCGTGCCGGTGCCGATGTCGAGCAGGTGGCCAAGCGGCGCGTCGGCCAGCGCTTCGGCCAGCCGGCGCTCGACTTCAGCATCGGGGCTGTGGAGCGCGCGCAATTCGTCCCACTCGCCGGCATGACGGGCAAAATAGGCCTCGGCGGCGGTCTCGCGCGATTGGCGGATCGCGGCGAGCTTGCGCCGGTCGGCCTCGCACAGGGCTGCGAATTCGTCTTCCTCGGCCTCGGCCACGGCGAGCAGATGCTGCACGGCAGCGATCACCGGTCCGCCCGCCTCGCTCTGGCGCAGGAACACCCAGCTGCCCTCGCGTCGGCGCTCGGCAAGGCCCGCGTCGCACAGGATGCCGACATGGCGCGAGACGCGCGGCTGGCTCTGGCCGAGCACCTGTGCCAGCTCGCCCACCGCCAGCTCCATTGTGGAAAGCAGACGGGCGATGCGCAACCGCGTCAGATCGGCGAGTGCCTTGAAGATGTCCTCGGTCACCATGACGGAGCGGATATAAAGATATTTTTATATCTGTAAATCGCTCGCGTGCACGCGCGGTGACGAATTCATCCTCCGCCGATGACAAGGCTCGCCCGCTTGCCCAGCACCAACCGGTTGACCGCCAGCGCCGCCGCCACGCTGGTCGCCAGCGTCACCACCATGAAGTGGATATAGTGCAGGGTGATGATGCCCTCGGGTTGCAGATGGAAGGTGTAGAGCCCGTAGAGCGCCACGCCCCACACCACCCCGGCAATCGCCGCGCGCGTTTCCACGCCCTTGAACAGCAGCCCGACCACGAAGGCCGACAGGATCGGCATCGAGCTGAGGCCGTTCAATTGCTGGAGCAGGTTGATGATGCTGGTGGCGTTGGCGAACACCGGCACCAGGGCGATCGAACTGGCGGTGAACAGCACCGTCACCACACTCGACAGGCGCCAGTGGTTGGCGACCGGCGCGATGAACTTGGCGTGGAAATCGACCGCATAGAGCCCGACCGCCGCATTCATCACCGCCGCCGTATGGGCGATCACGGCAGCGGCGATGGCGGCGGCGAACACGCCGGAAAGCCACGGCGGCAGCACTTCGCCCACCAGCCGGCCATAGGCGGCATCGTTGATGTCGCCGAACAGCTGGAAGGCGACCACGCCCGGCACCACCACGATCACCGGGATGATCAGGATGCGCACCACTGCCGCTGCCAGCACCCCCTTTTGCGCCTCGCGCACGGTGGGGGCGGCCATCGCCTTCTGGGTGATCGGCTGGTTGGTCGACCAGTAGTAGATCTGGATGAAGATCATGCCTGTGAACAGCGTCGCGAAGGGGATCGGCGAATCCGGTCCGCCAATCATCGTCAGCCGCTCGGGGGGAACGCCGCGGGTGATGTCCCAGCCCACCGCGTCGAGCGCCAGCACCACGATCAGCACGGCGATTCCCAGCACGCCGATGCCCGAATAGGTCTCCATCACCGCCACCGCGCGCAAACCCCCCGCAATGGTATAGGCCGCCGCGATCACCCCGAGGAAACCGGCCAGCACCAGCAGCGGCAGATCGATCCCCGCGGTCTTGAGAAACAGCGCCCCGGAATAGAGCCCGGCCGGCAGGTAGATCAGGATCATCCCGAAGAGGAACAGCGCCGACACCAGCGTGCGGATCCCGCCCCCGCCATAACGCTGTTCGAGCAGCTCGGTGACGGTCGTCACCCCGGCGCGGTAGTAGATCGGCACGAAGACGAAGGCGAGGATGAGGAGGCCCACGAAACCGCTGATCTCCCACCACGCCAGCAGCAGCATCTGGTTGCCGTTCATCCCCACAAGCTGGTCGGTCGAGAGGTTGGTGAGCGTGATCGCGCCAGCCACGAACAGCCAGTTGAGCTTGCCCCCGGCGAGATAGACGTCTTTCTGCGAGCCGTCGTGCCGGTCTCGGCGGGTGGTGAACCAGGTCGCCAGCCCGATCAGCGCGGTGAGGCCGAGGCACACCGCGATCTGCACCATGCTGGCAGCGGACATGGTTTCGGGCATTCTCGCGCTTTCCCCTCTCGTTCGGGGCGGTTACAGCGCATTGACGGATGCCGGGCAAGCCTTGGGGCGCAGTTCATCACCGGCAGGGGAGAGCGCGGTTGGACTATGTGCGGCTGGATGGCGAGGCCCTGACGCTGGTCTTCGCGCTGGAAGAAGGGGGCACGGCGGACCTCATCTGTGCCGGGCCGCGCCTGCCCGAGAGCGAGGACCTCGCCGCACTCGCCGCCGCCGGTGCGCGCGGGCGGCACGAGAGCCAGCCCGATGTGCCACCCCGCCCCGGCCTGCTGCCCGAACGCAAGGGCGGGTGGAGCGGGAGGCCTGCGATCCGCCTCCTTGACCGTGACAATCCGCTTGCGGGCGAAGTACCGACGGATTTCCGCGTGATCGACTGGGACGCGACCAAATGGGACATCCGGATCGGATGGCACGACGAGAGACTCGGCATCGATTTCAATGCTTGGTGGCGCGTCACTGCGGGCGATGTCGTCAGGGTGAGCTGCAATCTCGTCAATCATGGTGAGCGGAACTTTACCCTCGCCGATCACCCCGCGCTGGTGCTGCCGATCCCCCGGCGGTTCACCGGCCTGACCAGCTTTGCCGGCCGCTGGGCTGGCGAAATGCGCGAGATGCACCGCGACCTTGCGCCCGAAGGTTTTGCGGCCCGATCTGGCATAGGCAAACCCGGCTTCGGCGGTGGCAACTGGCTGGTGCTCGACGACCCGGCAAGCGGCGAAGTGCTCGGCGCGCACCTCGTTTGGAGCGGCAATTACAGCACCCGGATCGAATGCGACACGCAGGGGCAGGGCGATGGCCGCGCGGTGCTGCAAATGGCGATCGGCGGGGGCGCTGCGGGGTTCAGCCTCCCTGCGGGAAGCGCCCTCGATGCAGCCGAGGCGGTCTTCGCCCTCGCCCCCGACCGCACGGCGCTGGCACAGGCCTTCCACGCTCACCTGCGCGCCCGCGTACTCCCCTCCCGCGCCACATGGGGCCCGCGCAAGGTCCATCTCAATTCGTGGGAGGCGCTCGGTTTCAACCTCTCGCAAGACGCCCTGATCGCGCTGGCCGAGGACGCGGCCAGCCTCGGCATCGAGCGCTTCGTGCTCGACGACGGCTGGTTCGGCGGTCGTCGCAACGATCAGACCAGCCTTGGCGACTGGACCGTCTCGCCCGACGTCTTCCCGAACGGCCTCGCTCCGCTGATCGCCCGCGTCTACCAACTCGGCATGGATTTCGGCCTGTGGGTCGAGCCCGAGATGGTCTCGCCCGACAGCGATCTCTACCGCGCGCACCCGGACTGGTGCCTGCACACCGAGGGCCGTGAGCGCCCCACCATGCGCGGCCAGCTGGCGCTCGATATGGCGCGGGCCGAAGTGCGTGATTATCTGTTCGCGCGGCTCGATGCGCTGCTGCGCGAATATCCGATCGCCTACCTCAAGTGGGATCACAACCGCGATCTCTTCCCTTCGGCGCCGGGCCAGACGCAGGGTTTCTACGCCCTCATCGATGCCCTGCGCGCCGCGCATCCGCAGGTGGAAATCGAGAGCTGTTCGAGCGGCGGAGGGCGGATCGATTTCGGCGTGCTCAACCGCACCCACCGCGTCTGGCCTTCCGACAACAACGACACGATCGAGCGCCTGCGCATCATCCCCGCATGGAGCCAGTTCCTGCCATTGGAAGTGCTGGGCAGCCATGTCGGCCCCTCGCCCAATCCGATCACGGGACGCAGGCTGGGAATCGACTTCCGCGCCAAGGTCGCGGTGTTCGGCCACATGGGGGTCGAGGCCGACCCCGCGCGCATGAGCGAGAAGGAGCGCGCCACGCTGGCGGCGCATATCGCGCTCTACAAGCAATGGCGCGGCGTGCTGCATCACGGCGCGCTCCAACGCCTCGCGCACCCCGATCCCAACGTCACTGCCATGATGGTAGCGCACGAAGGCAAGGCCCTCGCCCTTGCCGCCCAGACCGCGTTCTCGCCCGTGTTCGATGCTGCGCCCGTGCGCCTCGCAGGGCTGGAGCCCGCCGCCCGCTACCGCGTGTCTCTGCCCGAGCCATGGCCGCCCCGCGCGAAGCATTACCTCGCCAACCCCGATCAATGGCGCGAGGGCCTCGTCCTCTCGGGCAGCGCGGTGATGACCCACGGCCTCGCGCTCCCCCTCACCCACCCCGAAACCGCGTGGCTCATCGCGCTGGAGAAGCTCTCGTGAAACTCGGCTGCTGCTACTATCCCGAACACTGGCCGGAGGAGATGTGGGCCGAGGACGCACGGCGGATGCGCGAAATGGGCCTTTCGCTCGTCCGCATCGGGGAATTCGCGTGGAGCAGGATCGAGCCGGAACCCGCCACCTACGACTGGGGCTGGCTCGACCGCGCGATCGACACGCTCCACGCCGCCGGCCTCAAGGTGATTCTCGGCACGCCCACCGCCACCCCGCCCAAGTGGCTGGTGGACCGAATGCCCGACATGGTGGCGATCGACGAGCAGGGCCGGCCGCGGGGCTTCGGTTCGCGCCGGCACTACTGCTTCAGCCACGAAGGCTACCGCGCCGAGTGCCGCCGGATCGTGACGGCGCTGGCGGAGCGATACGGCCAGCACCCCGCGCTCGCCATGTGGCAGACCGACAATGAATATGGCTGCCACGACACGGTGCTGAGCTTTTCGGACGCCGCCGCTTCGGCCTTCCGCGGGTGGCTGGCGGGACGCTACGGCACGCCCGCGGCGCTCAATGAAGCGTGGGGCAACGTCTTCTGGAGCATGGAATATCGCTCCTTCGCCGAAGTCGATCCGCCGCATCTGACCGTCACCGAGGCCAACCCGGCGCACTGGCTCGACTATCGCCGCTTCGCGTCGGATCAGGTGGCGAGCTTCAACCGCGAACAGGTCGACATCCTGCGCGCCCACGCGCCCGGCACCCCGATCACCCACAACTTCATGGGCTTCTTTACCGAATTCGATCACCATGCTGTCGGCCGCGACATAGACGTGGCGACGTGGGATTCCTATCCGCTCGGCTTTCTCGAACAGTTCTGGTTCTCCCCGGAGGAAAAGCGCGCCTATCTCAGGCAAGGCCATCCCGACATCGCCGCCTTCCACCATGACCTTTATCGGAGGTGCTCGAACGGGCGCTGGGGGGTGATGGAGCAGCAGCCGGGGCCGGTGAACTGGGCGCGCTTCAACCCTGCGCCGCTCCCCGGCATGGTGGCGCTGTGGACGCTGGAGGCTGCGGCGCACGGGGCCGAGCTGACGAGCTACTTCCGCTGGCGACAGGCCCCTTTCGCGCAGGAGCAGTCGCACGCAGGCCTGCTGCGCCCCGACGGCAGCGAGGCCGAAGCCGCACCCGAGGTCCGCGCGGCAGCAACCGTGCTCGCCGACATCGGCCCGCAAGCTACCGCACGCGCGCCGGTCGCGCTGGTGTTCTCCTACGAGGCGGCATGGACCATCGGCACCCAGCCGCAGGGGCAGAGCTTCCGCTATCTCGAACTGGTGTTCGAAGCCTACTCCGCGCTGCGCCAGCGCGGGCTGGACGTCGATATCGTCGCGCCCGACGCAGACCTTGCGGGGTACCGCATGGTGGTCGTGCCGACCTTGCCGATCATTCCCAAGGGCTTCATCGAAAGGCTATCCGCCCTCGCCTGCCCGGTGCTGCTCGGCCCGCGCTCGGGCAGCAAGACGGCAAGCTTCGGCATCCCCGAAGGCCTCGCCCCCGGAGCCTTGCGCGGCGCGATCCCGCTCACCGTCACCCGTGTCGAGAGCTTGCGCGACGGGGTGACCGAGGCGGGAGAGGGCTTTGCGGTCACCCGCTGGCGCGAGGATGTGGCAAGCGATCTGGTGCCCGAACTGGCAGACGCTGCCGGGCGCGGGGTGGTCTGGCGCCACGGGCACTTGCGTTATTGCGCCATCTGGCCCGACCGCGCGTTGCTGCGCCTGCTGGTGGAGCGCATGGCAGGCGAGGCGGGCTTGCCGTTGCTCGATCTGCCCGAGGGCATCCGACTGCGCCGCTCGGCCAGCCACGCCTTCACCTTCAACTACGCGGACAGGCCGGTATTCGTCCCGCACCTCGGCGCGACGCTCGCTCCGGCAAGCTGGCACATCGCGCCGCGCTAGCTCTCGGCGAGCAGCTTCGCGTAGTGATCGCGCAGGGTCTCGCTTCCGAACTCGGGGGTGAGATCGGCGGAATAGGTCCCCGTTACCGGATCGAACACCAGCATCGATTCGGTCGCGTAATAGCGCGCGATGCGGGCATATTCGGCCTTCTCGGCAAACCAGTCCGAAACGCCCGCGCCGAGGTTCAGCACCCGCTCGGCATAGGTGAACAGCTTGGGCGAGACTGATTTGAACCGCACCGGCTGCCCCGCCACCTCGCACAGCAGCGCGCCCTGTTCACGCAGGGAGATCGCCGGACCGGGGCCACCGATCGGCAGGATGCGGCGGCTGCTCTCGGGGTTGTCGATGCACTGCACGAGGAACTGCGCCAGATCATCGTCGCTGATCGGCTTGCAGCGCGTCAACTCGCCGTCGCCGAAGATCAGGAAGGGCTTGCCCGCCTTCACGCGCTTCACCTGCCCCGACAGAGACTTGAAGAAGGCGGTCGGGCGGACGATGGTGTAGTCGATACCGCTATCCGCCAGACGCGCCTCGAAGGCGAGCTTGGCGTGCTGGAAGGCGAGGCCAGGCTTCTGCACGCAGATTGCCGAGAGCAGGATGAGCTGCCGCGCTCCGGCGGCCTGCGCCGCCTCGAGCAGCCGGACATTGGCGGCATAGTCCACCGCCTGCGCATCCTTGGGCGCGCCCG
>CAZQOO010000006.1:39174-41705 GCA_964594845.1 uncultured Porphyrobacter sp. | reverse complement strand
CTGCGCGCGCCCGGCCTATCGGCCGCCTGTCACATAGAGGCACTGCCCCGTAACCCAGCTGGCTGCGGGCGAGGCCATGTAGACCACGGCCGCCGCAATGTCCTCAGGGGTGCCGTAGCGGCCCATCGGGATGCCGATCATGGCCAGCAGCTTGTCACGCTTTTCCGGGGTGTCGGTGCCCATGCAATCGTCGAAATTCTCGGTCGGCACCGGGCCTGGGGCAATCGCGTTGACGCGGATCTTCGGCGCGACTTCCACCGCCAGCGTCGCGGTCAGGCTGTTCACCGCCGCCTTGGCCGCGCCATAGGGCCCGTTCTTGACCTGCGGGCCATAGGCCGAGCGCGACGAGATGTTGACGATCGCCCCGCCCGCCTCGGCCATGTGGCGCGCGGCGACGGTGGATCCCGTCCACACCGCCTTGAGGTTGAGCGCGATCTGCGCGTCGAAGTTTGCCTCGGGCGTGCGGGTCAGGTAGCGCGGGGTGCCGTCGGGAATGCCGCCGGCATTGTTGACCCAGATCGTCAGCTTGCCGAACGCGGTGACGGTTGCTTCGGCCAGCCGTTCGAGCGCCGCGCTATCGGTGGCATCGGTGGCGATCGGCAGAGCGCGGCGGCCCAGCGCGGTGATTTCGGCCGCGACCGCATCGAGATCGGCCTGCGTGCGCGAGGCCAGCGCCACATCCGCCCCCGCCTCGGCCAGCGCAATCGCGATCGCCCGCCCGATGCCCTTGCCCGCGCCGGTCACCACGGCAACCTCGCCATCAAGCCGGAACCGATCCAGAATGCCCATGCTGCCTCACCCCCAGATCATTGGTGGGACGAGCCTAGAACCGCTACGCCGCAGGAACACTGGCGGTTCAAATAGGCGCGCGGGGTGGGCGGAGAGCGCGGAAAAAAGGTGGTGCCGCTTACGTGACTCGAACACGTGACCCCATCATTACGAATGATGTGCTCTACCGACTGAGCTAAAGCGGCATTCCGGCCTCGCGCGGACTAGGCCTTGCGGCCTGTTCGCGCAATTGCAAAAGGTGGAGGCCCGAGCCGGAATCGAACCGGCGTATACGGATTTGCAGTCCGCTGCGTCACCACTCCGCCATCGGGCCGAGCCTCCCGGGACGATGCCCCGGACGGAAGCGGCGCACTAGCGATTCGGTGGAGCAAAGGCAATGCGTGATTGCTTTCCCTCCTTCCCTAACGTCAGTCTGGACGAGGGCCGCAGGCCACGGCATGGCGACAGGCATGACCATCGCCAGCCTGCTCGAACCCGTCACCGGCCAGCCCGGACCTGCCCGCCTTTCCCATGCCGCTGACTGGATGCAGGGGCGCACGCTCTATGGCGGGGCCTCGGCGCTGGTCGCCTACACCATGGCCGTGCGCGCCTTCCCGGGCCTGCCGCCCCTGCGCGCCGGGCAGATCGCCTTCGTCGCGCCGGTGGGCGAGGCGATCGAGCTTTCCGCCGAGATCGTCCGCCAGGGCCGCAACGTCACCCAGGTGCGCAGCGAGATCCGCAGCGAGGGCAAAGTCGCGCTCAGCGCCTTCTGGCTGTTCGCCGAGGGCCGCGAGGCGAATGCGCTCCACCCCGCGCCCGCGCCCGAGGACTGGCCCGGCCCGCCCGAGGACAACGAGAGCGTCACCCACCAGTTCGCGCCGAGCTTCGTCGCGAAGAATTTCGAGCTTCGCTACGGCCAGCCCAAGGGCGCCGAGCACGGGGCGACGGTGCGCCGCTGGGCGCGGCTGACCGAGGCGCACGATCTCGATCCCGTCTCCAAGCTGGTGCTGATGGGCGACGTCATGCCGCCCGGCGCGATGCGGGCGATGCGGCGGCAGGGGCCGATCAGCTCGATCAACTGGTCGTTCAACGTGCTCGATCCGGAAAGCCGCTCGCGCGATGGCTGGTATCTCGCCGAGAACGCGAGCCAGCACGCCGACGCGGGCTACTCCTCCGAACGGCTGCGGCTGTGGGACGCCGACGGCAAGCAGGTGCTCGACGGTATCCAGTGCGTTGCCGTTTTTGGCTAGGCCGCGCGCAATAAAATAACAAAGTTGACGAAGTTGACACCGCGTCACCTTCGTGATTTCCGATATTTTTCTTTATTTTCATGATTTTGAGGTAATCGCAGCGCACCGGACGGACACCGGACCTGCGCGCGCGACAACGCCCGTAATAATCGCAATCGGGGTCCGACAATGCCAAAGAGCCGCGCGCAACCTAGACGCCCGGCCGCTTGTAGGAAACGGCTGCAATTGACCCGCGCGGGCCGCAGCCGGTTGTTCTGACCCACCCCCAACCTCTCCCGCCAACGGAAGGCGTTGGGGGTGGGCATCCCTGCGGCTCAGAACTGCGCGGTCAGCCGCGCCCAGACGCCGCGGCCCGGGCCGGGCAGGCGTTCGAGCAGCGGCACGTCCGATGCCCCCACCCGGCTGCGACCGGCAAGGTGCGGGGCATAGGCCTCGTCCAGCAGGTTCTCGACCCCGCCTTCGAGCGCCAGTCCCTCGGCAAACCCGAAGCGCGCGAACAGGCCGATGGTGGCA
>CAZQOO010000006.1:21543-39074 GCA_964594845.1 uncultured Porphyrobacter sp. | reverse complement strand
TCCGCGCCGTAAAGCTCGGCATCGGTGTTGCGGAACTGGAGCGGCGTGGGATCGCCGCTCATGCTGGCGACCATCTCGACCGGGGTGTTGATCACCCCCGGCGTGGCATCGAAGGGCGTGCCCTGGATGAAGTCGTCGATGCGTCGGTAATAGACCGTCGGGCGCAGCGTCAGCCAGTCGTTCTCGAAGTCGAACCCGGCCTCGGCAATCCATGCAACCTCCGGCTTCAGCGCCTGATTGCCGACGTAGATGTTGCCGTCCGCCAGCCCGAAGCTGGCCTCGGTCGGCAACCAGGCGAAGCGTTCCAGCACGCTCGGCACGCGGGTCTTTCGCGCCAGTGTCAGGCGCGGGACAAAGGCCCCGCGCTCGATCCACAGCCGCGCCGCGCCGTCGAAGGTGGTGTCGGCCGCCTGCCGGCCCGAAGCGATAAAGGCATTGGCGAGCCCCCGCGGCCCCGCCGGCACGGCTGCCCCCAGCATGGGCGTTCCGGCCGACTGCTCGGTCCGGTCGATCCGCCCGCCCAGCTCGAACCGCACCGCGCCCAGGCTCCCACGCCACTGGAGATAGGCGCCGTAGCGTTCGGCCTCCACATCGGGCTGGGACTGGATGAAGAAGGCCGGGTTGGTCGGGTTGGTGATGGTGACGAAGCGATCGGCGATCTCGGCATCCCCGCCGACTTCGAGATAGGCGCGCGCGTCCCCGAACCGCAGCGCGGCTTCGGCGGTGATGGTGTCGGCATCGGCGAAGGTCGCGCGCGCCTGTGCCGGCGCGGCGGCGGGCTGGCGCAGGGTCTGGTTGTCCATCAGGTGCCGCACCGCGACATGGCCGAGCCGCACCGTCAGGCCGACATCCTCGGCAATCTCGCCGCGGAAACCGCCCTGCACGAAGTCGGTGTTGAAATAGACCATGTCGAGCGCGAAGGGCGGGTTGCCCGAGGGATCGGTCTCGCTGCGGCGATATTCGACGAACAGCTCGCCCGCCCCGGTGCGGAACCCGGCGTGGACACCATAGAGATTGCGCTCGAACAGCGTGCCGACTGCGGTGCCGCCGGGGAAGCGGTAATCCTCGCCCTGTTCGCGGCTGGCGATCACCCCGATGCGCCAGCGCGCGCTCGCCAGCCCCGCAAGGCCGCCGACGGCGTAGCTGTCGTCGGCGCTGCGATACTGGCTGGCGAAGCGCACCTGCGGGACGAGGCTGGCGCTGTCGGTGAACTGCGCCTGCACCAGCTCGGCATTGATCGCGCCGCCCAGCGAGGGCCCCTCGGCCACCGGCGCGACCCCGCGGGCGACGTCGATCCGCTCGACCAAGATCGAAGGCGCGTAGTGCAGCGGCGGGTCCATCGCGTTGGGGCCGCCGGAAGCGAAGCGCTGGCCGTTGACGCGGCCGAGCACGCGCTCGCCGGCCAGCCCGCGATAGCTGAGCTGGCCCGACAGCGCGCCGTTGCCGAAGATGTCGCCCCCCGCGACCCGCGCGGCGATCGCGGCGGCATCGGCGGGCAGCGCGATCTGGCGCGGCGCGGCCACGGCATCGCTGGCGATGGTGTCACGGCGCCCGGCGGTGACGATGATGGTATCGGTGAGCGCGTCCTCGCGGCTCTGCGGCGTGGTGGCGTGCTCGGCCAGCGCGGGGCTGGCGATGGCAAGGGTGCATCCGGCAAGCAGGCTTGCCCGGACCATGCGGGTGGGAATCATGTCGAATTTGTCCTGTTTCAGGGTGAGCTGGCTGGGCGCGCGCGCCCATCGCCCCGGCCTTTGGGGGCGCTAGCCGCGCGGCGCGTGACGGTCAGATGCTCAGCGAGGGCGGCCCGCGCAGCGGCGGGCGCAGGAAGGGAATCGCGCGGACGGGTGGCGCGCGCAGCGGCGCAAGCCCGACCAGCAGGATGAAGGCGAGCGCTGCGGCCAGCAGCAGCGGATCGGCGGCGCCGAGCATGGCATGGCCGAGGCCCGAAAAAGCGCAGGACTGGCCCTTGTCCGCCGCCTCGGCATGATCGCCGCGCGGATCATCCCTGTCGGGAAGCGCGATCCGCATCTGCTTGGGCACGCCGCTGGCATCGGCGCAGATCGTGACCGTGAGAAACCGCTCCTTGCCCGGCGACAGCATGAAGCCCGCCGGCACCAGCGCCTTGACCACCAGGGCAAGCGCCAGCAGCACCAGCACGGGCCGGGCATGATGGCGGATGAGGGCGCGCAGGCAGGCCATGGCGCAGGCGCACCTAGCGCAGCGCCTGCGCGATGTCACCGCCCATCATCGGCAATCTTTGTTGCACAAAGCGCCATGCCGGCGCGCGGCTACAGATCCTCGAAGTTCGGCTTGCGGCGTTCCATCTCGGCCATCACCGCTTCGACCTGGTTGCGGCTCCGCATGATCGCGTGCTGCTCGATGCTTTCCTCCATCAGGATCGCGTCGGTCTCGTTCTCGTACATCCCGGCCTGAAGCCGCTTGGCGGCGCGGATCGCGTGGGGGTTCTTGAGCGCGATGGTGCGGGCCAGGGCCAGCGCGCGCTCGCGCGGGTTCTCGTCCACATAGGTCGCAAGGCCGAGCGACTGCGCCTCGGCGCCGGAAAATTCGCGGTTGGTGTAGATCAGCTCGCGCAGCACGTCGTCACGCACCAGGCCGCGCCACAAGGCATAGCCGCCCATGTCGGGGACGAGGCCCCACTTCATCTCCATGATCGCCATGCGGGTGGCCGGATGGACAATGCGGATGTCCGCGCCGCTGGCGATCTGCAGGCCGCCGCCGAAGCACACGCCGTGAACCGCCGCGATCACCGGCACGGGCAGCTTCCTCCACTGCATCGCCACCTGCTGGGCGCGGTTGGCATTGCCGTGGGTGCGTTCCGTCAGTCCCGGCTCGTCCTCGGCCGGTGTACGCGAGAAATTCGACAGGTCGAGCCCGGCGCAGAATGCCCGCCCCTCGCCCGAGAGCACCACCACGCGCAGACCCTTCATCCGCTGGAGCACGTGGCCGGCCTCGATGATGCGCTGAAACTGCTCGGGATCGAGCGCATTCATCTTGTCGGCGCGGGTGAAACGCACTTCGGCAACCCCGTCCTCGCCAAGGGTGATGGCGATGCGGTCATTGGTGGTCATGGTGGCGGCTGGCATGGTTCGAGGCGGTTCCCTGACAAACTGGACGGGGATGCAGCCTTGCCGATTCCGGCCGCCAAGTCCAGACGCCGTGCCGCCAAGTCCAGACGCCGTGCCGCCAATTCAGGCGCCGACGGGGCGCGCCAGCCGGAAGTTGCCGGGGCCGGGCGGGGCATCGAGGAAATAGCCGCCCTCGGGATGGGTCGCGACGATCCGCGCCAGGCCGAAAGGTTCAAGCTTGGCCCGCACCCTTGCGACGTGAACCGCGAGGCTGTTGGTCTCCGGCTCGAAGGTGATGCGCCACACGTCGGCCAGCAGCTGGCGGCGGGTCATGCGCTCGCCCGGCTGCTGTGCCAGCCGCCACAGCAGCTCGAACTCGCGCGGATGCAGGCCCAGCCAGCGATCCTCGACCCGGCCATCGCGGTGGAACAGATCAAGCGTCACATCGCCCGCCTCGCGGAAGCGCGGGATCAGCGTGTCGCTGTCGGGAAACAGGCTGTTGGTGTAAGTCGGCGTCACAGCAATCCCCCTGCACGCATGGAATAGACCGCCTCGTGCGTGAAGATGAGGTGGTCGATCAGTTCGATGTCGAGCGCCCTTGCCACGGCCGCCAGCTGCTGGGTGGCGGCAATGTCGCAGCCGCTCGGACGGCATTCGCCCGAGGGATGGTTGTGCGCGAGGATGATCCCGCGCGCGTCGAGCCGCAGCGCCTCGCCGAAGACCTCGCGCATCCGCAGGCACAGCGCGCCGCGCCCGCCCTGCCCGATCCCGGCATCGCCGAGACACGAGCGCCGCCCGTCGACGAACAGCGCGTGGCAGCGTTCGCGATCATCCCGGGGATCGAGGACCACCGAGCGCAGAAAGGCGACCAGCGGCCCGAGCCGCGCCTCGGGCGGGGCGGCAGGTGCAGGGCGTGCCTGAAGGGCGGCCATCACCATCCGGCATCTCCGGCAAACAGATCGACACGCGGGCAATTCATGGCAGAACGCACGGCGCTGCGTCAGCTGTGGAACAGCGGCGCACGCTCGCGCGTGATCCGCCAGTTGCGGTAGCTGCCGAAGCGCCGTTCGCGCAGCGCGTGGCGGATGAACCCCGCGCCGATCAGCACCAGCTGGCAATAGGACGGACCCGCCGCGAGCACCATGTAGGCAAACGGCGAGACCATGTCCCCCAACCCCCGCACCGCATGGGCCCCCACCGACACCACCTGGAACCCGGCCACCCACAGCGGGTAGTTGCGATTGGCATTGAGCGCGATCGCGACGAAGCCGATGGTCGCCAGCAGATCGATGGCGACATAGGCCCAGCTGTAGGGTCCGAACGCAATGCTGCCGAGACCGAACCACCGCGACACGTGGTAGGGCGCGACCATCGTGGCGATGAACACCCCGATCAGCCACCGCTCGGGCGAAGCGCCCCAGCGCCATATCGCCACGGCCAGCAGGCCGGAGGCGATATGGAGCACTTCGACGCGGTAGAGGTTGAACAGGTCGATCAGCATGGCAGACAGCGGCCGGGCCTCAGACGCTCATCGTCTCGGGTTCGGCCGCCACGGTGGTGGTCACCGCCTCGCGCGGGATGACGGTGGGGTGGCCGGGATCGCCCGCGGCATGGATCCGGGCAAGCTTGCTGAGTTCGTCATGCACGCGCAGCAGGTTGATCGACATCGCCAGCGCCTGGCTTTCCGCTTCGGTCAGCCGCATCAGCGCGCGCTGGCCGGTGTGGACTTCGATCTCGGGGTTCTGGCGCGCGGCCAGCATCGCCTGCTTCAGGCGGGCCATGGCGATGATCGATTCGTCGGCCAGGGCTTCGGCTTCGCGGATAAGCTTCTTGAGGTTGTGGGCATCGGTCAGGATACGGTCAGTCATCGTGGTAGTCCCCGGCCAGCCGGTGCTCACCCGGCGACAGCCTGTTGCTCCACGGAGATGGTGGCCTTGCCGGCTGTCGCGTCGCTGAGGGTCTTGGCCGCGGTGATGGTGAGCACCACGGCGGCAAGAATTCCCGATGCGATCCCCACGATCGCCCCCAGCCGGAACAGCACGGCGTGCTCGCCATCGAGCACTCCGGGGACCACCCGCGGTTCGGCCGGCCGCAGCCAGGGCGCCTGATCGAAGAGCGGCATCGCGTCGCTCATCACCAGTTGTCCGGGGTCATCCCGCAGCAAGGGGTCGCCGAAACCGGCCGGGCCGATAATCTGCTTTTTCGTGTATGCAGCTTCGCTGAAGGGCTGGAGGTTATCTGCATCCGCAACAACCCTCAGGGGTTGATGCTCAGGGGTTTGATCGAGATCGGCACCGGGCGGCGGCGGGGGAAGCGTGGCGCGGTAATTCTCCACCAGTTCGCCGAGGCTGCCTGCATCGTAGAAGTCCTTGAGCGCGCGGATGTGCTGGTTGATCCGGGTTTCGGATACGCCGAGTTCCTGCGCAATGACCTTGATCGGCACGCGCCGGTCAATGCGTTCCATCACGGCTTGCTGCCGGTCGGTCAGCCGCCGCGCGGCTCCGGACGACATGGGCATCTCCTCCAAACCTGACCCAAGGTTAACTGACAACGTAACCCATTCGGGAAACGATTGCACCGGATTTGGCGAAGATGACAGTTCAAGCCGCCGAAGAGTTGACGCCGACCGACTGAAGGTAGCGCCGGATATTACGGGCCGCCTGCCGCAGGCGCTGCTCGTTCTCGACCATGGCGATGCGGACATAGCCCTCGCCGTTCTCGCCATAGCCCACGCCCGGCGCGACCGCGACCTCGGCCTGGGTCAGCAACTGCTTGGAGAATTCGAGGCTGCCCATCGACTTCAGCGCCGGCGGCAACGGGGCCCAGGCGAACATCGAGGCCGAGGGCGCGGGGATGTCCCAGCCGGCGCGGCCGAAAGCCTCGACCATCACGTCGCGGCGTTTGCGATAAAGCTCGCGGTTGGTCTCGATGATGTCCTGCGGGCCGTTCAATGCCGCGCAGGCCGCCGCCTGGATCGGCGTGAAGGCGCCATAATCGAGATAGGACTTCACCCGCGTCAGCGCGGCGATCAGCTGCTTGTTGCCCACCGCAAAGCCCATCCGCCAGCCGGCCATCGAATAGGTCTTGGACATCGAGGTGAACTCGATCGCGACATCCTTCGCGCCCGGCACCTGCATGATCGAGGGCGTCGGATTGCCGTCGAAATAGAGCTCGGAATAGGCAAGGTCGGAGACGACCCAGACCTGATTCTCCTTCGCCCAGGCCACCAGCCGCTCGTAGAAGGCCAGATCGACCGTCTCGGCCGTGGGGTTGGAGGGATAGCTCACCACCAGCACCGAGGGGCGCGGCACGGTGAAGTTCATCGCGCGTTCGAGCGATTCCCAGTAATGCTCGTCGGGTGTGGTCGGCACCGAGCGGATCGTGGCCCCGGCAATGATGAAGCCGAAGGTGTGGATCGGGTAGCTGGGGTTGGGCGCCAGCACCACATCGCCCGGCGCGATGATCGCGGTGGCGAGGCTGGAGAGGCCCTCCTTCGAACCCATCGTCACCACCACCTCGGTCTCGGGATCGAGTTCCACCCCGAAACGGCGCGCGTAATAGCCCGCCTGTGCGCGGCGCAGCCCGGGAATGCCCTTGGACTGCGAATAGCCGTGCGCATCGGGCTTGGCCGCGACTTCGCACAGCTTGTCGATGACGTGCTGCGGCGGGGGCTGATCGGGATTGCCCATGCCCAGATCGATAATGTCCTGCCCGGCCAGACGGGCGGCGTGGCGCATCGCATTGACCTCGGCGATCACATACGGCGGCATCCGCTTCATCCGGTAGAACTGGTCATTCATCGTCGTTCTTCTTCATCCTGCGTGGCGCGCCCTGCAATGCTTGCGCGGCATGCAAGCAGAGGGGACAAACGCTCCCCTAAGCCAATAGCAGTCGCCGAGGAAAGGCGTTTTCGCTAGATTGCGGCTGGCGCGCCGGGCCATGCGCGGCCATGATGGCGGCAAGACGCGGGATTTGGGACATTTGCGGACAATGGCTGACGACAAGGACATGATGGCAGGCATGGGCGCGGCAGCGGAGAGCCTGCGGGGCTTTTTCGACATGCAGGGCGAGGCGATGCGGGAACTGTTCGCCGGGGCGCTCGGTGGGCCGCTGACGCCCGAGGCGCTGGCGTCGCTGATGCCGCAGGGCATGGATTCGGGCGAGCTCGGCGAATGGGCGAGCGCCGCCACCCAGCTCCAGCAGCTGTGGCTCGATTTCGCCGCCTTTCAGGCGAGCCAGGCTGCCGAGAAGGCCGCCAAAGGTGCCAATCCGATCGATCCGGCGCAGTGGCTGGTGATCTCGCAGGGCATGCTCGGCCAGATGCCCAAGGGGCTGCTCGACGCGCAGGCCAGGCTGGCGCAGGATTCGCTCCAGCTGTGGCAAGGCGTGGCGCAGTCCTTCCTTGCCGGGGCCGCAACCGGCGGTGCGGCGAGCGAGGCGCCCGATCCGGCCTCCCTGCCGAGGAACGACCGGCGCTTTGCCGATCCGGCGTGGCGCGCGCACCCGGCCTTCCTGCTGCTCCACCAGACCTATCTGATGCTGGCGGAATACTTCCGCACCAGCGTGAAGGGGATGCAGGGGCTCGATCCGGCCAAGCGCCAGCAGCTCGAATTCGCGGTCAGCGCGCTGGCCGAGGCGATGAGCCCGGACAATTTCCTGCTCACCAATCCGGTGGTGATGAAGCGCACCGTGGAAAGCCGCGGGCAGAACCTCGTGCGCGGGATGCAGCACCTCATCAACGATCTCAAGCGCGGGCAGCTGACCCACACCGATCCCGACGCCTTCAGGCTGGGAGAAAATCTCGCCGCAACGCCCGGCAAGGTGGTGCATGAAACCCCGCTCTACCAGCTGATCCAGTATTCGCCCTCGACCGACAAGGTGCTGGAAGTGCCGCTGGTGATTTTCCCGCCGTGGATCAACCGCTTCTACATCCTCGACCTCACGCCCAAGAAGAGCTTCATCAAGTGGGCAGTGGATCAGGGCATATCGGTGTTCGTGGTCAGCTGGAAATCGGCCGATGCCAGCATGGCCGAGGTGGTGTGGGACGATTACATCCGCGCCCAGATCGAAGCGATCGACCATGTCCGCGGCCGGCTCGATGTGCCGGCCGTCCACACCATCGGCTACTGCGTTGCGGGGACCACGCTGGCGGCAACGCTGGCGGTGCTGGCGCGGCGCGGCGAGGCCGACAAGGTCAAGAGCGCGACCTTCTTCACCGCACAGGTCGATTTCGAGAAGAGCGGCGACCTCAAGCATTTCATCGACGAGGGCCAGTTGCAGATGATCGGGCAGCTCTCCCCGCAGGGCTATCTCGACGGGCGCTATCTCGCGGCGACCTTCAATGCGCTGCGCGGCAAGGACCTGATCTGGAACTACGTCGTCAACAACTACCTGCTGGGCGAGGACTATCCGGCCTTTGACCTGCTGCACTGGAACGGCGACGTCACCAACCTGCCGTCCAAGTGGCACAATGACTACCTGCGCGATCTCTACCGCGACAACAAGCTGGTGGTGCCCGATGCGCTGTCGGCGGACGGCACGCCGATCGATCTCACCCGCGTCACCACGCCGGCCTTCGTGCAGGCGGGGCGCGAGGATCACATCGCGCCGGCCGAAAGCGTGTGGCGGATCACCGGCCACTTCAAGGGGCCGATGGAGTTCCTGCTCGCCGGCTCCGGCCACATCGCCGGCGTGGTCAATCCGCCGAGCGCGAACAAGTACCAGTACTGGCTCGGCGACAGCAGCGCGCCTTCGCTCAAGGCCTTTGTCGAGAGCGCCGAGGAGCATCCGGGCAGCTGGTGGCCGCACTGGCTCGGCTGGCTGCACCAGCAGTCCGACACACGCGTTCCGGCGACGGGCAGGCGCGTGCCCGGCGGCCCCGGCGACAAGGTGATCGAGGATGCTCCCGGGCGCTATGTGAAGACGCGCTAACATCAAGGCCCTGAAAATAGGGCATTTACCGCTTTTTTGTGCGCTGCACAAAAATGCTTGACTTCGCAGTCGCACTCACTATTTTGTGCAGTGCAACATGAAGCGAGGTCATCATGTCCGAAGTTGAAACCACTGCCGCCGCTCCGAAGGCCGCACCGGTCGCCAAGATCGATGCCGCTGCCGAGAAGGCCTATGCCGAAGCGGCTGCCAAGGTCGTCGAAGCGCCCAAGGCCGAAAAGGCTCCGGCCGTGAAGAAGGCTGCCGCGCCGAAGAAGGTCGTGGCCAAGAAGCCTGCGGCCAAGAAGGTCGCCGCCAAGAAGACCGCCGCGCCGAAGAAGCCGGCCGTGAAGACCACCGTCAAGCCGGTTGCCGCGAAGAAGGCCGCAAAGGTCTCCGCTGCGCCCAAGACCAACCCCGTCATCAAGCTCAAGGATACCATCATGGCCACCGCCAAGAACACCGACATCACCGCCACCGCCAAGGAAGTCATCGCTGACGTCCAGACCCGCGCCAAGACCGCCTACGCCAAGACCACCGAGCTGGCCGGCGAAGCGACCGAATTCGGCAAGGCCAACGTCGAAGCCGTCGTCGAAAGCGGCAAGATCTTCTTCGCCGGCGCGCAGGACATCGTGCGCAGCGACATCGAAACCGGCAAGACCGTGCTCGAAACCGTCACCGAAGACGCCAAGAAGGTCGCCGCCGTCAAGTCGCCGACCGAGCTGATGCAGCTCCAGGGCGAAATCGCCCGTCGCAACTTCGACGCGCTGGTCTCGTTCGGCTCGAAGCGCACCGAAGCCTGGGTGAAGCTCTACAACGATGCCTTCGCTCCGATCTCGAACCGCGTCAGCGTCGCCGCCGAGAAGATCTCGAAGGCCGCCTAAGCAACACCTTCCTGGACCGGGCCTCTCTCCTCTCTCTCCCAACCCGGTCCACGAGAGCGCGCTGAAAAGCGCCGGGCCGAGCAGACCAGGGTCTGCTCGGCCCTTTTCTTTTGACGGCCTTGGCGCACCAACCGCTTGCACACACGCCCGCGAATCCCATAATGGAGAGCCATGCCGTTCATGACCGTTCCCGAACTCGCCGACAGTGCCGGGCTGCCGCTCGTCGCACCCCTGTGCGCAGGCGAGGAGGATGGCGGCAAGGATACGGACGGCGCCGGACAGGTCGGCATCGCCACCAAGACCCGCGCCAAGCCCAAGAAGCCGAGCCAGTACAAGGTGCTGATGCTCAATGACGACTACACCCCGATGGAATTCGTGGTGATGGTCTTGAAGCGGTTCTTCGGGATGGATCTGGAGCAGGCCACCCGGGTGATGCTCCACGTCCACCAGCGCGGCGTCGGCGTGTGCGGGATCTTCCCCTATGAAATCGCCGAGACCAAGGTGAACCAGGTGATGGATTTCGCGCGCCAGAACCAGCACCCGCTGCAATGCACGCTGGAAAAGGCGTAACCCGCGCAGCGATGCGCCAGCCCCATCACCCGCAGCCCGATCCCGCCGCGCCCGGACAGGAAAGCGTGTGGGACTATCCCCGTCCCGCCATTGCCGAGCCGACCGCGCGCCATCTCCGCATCCTTCACAAGGGGATCGTGCTGGCTGACAGCCGCGCGGCGTGGCGCACGCTCGAAACCTCGCACCCGCCCACCTACTACATCCCGCAAGACGACATCGCGATGACCTGCCTTGCGCCCAATCCGGCGCGCTCGATCTGCGAATGGAAGGGGCAGGCGACCTATTGGGACGTGGTGATCGGGCACGAACGCATCGTGCAGGCCGGCTGGAGCTACCCCTCCCCCACGCCCGCCTTTGCCGGGATCGCGGGCCACATCGCCTTCTACGCCGCGCCCTTCGACGAAGTGACGGTTGACGGGGAACAGGTCACGCCCCAGCCCGGCGGCTTCTATGGCGGGTGGATCACCTCATCCGAGGCCGGGCCGTTCAAGGGCATCCCCGGCAGTCGCTACTGGTGATGGCGCTTCTGGTAATTGCCCGCAGGGCGCGCTAGGGCCGCGAGGGTTACCGACGGATACGCCACTTGTTCAACCTCATCCCCAGCATCGACCGCTATATCCTGCGGCTCACCGTGGTGCCGATGCTGGGCGTGTTCGCGCTCGCGGCCAGCCTGCTGATGCTCGACAAGATGCTGCGCCTGTTCGATTTCGTCGCGGTCGAAGGCGGGCCGGTGGCGGTGGTGTTCAAGATGCTGGGCGCGCTGATCCCGGAATATGCCAGCCTCGCGATTCCCCTGGGGCTGCTGCTCGGCGTGCTGCTGGCCTTCCGCAAGCTTGCCACCACGTCCGAGCTCGACACGATGCGCGCGGTCGGCCTGTCCTACAACCGGCTGCTCAGGATGCCCTACATCATCACCCTGCTGCTGATGGCAGTGAACGTGGCGCTGGTGTTCTACATCCAGCCGATCAGCCGCTATTACTACGAGCAGATGGAATACGAGCTGCGGTCCGGCGCGCTCGGGGCCTCGATCAAGGTCGGCGAGTTCACCACGCTGGCAGACCGCATGGCGCTGCGCATCGAGGAAAGCGAGGACGAGGGGCGCCGCCTGATCGGCATCTTCGCCCGCGTCGCGAACAGCAAGGGGCAGGTGCTCAGCATCAGCGCGCGCGAGGGGGCGTTCCTGGCCACCCGCGACAATCCCGACACCATCATCCTGCGCCTGACCGAAGGCACGATCATCCAGGATACCGGCAGCAAGACCCCGCGCGTCCTCAGCTTCAGCCGCCACGATCTGCCGATCGATCTGCCCGCGATCGAGAAGTTCCGTGCCCGCGGCGATGCCACCCGCGAATATATCCTGCCCGAGCTGCTCAGCATCGGCTGGAGCGACAAGAGCGCCCCGCGCGAACGCGACGCCAGCGTCGCCAGCTTCAACTTCCGTCTGGTCGAGATCGTGATGATGTTCCTGATGCCGCTGCTGGCGGTGGCCCTCGCCATCCCGCCCAAGCGCTCGACCAGCGCATTGGGCGTGTTCGTCTCGATCGTGATGGTGGTCGCCTATCACAAGGTGAACCAGTACGGCGAGGATGTCGCCGCCCTCGGCCGGCTCGATCCGATCCTCGCGCTGTGGGTGCCTTTCGTGATCTTCGCCGCGCTGATCCTGTGGATGTATTACCGCGTCGCCTATGTGCCCGGCGGGCAGGCAATCGGCGCGCTGGAGACCGCCTTTGCCAAGCTGTCGAAGCAGGTTGTGAAGCTGTTCACGCGTCGCCGCCCGCGCGGGCATCCGGCAGCGCCCGAACTGGCTCCGGCGGAATAGGCGCGGCGCGATGCAACTCGATTTCTTCCCTTCGCGCACGCTGACGCTCTACCTTGCGAAGATGTTCGTGGTGCGCATCCTTGCGGTGCTGATCATGCTGGTGCTGGTGCTGCTGGCGCTCGATCTGCTGGCGGCGACCGGCGACATCCTCAAGGTGCCGGGCAACGGGCAGGCCGAAATCGCGCACTACGCCTCGCTGCGCGCGCCGCAGCTTGCCAGCCGTTTCCTGCCCTATTCGGTACTGCTGGCGACGCTGATCACGCTGGTGACGCTGAACCAGAATTCGGAAGTTGTGGCGATGAAGGCCGCAGGGCTGTCGGCGCATCAGGTGCTGGCCCCGCTGCTGCTGACCGCCGCGCTGGTGGCGGTGGTGAGCTTCGCCTTCAACGAGCGCATCGTCACCCGCGCCAACGCGACGCTGAAGGCGTGGGAGGCGGCGGAATACGGTGCCAAGCCGCCGGAGGGCACGGGCGCGGGCGGGGTGCGCTCGAACGTCTATCTCACCGACGGGCAGAGCATCCTTTCGGCCGTCACGCTGAACGGTCGCGGCGAGGACATCGTGCTGACCGGCGTGACATGGTACGAGCGCGCGCCTTCGGGCATCATCCGCGAACAGATCCGCTCCCCGCGCGCGACCTATGCCGCCCCCGGCTGGCGGCTGGAGCAGCCCGTGCGCTTCGACGTTGCCGGGGCCACCACCGAGCAACTGCCCGCGATGGTGGTGGGCAAGGACCTCAGCCCGGCGCGGATCGATCTGCAATCGGTCGATCCGGATTCGCAGAGCTTCTGGCAGCTGGCCGAGACGATCGACGCCTTCGCCGCGGCCGGACGCAACACCGAGGAAATGCGCGCCAAGTGGTGGCACCGTTTGTCGGGCCCGCTCTCGGCGCTTCTGATGCCGCTGCTGGGCTCGGTCGCCGCTTTCGGCCTCGCGCGCTCGGGCCAGCTGTTCGTGCGCGCGATCATCGGGATGGCGCTGGGCTTTGCCTATTTCGTGGTCGACAATGCCGCGCTGGCGATGGGCAGCTTCGGCGGCTACCCGCCGCTGCTGGCCGCATGGGCACCGTTCCTGCTGTTCCTGCTGCTCGGCGAGACGGTGCTGATCCGGACCGAGGAGTGAGCCGCGACTGGTCGCTGAGGCTGGCGCGCGTGGCCGATGCCGCCGCGATGCCGGGGATCGAGCGCGCCGCCGCGGCCGCCTTTGCCGCCGAGCCCTCGCTCGCCGGGCTCGACTTCACCCGCACCCGCAGCGAGGCCGATTTCGCCCGCCTGATCCGCAAGGGCCATTGCCTTGTCGCCCATGTGGGGGAAGCAATGGCGGGGTTCGTCGTCGCCGAACGCTTCAGCCGCGAGCTGCACATCTGGGAGATGGACGTGGCGCCGCAATTCCAGCGGCGCGGCATCGGGGCCGGGCTGGTGCGCGCCGCGCAGATCGACGCGCGCAACACCGGCATCGCTGCGCTGACCCTTACCACCTTCCGCGACGTGGCATGGAACGCGCCTTTCTATGCGCGCCTCGGCTTCGAGGAAGTCACCGCATTGGACGCCCATCCTCGGCTGGCAGGCGAGTTGGCGAACGAGGTCGATGACGGACTTCCGGCCGACCGGCGCTGCGCGATGATCTGTTTTCTGGATTAACCCCGCCGCCCCATCGTGCTGCGCGCGATCCGGCCCACCAGCACCAGCATCCCGGGATGGTTCGCGCCCTCGTATGTCGAACCCGTGCCCAGTTCGCGCGCCAGTCGGCGGTGGGCTTCGGGCAGATCGTGATAGGGCATCGAGGGCATCAGGTGGTGCAGCGCGTGATAGCGCAGGCCGACCGGCGCCCAGATCTCCGCCGCGAGGCCCGGCGGGGGGACGTTCACACTGTCGAGGAACTGCGCGGTCACCGTCATCGGCTCGCCCTCGTTCTCCCACAGATGCGCGACCAGCGTGCGCAGCTGGTTGAGCACCGCCGTGAGCGACACCACGCACAGCGCGGTCACAAGCGGCTGCCAGCCGAACACGAAGGTGCTGCCGATCAGCGTCCACGACCACACGAACACGCCCGCTTCCTGCCAGCGCACGCGCTGGGCGAAGTCGCCTTCGGGCGGGCGGCGGCGGAATTCGGGATTGATCTGGAGCGAGGAGAACCGCTCCCACGTCAGCCGCCGGACCGCCGGGATCAACGCGCCCAATGGCACCAGCACCGCCGCGCGGATGATCAGCGCCACCGGCGCAAGGATCGCGACAATCACAAACAGCGGCAGGCTCCACGGCTTCATCAGCGCGAGCGGCAGATATTCCGGATCTTCCACCGTGCCATACTGCGTGCGTTTGTGGTGGATGGTGTGAACGCCTTCATACATGAAGGAGGGGGTGAGCAGCGGAATGCCGACCAAGAGGTTCCACCCCGTGCGGAAGCCGGGCAGCGCGTCGCGGTGGATATGGGTGAGCTCGTGGATGAACATCAGCGCGCGGTAGAGCGCCAGCGCGCCGACCAGCCCCGCCGCCAGCTGCACTGCAAGGCTCTGCGACAAGATCGTCACCGCAATTGCCCCATAGCCCACCCCGGCAGACACCAGCATGTCAGGCCAGTAGATGGCCGGCTTCGCCTCGCCCAGCCCCTTGGTCAGATCGCGCGCGGCGCGCAGCATGTCCTTGTCGTCCGCATCCATGAACTGGACGCGGGTCGCACGCGGGTGCGCGGCTGGATCGAGGGTCTGGTGCATCGTCATATGTGTGGCAAATCCTGCGGCTCGCCCTAGCCCAATTCGGCAGGCAAGCCAAACCTGTCTATGTGCTCAGTGTGATCGATAGGCTTGCGTGAATGGCGCGGGCGCGACACAGACGCCTTGACCTGAAGCAAATACGAAGGACCCCTGCGTGCCAGATGCAGTCACCAGCCGCTCGGAGATAAGCATCGAGCCTGTCACCGACAAGCGCGGGCGCGAGGCCTTCGTCGATTGCGGACGGGCCTTTTCCGACCGGCTCGCCAACTTCGTGCCGCAGCTGCGCTCGGAACAGCTTGAACTGGTCGAACCGGGCAAGAACCCGTTTTTCGGCCACGCGAAGGTGCAGCTGTTCATCGCGCATCGTGCGGGCAAGGCGGTGGGGCGGATATCGGCGCATATCGACGAGCTGGCGCTGGCCATGCCGCCGGAGCAGGGCTTTGGCCCCGGCACCGGCTTTTTCGGCTATTTCGATGCCGAGGACGAAGACATCGCCCGCGCGCTGCTGGCCACCGCCGAGGGCTGGCTGGCGCAGCAGGGCATGACCCGCGTGCTCGGCCCGATTTCGCTGTCGATCTGGGAGGAGCCGGGCCTGCTGGTCAAGGGCCAGGATCACCCGCCGATGATCATGATGGGCCATCACCCGGCGCATTATGCCGGCTGGATCGAGGCGGCCGGCTACGCCCGCGCCAAGACACTGTTCACCTATGATCTCGACATCACCCGCGATTTTCCGCCGCTGGTGCAGCGCATCGTGCAGTCGGGCCACAAGAACGCGCGGATCACGATCCGCCGGGTGGACAAGAGCCGTTGGGATTCCGAGGTCGCGATCGTGCTCGGCATTCTCAACGATGCCTGGTCGGACAACTGGGGCTTCGTGCCCTTCACGCCTGCCGAAGTCGCCTATGCCGGCAAGAAGCTGCGCCCGATCATCAAGGAAGAGCTCAACATGATTGCCGAGGTCGATGGGCGGCCGGTGGCCTTCATGCTGACCTTCCCCGATGTGAACGATGCGCTGGCGAAGATCAAAGGCAAGCTGTTCCCGCTGGGCTGGATCACCATGCTGCGCTGGCTGCGCTTCCCCAAGGGCGCCGGCATGCGGGTGCCGCTGATGGGGGTGCTGAAAGAGCTCCACAATTCCCGCCTCGCCAGCCAGCTCGCCTTCATGATGATCGAGACGATCCGGCAGGAGGCGAAGGGCAAGTTCCAGTCCACCCGCGGGGAGATCGGCTGGATCCTCGAGGACAACCAGGGCATGGTCGCGATTGCCGACACGATCCAGAGCAAGGTCAACCGCGAATACGCGATCTACGAGCGCAAGCTTGGTTAGCGATCGCGCTGACGCGCGATTCAGACCTCCCGCAGGTGGCCGCCAAGAAAAAAGGCCTCCGTTGCGGAACAACGGAGGCCTTTCGGGATCGTATCACCAGCCGCTTGGACGGGAGGGGGGTCTCGGCGGTGACATAGGCTAAATGTGCATCCCGCCGTGCGGTTCCCGGCCCTCGAAAAAATTTTTTGCAGCTGTGCAGGCAGGCACAAAGCGCGGGCGCGACGGGGCGGGCCGGAACCGCTAACGTCGCGAATCGCTTGTGCCTTTGCAAGCGGGCCAAGCCCCATCAGCGGAGCCGGATAATGAGCCTCGGAAACCAGATCGCCGCAAACCTGCCCTACCTCAGGCGCTATGCCCGCGCGCTGACCGGCTCGCAGAGCGCCGGTGATGCCTTCGTGCGTGCGATGCTGGAAGCGGTGGTGGCCGACGCGCAGCTGATGGCCTCGCTCGGCGGCGGACGGGTGCCGCTTTACCGCGCCTTCACCCGCGTATGGTCGAGCGCGCAGCTGGCCGGCACGCCTGCGGGCGCGGCCGCGAGCGAGCACGAGGCCGGCGCGCAGCTGCGCCTCGGCACCATCACCCCGCCCGCGCGTCAGGCGCTGCTGCTGACGACGCTGGAGGATTTCTCGCCTGCGCAGGCGGCCGAGATCATGGGGCTGACCACGGCCGAGATCGACACGCTGGTTGCCTCTGCGGTGGCCGAGATCGAGGCCGAACAGAAAACCAGCGTGCTGGTGATCGAGGACGAGCCGCTGATCGCAATGCAGCTTGAAGACCTTGTCACCGGGCTCGGACACACCATCTGCGGCACCGCGGCGACCCGCACGCAGGCGCGGGAGGTGGTGGCCGAGCGGATGCCGGGCCTGGTGCTGGCCGACATCCAGCTGGCCGACGGTTCCTCGGGCCTCGATGCGGTCGACGACATTCTCGCGCTCGGCAGCGTGCCGGTGATCTTCATCACCGCTTACCCCGAACGCCTGCTGACCGGCGACCGCCCCGAGCCCACCTATCTCGTCACCAAGCCGTTCCAGGAAGCGACCGTGCGCGCCGCGATCAGCCAGGCGCTGTTCTTCCAGTCGAGCAAGCCTTTGGGTTGATTGGCCACCTTCGGTGGCGCAGGCTTCCCGCCCGCGAACCCGAAAATCAAACCCCCTCCCGGATCCGGAATTCCCCCGGCCGGCGGATCGGCACGCGCATCACGCA
>CAZQOO010000006.1:3067-21443 GCA_964594845.1 uncultured Porphyrobacter sp. | reverse complement strand
CCCCCTCCCGGATCCGGAATTCCCCCGGCCGGCGGATCGGCACGCGCATCACGCAGACCACGCCTTCGGGGCGGAAGTCGAGCGCGACCGGCTGGCGCAGCTCGTGGGCGACGATCTTCTCGATCAGTTCGGTGCCGAACCCCCGGCGGCGCTCGGCGGCGACCGGCGGCCCGCCGGTTTCGCGCCATTCGACCTCGGCCAGATGCTCGCCCGCCATCTCCCAGCGGATCGTCACCCGTCCGCCCGGGCTGCTGAGCGCGCCGTATTTGGCGGCGTTGGTCGCCAGCTCGTGCATCGCCAGCCCGAAGGACAGCGCGTCATTGGGCGCCAGTTCCAGCGGCGGGCCGTCGAGCAGGATCGCATCGTCGAAGCCGATCCGGAAATGCTGCAATTCCGCCTCGATCACCGCACGGATCGGGGTGGTGCCCCAGTCGGTCACGGTGAGCAGGTCATGCGTCGCCGAAAGCGCGCGGATCCGGCCTTCCAGACTGTCGGCGAAGGTATCGAGATCCTTCGTCCGCCGCCGCGTCAGCGACAGGATCGAGAGCACATTGGCAAGCGTGTTCTTGACCCGGTGATTGAGCTCGCGGGTCAGCGAATTGCGGATCGAGTGCTGTTCCTCGAAGAAGGCCAGCCGCGCCTGATCCTCGTAGGCCTGCTGGGTCAGCAGCCGCGCCAGCAGCATCAGCAGGCTCGCCAGCGCCAGCCCGAACAGGAGCGTCACCATCGACAGCGGGCTGAGCACCTGGCGATCGGCCGCCTCGACCACCAGCAGCAGCTTGCGGTTGGCGATGGTCACCTGTTCCTCGACCTGCTCGCCCCCCGCATCGCCGATCGAATGGGTCACCAGCAGGTGCTCGGTGCCGGCATCGCCGTCGTAGAGCCGCACGCCGAATTCGTCGCTGCGGGTGGTATCGATTGCCGAATCGAGAAATTCGCGGGCGCGGAACGGAGTGTAGACGAAGCCGATCAGCCGCCGGTCGTCCTCCCCGAAGGTGCGGAACACCGGCATGTAGATCGCGAAGGCCGGCAGATTGCCCGACTGCTCCTGTTCCAGCACGATCCGTCCCGAGGCGGTTGGGCGGCGGGCCAGTTCGGCCTCGGCCATGGCGGCGGCGCGGGCAGGATCGGAATACATGTCGTAGCCCAGCGCCCGGCGGTTGCGTGGGCTGGCCGGAGCGAACATCGTCACCGGCGCGATCCGCCCGGTGTTGGAGACGGGGCGCGGGTAGATATCGGGAAAACCGGGCTGGCTGGCGCGGGTGCGGGCCATGAAGCCGGGCAGCTCGGCCGGCTCGATCACCGGCAGCCAGCCGATTCCCTCGGCCCCCGGGTAGTCCATGTCGAGCTTGAGCGCGCGCACGAAGCTGTCGAAGGTTTCCGGGCTCACGTCCGCGCTGCTCGCGAACAGCGCCGCGCCCGAGCGCAGGTAGGAGGAGAAGCTGTTGCTGCTGCGGTCGAGCGCGGCGGCGACGCTGCGCGCATATTCGCGCATCTGCGCGCGCTCGCGGGCGCGGGCGTTGCTCTCGATCGCGAAGACGCTGAGTGCGGTGATCGCGGCGATGGCGAGGAAGATCACCAGCGGGATCGCGCGCGGATAGAGCACCAGCCAGCGCCGCGCGCGGCTGTCGGCCGCGGAGCTCGAGGCCTCGGGGGCCGGAATGAAGGCAGGGCTGTCGATCGCGCGTATCCTGACGGGACGGGCAGGCCGGAAGGCCTGCTGCCCAAAGCCCACATATGCCGCATGGTTCCCGATCAGTCCAAGCGCGTTTGCATGGGGCATTTGCCAAAGCGCTGTGCTATGACCCTCGCAACGCCGGCCAAACCGCACCGCCAGTCCCGTTTCGGGGCCGGTGGCAAGGCCCCTCCGGCGGACAGGGATCAGGGATAACCGACGACACCATGGCTTCAGATCGCAAACCCCCTCCAGCCAGCGGCGAGCAGCCGCAGCGCGCGCCGGAATGGGCCGATGGTCTCAAGCAGCTTTATGATTCGGTGGTTGAGGAAGACCTGCCCGACAGCTTCAAGACCCTTCTCGCCCGGCTCGACGAGATCGACCCGCGGCGCAGCAACGGTGGCGGATCTGGTGGTGGCAACCCCTCGCAATCCCCGGATGACCGGGGAGCGCAGGCGTGAGTGACAGCGATCCACCCGAACCCACCCGCACGGCAGGCGAAAAGGCCGATTTCAAGCGCGAACTGACCGCCGTGGTGCCGCACCTGCGCGCCTTTGCGCGGGGCCTGTGCGGGCGGCCCGACATGGCCGACGATCTGGTGCAGGAAACCCTGCTCAAGGCCTGGGCCGCGCAGGACCGGTTCGAGCCCGGCACCTCGATGCGCGCCTGGACCTTCGTGATCCTGCGCAACGCCTATCTCACCGACATGCGTCGCAACCGCTTCCGCGGCGAGTATGACGAGGGCGTGGCCGAACGCATCCTGACGGCGCCTGCCGGACAGGAAGAACCGATCCACCTCTCCGATCTCCACCGCGCGCTGCTCACCTTGCAGCCCGAGCGGCGCGAGGCGCTGCTGCTGGTCGGCGCGGGCGGGTTCTCCTACGAGGAGGCCGCCGAGATCTGCGGCTGCGCGGTCGGCACGATCAAGAGCCGCGTCGGCCGCGCCCGCGCCGCGCTCACCGAAATGCTGGCAAGCGGCAACATCCCGCGCCGTTCGACCGACGACGAGGCCGCCCACCGCGCGATCCTCGAAGAACTCGACGAGGTGGCGGCGGGCAACGGGGTCAGCTCGCGAGGGTAACGAAAAAGGCCCGGAGGATCGCTCCCCCGGGCCTTCTTCAGACCGGAATCCGAACCTGTCAGGCGTAGGTCCACACCGTGCCGCGCGCGAGGTTTTCGGACGCGAAGGCGAGGTTCAGCTTGGTTTCCACCACTGCGTCGAGATAGGCCGGACGCTTGTTCTGGTGATCGAGGTAATAGGCGTGCTCCCACACGTCGAGCACCAGCAGCGGGTTGAAGCCGCTGTCGGCGAGCGTGTCGGCATCGTGGGTCTCTTCGATCGAAAGCTTGCCGTCCTTTTCGGCCAGCCACACCCAGCCGGACGCGAAGTGGCCCACGCCGCGGTCCTTCAATTGCTGCTTGAGGTTGTCGAGCGAGCCGAAAGCCTCGTCGATCTTGGCGGCAAGGTCAGCCGAAGGCGCGGTGCTCTCGGGCGCCATCGAGGCCCAGTAGAAGGCATGGTTCCAGGTCTGCGCCGAATTGTTGAACAGGCCCTGGTTGGTCCCGCGCGAGGCGGCGATGATCGCTTCGAGCGAGGCGTCGGCATGGGCCGTGCCTTCGATCGCGGCGTTCATCTTGTCGACATAGGTCTGGTGGTGCTTGCCGTGGTGGAACGATAGCGTCTCGGCCGAGATCGCCGGTTCCAGAGCAGTGTCGGCATAGGGCAGCGGGGAAAGTGCGAAAGCCATTGTGTCCTCCAGGGGTGTTGGTTGAAACAGGTTCCTAGCAGCAACGCAGATGCGGGCGAAGGGTTGCAGCCTTACTACGTGCCACTAGCGGGGCCTGCCGAACGGTCAACTGCACTTGTGACAGCAACATTCATCGTGACATTGCCGAGTGTGCGCATCAGATCGGGCAGCATCTCGACCGCCACCAGCAGCGCCAGCGGTTCCACCGGCACGCCCATCGCCAGCGCGATCGGGCCGATCGAGACGACGAAGCTGATCGATCCGGGCAGGCTCACCGCGGACAGGCTGATGACGCTGGCAATCAGGATGCCGGCAATCGCGATGGCCGGCGGCACCTCCACCCCCGCCAGCGCGGCGATGTAATAGACCACCGCAAGGTTCATCGCGGAACTGGTCGCGCGGAAGATCACCACGGCGAGCGGCAGCACGAATTCTGCGGTCGAGGCGCGCAAGGACAGGCGGCTGGCCGAGTCGAGCATCGCCGGCAGGCTGGCGAGCGAGGACTGCGTCGACAGCGCCACCGCCTGCGCGGGCAGCACGGCGGTCACGAATTTTGCGCCCGTGCGCCCGAGCCCCATGGCGATGGCATAGGCCAGCGCCAGCACGAAACTGCCCATCACCGTGACGGTGAGGACATAGTGCCCGAGCGCGGCAAAGGCTCCGCCGCCGCTCTGCACGCCGACGCCATAGGCCAGCGCGAAAACGCCGACCGGCGCGATACCCAGCACCCAGCCGATGATCAGCAGCATGACATTGCCGAGCGCGTGGAAGAAGCCGAGCAGCCGCTCGCCCTGATCTTGCGGAAGGCGGGTGATCGCGACCGCGAACATCACGAAGAAGATCGTGAGCGGCAGCATCGCCGTCTCGGCGGCAGCAGCGATGATGTTGGGCGAGACCAGCGAGGCCATGAAGTCGAGCACCGCCGGCACCTCGCCCACATCCTGCGGGCTGTCGGCAAGAAAGGCGCTCGCGCCTTGCGGAACCGGAAAGGCGGTCAGCAGCGCGGGCATGGCGATCGAGGCGAAGGCCCCGCCCGCCAGCTGCACCGCGATCATCACCGCCAGCATCCGCCGCGCCGCCGTGCCGACCCGCGCGGCGAGGATCATCTGCACCAACCCCAGCACCAGCAGCGCCGCCACCAGCGGGATGATCGTCATCTGCAACGCACGCAGCCACAGCCCGCCAACGAGCGCAGCGATATCGCTGACCGCCTGCGGAGCGCCCAGCGCCGCGCCGGCGATCCCGGCGACCAGCCCGCCGACCAGCCCGGCAAAAGTCAGCGCCACCGGCAGGCGGATCGATACCAGCGCAAACTTGCCCTGCCCGCCTGCCTCGGCAGTCCCGGCGTTTTCACTCTCCAGCAATGTCGTGTCCTCAAAACGGGCCGCGCGCCCTTCCCTTTGGGCGATAACCGCGCCAGAAGCGCGAGACAATCTTGCCAGTGGGATGCGACAGGGGAATTCATGGCACGCAAGCTGTTCGGGACCGACGGGATCAGGGGCCGCACCAATTCGGGCACGATGACCGCGGCGACGGCGATGAAGGTCGGTCAGGCGGCCGGACGCCACTTCGTGCGCGGCGGCCACCGCCACCGGGTGGTGATCGGCAAGGACACGCGTCTGTCGGGCTACATGATGGAAAGCGCGCTGGTGGCGGGCTTTACCTCCGTCGGGATCGACGTGATCATGACCGGCCCGCTCCCCACCCCCGCGATTGCCCTGCTCACCCGCGAGATGCGCGCCGATCTCGGCGTGATGATCTCGGCCAGCCACAACCTGTTTGCCGACAACGGCATCAAGCTGTTCGGGCCTGACGGTTTCAAGCTGTCCGACGCGGCCGAGGCCGAGATCGAGCGGCTGATGGAAACCGACATCCCGCTTGCACCTGCCGAAAAGATCGGCCGCGCGCGCCGGATCGAGGATGCGCGCGGACGCTATATCCATGCGGTCAAGCAATCGGTGGCGGCGGAACTGCGCTTCGATGGCCTCAAGGTGGTGGTCGATTGCGCCAATGGCGCGGCCTATCAGGTTGCCCCTTCGGCCATCTGGGAACTGGGGGCAGAGGTAATCGCGATCGGCGTCACCCCCAACGGCACCAACATCAACGACGGGGTCGGCTCCACCGCGATTGCCGCGCTGCAGGCCAGGGTGGTCGAGGAAGGCGCTGACATCGGCATCGCGCTGGACGGCGATGCCGACCGGCTGATCGTGGTCGACGAGAAGGGCCGCGCGGTCGACGGCGACCAGATCATGGCGCTGATCGCAACCCGCATGCACGAAAAGGGCGCGCTCAAGGGCGGCGGGATCGTGGCGACGGTGATGAGCAACTTGGGTCTCGAACGCTATCTCGCCGGGCTGGGCCTTGATCTGGTGCGCGCCAAGGTGGGCGACCGCTACGTGCTCGAAGCGATGAAGGCAGGCGGATACAACGTGGGCGGCGAACAGTCGGGCCACATGATCCTGCTCGATCACGCCACCACCGGCGACGGCACTGTCGCGGCGCTGCGCGTGCTCGCCAGCCTCGTGCGCAGCGGCAAGCCGGCGAGCGAATTGCTGCACGTGTTCGAACCGGTGCCGCAGCTTTTGAAGAATGTGCGCTACGAGGGCGGCCAGCCGCTCGAGAACGACAGCGTCAAGGCAGCGATCGCGGCGGCCGAGGCGGAGCTTGCGGGCAAGGGCCGGCTGGTGATCCGCCCCTCGGGCACCGAACCGGTGATCCGCGTGATGGCCGAGGGCGATGATCAGGCACAGGTCGAACGGGTGGTGGATTCCATCTGCGAGGCTGTCAGGGCCGCGGTCTAGGAGAAGCAGTCATGCTCGAAATGCGCCCCGATTGCGAAACCTGCGGTGCCGACCTTCCGGCCGAGGCGCCCGGCGCCTTCATCTGCTCGTTCGAATGCACCTTCTGCGCCGAATGCGCCGAGGATCTCGACGACCGCTGCCCCAATTGCGGCGGCGAGCTGATGGACCGGCCGACCCGCGCGAAGGCGCTCCACGCGAAGTATCCGCCCTCAGCCCAGCGCAGGTTCAAAGGCTGAAAAAGGCGCAGGCTGCGGGAATAATCCCGCCTCTCCAGCCGTTTGCGCACCTGTAGAGCCAGGTCGCAAGGAGAGATGCCGGTGCAATATTTCAGGCTTGTGCAGGACGGAATCGACCCGGTGCCGTTCCTGAACGAGATAGCAGCCAATCAGGGTGCCTTCGACCGGAACCGCGGCCGGCAGGAGAAGATCGCGGTCCAGCGCGAGGCGCTCGCGATCCCGCTGCGCGGCGTCAGGGCATCGCGCATCGCCGGGCGCAAGCGGCGCGACGTGCACGAAAGCCGCTGGACGAGCGGCTCGGCCCAGTTCCCGCTGGCGCGGGCCTTTCTCGAACAGAGCGCGCTCGCGCTTGGCAGCCTGCTGTCGCGGGCCAAGATCGTGTCGCTGCCGCCCGGCCACCGGGTCTATCCCCATGTCGATCGCGGCGAATATTATCGCCTGCGCAACCGCTACCATCTCGTTCTCCAGTCATCGGGTTCGTGGATGCGGGCGGGCGACGAGGAGGTGCGGATGCAGGCCGGCGAATTGTGGTGGTTCGACAATGATCAGAAACACGAAGCCTGCAACGATTCGGACAGCGACCGCATCCATCTGATCTTCGACCTGCTCCCGCGCGAGCGGGCGACGCAGATTGTGTCGGGGTATCAGCACGCATCAACCTAACGCCGGCGCGCCATCCGGCAGTCACCCTGCAAAAACCATCCCCGCGAGGCGGCGAGCTTGCTATGGCGCGTCCCATGACCACACGCACCCCCCCGCGCATTCTCGCCATCGCCGGCTCCGACTCCTCCGGCGGTGCGGGGATTCAGGCCGATCTCAAGACCATCGCCATGCTCGGCGGCTACGGGATGACCGCGATCACCGCTGTGACAGCGCAGAACACGGTGGGCGTGCAGGCGATCGCGCCGATGGCGGGCGATGTGGTGGCGCAGCAGATCGACTCCTGCGTCTCCGACATCGGCGTGGACGCGGTGAAGATCGGGATGCTGCACGATGCCGACATCATCGCGCATGTCGCGCGCGCGCTGGAGGGCGTGAACGCGCCGTTGGTGCTCGATCCGGTGATGATTGCCACCTCGGGCGCGGCGCTGATCGACCCTGCTGCCATCGCTGCCTTGCGCGAGGCGCTGTTCCCGCGCGCGACCCTGATCACCCCCAACCTGCCCGAACTCGGCCACCTCGTCGGCCGCAGCCTTGCGACCAGTGCCGAGATGGTCGAGGCGGCAGAGGAACTCTCGCACATGACCGGCGCGGCGGTGCTGGCCAAGGGCGGGCACACGGCCGACGCGCGGATCATCGACGTGCTCTACCTGCCCGGATCGATGGCGGGCGAGGCGCGGGCGCTGCATTTCGAGCACGCCCGGATCGACACGCCCCACACCCACGGCACCGGCTGCACCCTGTCATCGGCGATCGCGACGCTGCTCGGCCATGGCCAGCCGCTCGAACATGCGGTCAGGCTCGGGAGGCATTTCGTGATCCGCGCGATCGAGGCCGCGCCCGGCTTGGGCGCGGGCAACGGCCCGCTCGGGCATCACGCGGTGCGGAAGCTGGATTAGTCTTCCGGCAATTCGTAGAAACCGGCGATGCAGGCCCAGGCCTCTTCCGCCGTTTCCACCCAGGTGAACAGATCGAGATCGGCCTTCGAGATCGTGCCTTCCTCGGCCAGCGCCTCGAAATCCACCACCCGCGTCCAGAAGTCACGCCCGAACAGGATGATCGGGATCGGCTTCATCTTGCCGGTCTGGATCAGGGTGACGAGCTCGAAGAATTCATCGAAGGTCCCGAAACCGCCCGGGAACACCGCCACCGCCCGCGCGCGCAGCAGGAAGTGCATCTTGCGCAGCGCGAAGTAGTGGAACTGGAAGCTGAGATAGGGCGTCACATAGGGATTGGGCGCCTGTTCGTGCGGCAGCACGATGTTGAGCCCGATCGATTCGCTGCCGGCATCCGATGCGCCGCGGTTGCCCGCCTCCATGATCGACGGCCCGCCGCCGGTGGTGACGACGAACTGCCTGAGGCCGTTCTCGATCAGCCCCTTTTCCGACACCAGCCGGGCGAGCTTGTAGGCCTCGTCATAATACTTGGCCTTCTCGGCGAGGCGCTGCGCGACCTTCTGGTCGTATTCGTCACCGTCCTTGGCCGCCGCGATCCGTGCCTCGGCCTGCGCGGGGCTGGGGATGCGGGCCGAGCCATACATCACCAGCGTCGAGCCGACGCGGGCCTCGTCGAGCAGCATCTCGGGCTTGAGGAGTTCGAGCTGGAAGCGCACGGGCCTGAGCTCGTCGCGCAGCAGGAAATCGGTGTCGCGGAAGGCCAGCTTGTAGGCGGGATGCGCGGTCTGCGGGGTGCGCTCGGGGCCGCCCTCGGCAAAGCGGGTCTCCTCGCCCGCGCGGTAGAATTTCCGGTTTGTGAGATCTTTCTCAGTCATCACCAAGGCTCTAGGCGCGCACAAACAGGCCGACAAGCGGTTTGCATCAGGCAGAGCGCGGCAGGGAATGGATCACCGGAAGGCAGGTGGCTGGCTGGATGCCCCGCAAGGATTCGAACCTTGATTGACGGAGTCAGAGTCCGCTCTCTTACCATTAGAGGACGGGGCATTGGCCTTGCCCCGGGCGTGGCCCGGCGGTGTCAGCGAGGGCGCTCCCTAGTTTTATGCGCGCGCAAGGTCAAGCGCGTGTTGCATCACCCGTGAAGCGGGCTGCTTGCTCTGTCGGCGCGCTTGGGTTAGCGTGGGAACAGGTGCCCTGCGCGCAGACCCGCGCAGTGGTGATTTGGAAGAACACGGAATATGGCGGAAACCATGCCGCCGGACAGAAACGCCAGGGCTGGCAAGAAACGGGGCTCAAAGTCCGGCAAGGTAGCCGATTTCCGCTACAAGCGCCCCCCTCAGCCCGATCTGCGCAAGCCCGGCCGCGACGGCCGGAGCAATGGCGCGTCGCCCGGTTCCACCGCGGGCAAGGGAGCGGCACGGCCCGCGCAGGATCTCGACGCGATCGGCACGCTGCGCGGGGCACACCCGGGCGAGGCCTATGCCGCGCTCGATCTCGGCACCAACAATTGCCGGCTGCTGATCGCCCGCCCCTCGGGCCGCGATTTCACCGTGATCGACGCCTTCAGCCGGGTGGTGAAGCTGGGCGAGGGTCTGGCGACCAGCGGCAAGCTGTCGGACAAGGCGATGGACCGTACGCTGGCCGCGCTCACGATCTGCGCCGACAAGCTCCAGCGGCGCAATGTCCGCCTCGCCCGTTCGGTAGCGACCGAGGCCTGCCGCCGCGCCTCCAACGGCCCCGCCTTCATCGAGCGGGTGCGGCGCGAGACCGGCATCGCGCTCGACATCATCAGCGCCGAGGAAGAGGCGCGCCTCGCGGTGCTGGGCTGCCACATCCTGCTTGAAGCCGGAGACGGGCCGGCGATGATCTTCGACATCGGCGGCGGATCGACCGAGCTGGTGCTGGTCGAAGCGGGCGGGCCCGAGGCAAGCCGCGTGCCGCGCATCCTCGATTGGCAGTCCGTGCCGTGGGGCGTGGTCTCGCTCACCGACACGGTCGGCCACAACGAGGAAGGCGAGGACGCGCGGATCGCCCGCTATGCGAAGATGCGCGAGCTGGTGAGCACCAGCTTTGCCCCTTTCGCCCAGCGTGTCGCGGAAGCCGCAGCGCTCGACGATATCCGCCTGCTCGGCACCAGCGGCACAGTGACGACACTCGCCAGCCTCTATCTCGAACTGCCAAGCTATGATCGCCGCGCGGTCGACGGGCTGATCGTGCCTGCGCCGGCGATGCGCGACATTTCCGCGCGGCTCTCCGTGATGACCCCCTATGAACGCTCCACCCTGCCCTGCATCGGGCAGGACCGGGCGGATCTGGTGGTGGCGGGCTGCGCGATCCTCGAATCGATCCTCGATCTGTGGCCCGCACGGCGGCTGGGCGTGGCCGATCGCGGCATCCGCGAGGGCATCCTCAGGAGCCTGATGGCCGCCGAGCGCCGCTCCGAGCGCAGCTTGCGCGCGCTCCAGCAGCAGCGTTCCGGCCAGCAGCAACGCAGCGGAAAGCCGACGCGGTGACCCGCGGCGCCAAGACTCCGGGCAAGCGCGTCAAGACCGCCAAGGGCCGCACCGCGTCGCAGGTGCGCTGGCTCGAACGCCAGCTCAACGATCCCTACGTCCGTCAGGCCAAGGCCGACGGCTATCGCAGCCGCGCGGCCTACAAGCTGATCGAGCTCGACGAGAAGTTCGGCCTGCTGAAAGGCGCCGCGCGCGTGGTCGATCTCGGCATCGCGCCGGGCGGCTGGACGCAGGTGGTGCGCGCCAAGTCGCCACGCGCGCAGGTGGTGGGGATCGACCTGCTGCCGGTCGAGCCGATTGAAGGCGTGACGATCTTCCAGATGGATTTCATGGCCGACGAAGCCCCGCAGGCGCTCGCCGATGCGCTCGGCGGGCCGCCCGATCTGGTGCTGTCGGACATGGCCGCCAACACCGTCGGCCACAAGCAGACCGATCACCTGCGCACCATGGGGCTGGTGGAGGCGGCGGCGTGGTTTGCGGTCGAGAACCTTAGCGAAGGCGGGGCGTTTGTGGCCAAGGTGCTGGCGGGGGGCACCGATACCGAGCTGCTCGCCCTGCTCAAGCAGCACTTCGCATCGGTCAAGCACGCCAAGCCTCCGGCGAGCCGCAAGGGTTCCTCGGAGTGGTATGTGATTGCCCAAAAGTTCAAAGGGCGCAGCTAACGCCGCGCCCTTCAAGCTTTCCGGATTTTTCGCCCGATTACTCGGTGGCGGCGGCCGGATCGGTGCCGGCTTCCGCCGCTGCCACCGCCTCGGCCTCGCCTTCGGCAGCTGCCGCTTCGCCTTCGGCAGGCGCCGCCGGGGCTGCTGCTGCCGGGAACGGCAGGTTGCCGCCGATCGAGTTGAGATAGGCCGCAATCGCCGCGCGATCTTCAACCTTGGACAGGCCCGCAAAGCTCATCTTGGTGCCCGAGACCATGCCCTTGGGGTTCTTGAGCCAGGCATCCATCTTGTCCCAGTCCCACTGGCCGCCGAGCGCTTTCAGCTCGGCGCTGTAGGCAAAGCCGCCCTTGGCCGCGACCGCGCCGCCCATCACGCCGGCCAGATTCGGGCCGATGCCGTTGGCCCCGCCGGCGTCGACCGTGTGGCAGCTCTGGCATTTGGAGAAGGCCTTCTGGCCAGCCGCGACCAGATCGGCCGCCGGAACCGCGTTCAGCGCGTCGGCGATCGACATTTCCGCCGGGCCCGAAGCCTCCTCGACCGCGCCTTCGATCACGTAGCCGAGCTTTTCCGGGCGTTCCGGCTTGTCGCCGTGGAAGAACTTGCCCGAAAGGATCGTGAGACCCAGCCCGAGACCGGCTGCGAACAGCACCCAGCCCGCGGCGGTGTTGAACAGATCGCCGCCGCCATTCTGGCCGCCGGCTTGCCCCTGCGAAGAATTGTCCTGTGTCATCGTCGCAGGCCCATAGTGTCGCGCTCGCGGGCGCGCAAGCCACATCGTGGCACGAATTCTTGCACCTTTTGCAAGCAAGCCGGAGCGGGGGCCAAGGCGGGACTTGTGCGCCCGCGCGCGGGCCTCTAGCAGGCAGGCCGTCATGCGATCCTTTCCCGCCCCTGCGCTTGCCATCGTCGACCGGATGCGCGCCGCCGCCGCTGCCGATCCGGCGCGCGCGATTGCCTTTCAGGGATCGCCCGGTGCCAACTCGCACCGCGCCGCAACCGAGGCCTGCCCCGATCTGGTGCCGCTGCCCTGCTTCAGCTTCGAGGATGCGCTCGACGCGGTGAAAGACGGGCGCGCTGCCTGCGCGATCATCCCGATCGAGAATTCGCAGCACGGGCGGGTGGCGGATATCCACTTCCTGCTGCCCGAAAGCGGGCTGTTCATCGTGGCCGAATATTTCATGCCGATCCACCACGCGCTGATGGCGCTGGGCGAGGCGACGCCGGGGCGGACCTTCGAGGCCGCCTACAGCCACCCGCAGGCGCTCGGGCAGTCGCGCCGCTACCTGCGCGCGCGCGGGATCGTGCCCCTGAGCCACGCCGACACCGCGGGCGCGGCGGCCTATGTCGCCGAGCGCGGCGATCCGGGCGTGGCAGCCATCGCCCCTGCCATCGCTGCGGAACTCTACGGCCTGACCATCATCGACGAGAACGTCGAGGACAGCCCCGACAACATGACCCGCTTCGTGGTGCTGGCGCGCGAACCGCTCGCCGCGACGGCGCTGGCGGGCAAGCCGGTGATGACCACCTTCGTGTTCGAGGTGAAGAACATCCCCGCCGCGCTCTACAAGGCGCTCGGCGGCTTCGCCACCAACGGGGTCAACATGACCAAGCTGGAAAGCTACCAGCAGGGCGCCAGCTTTGCCGCGACCACCTTCTACGCCGACATCATCGGCGCGCCGGGCGATCCGGCGGTGGACCGGGCGCTGGAAGAATGCGCGTTCCATTCCAAGGAATTGCGCCTGCTGGGCACCTACGAGCAGGCCCGCGCCCGGGGTTAGAACGCGCGGCGCCGTTTCCCGGTTGCGCCCGCGTGCCCGCCATGCCACCACCGGCAAGGCATGAGTGCAGTGGCCAAGACCCCTCCCATCGAATCCGCAGGAGATTCAGGCGCATCGCCCGCCGCGGGCGTGGATGCGTGGAAGGCGCTGCGCGAGGATGGCGACATCCAGTTCGCGCCGGTCGAGATTCCCGACATCAAGCCGCCCGAGCCGAGCTGGTTCGAGCGGATGCTGACCGAGGTATTCGGCGTCCTTGCCGAACTCTTCGCGCCGGTCGGGCACTTGCTGGGAGCCTCGTGGTGGTGGCTGCAATGGGTGCTGCTGGCCGCGCTGGTCGGCTTCGTGATCGTGCTGCTGGTGCGCACCTTCGGCTCCGGGGCCGGGCGGCGGCGCGGCGCTGCGGGCGGCGAGGACGAGGAATGGCACCCCGAGACCGCCGCCAGCCTCGCGCTGCTGGAGGATGCCGACCGGCTTGCCGCCGAGGGCCGCTTCGACGAGGCCACGCGCCTGCTGCTCCAGCGTTCGGTCGGCCAGATCGCGGCCGCGCGCCCCGACTGGGTCGAACCGTCGAGCACCGCGCGCGAACTCGCCGCGCTGCCCGCCCTGCCCGACGGCGCACGCACCGCCTTCCGGATCATCGCCGAGCGGGTCGAGCGCAGCCTCTTCGCCCTGCGCGCGCTTGACCGCGCCGACTGGGAAGCGGCGCGCGCGGCCTATGCCGATTTCGCGCTGGCGCGGCTCAATGTGCGCGGGCAGCTGGCATGAGCGGCAAGGCGGCTTTCTCGCGCGGCGGCGCACTGGCGCTGATCGGCGGCGGCTTCGTCCTGTTCCTCGCGTTGATCTGGCTGATCGGATCGGGCGAGGGGATCGGCGGCGACAACAATGGCGAGGCCCATGCCGCCTCCAAGGGGTTGAACGGCTATGCCGGCCTCGTCCGGCTGGCCGAGGCGAGCGGCTACGACGTCACCCGCTCGCGCAGCCCGGCGGGGCTAGAGACCGAAGGCCTGCTGGTGCTCACCCCGCCCGTCGACACCGATCCCGCCGAGTTCGGCAAGCTGCTCCTGAAGCGCGAGAACATCGGCCCGACGCTGGTGATCCTGCCCAAGTGGAATGCGCTGCGCCCGCCATCGATCCTGCCGAGCGAGGTGCGCGAGAAGTTCAAGCCGGGCTGGGTGATCCTCGGTGATGCCTTCCCCGCCGACTGGCCCACCTTGCTGCCTGCGCCCTATGGCTTCACCCACAAGCTCGACACCCTCGACCAGAACCGCCGCGCGCGCTGGAGCGGGCTGGGCGCGTCGGGCAGTCTGCCGACCGCGAGTGTCGCCCATGCCCTCGCCAAGGACGGGCACGAATCGCTCGTCAGCGATGCCTCGGGGCGGGTGCTGGCGCTGCGGGTGGTGGGCAGGCAGGGCACCGACTTCTACGACAATGCGCACTGGACGCTGTTCGTCGCCGAGCCTGATCTTGCCAACAATTACGGCCTTGCCGACAGGCAGCGCGCCGCCGCCGCCATGGCGCTGCTCGATGCCGCGGCCTATGATGGCGACATCGACCGGGTGACCTTCGATCTCACATTGAACGGCTTCGGCGCTTCCGAGAACCTGCTGACGCTGGCCTTCCGCCCGCCCTTCCTTGCCGCGACCCTGTGCCTGCTGCTGGCGCTGCTGATCATCGGCTGGCGCGCCTTCCAGCGCTTCGGCGCGGCGGCGGCAGAGAGCGGTCCGGGAATCGCTTTCGGCAAGGAGCGGCTGATCGCCAATGGCGCAAGCCTGATCCTGCGCGCGCGGCGGTTCCACCTGCTGGGCGCGCCCTATGCCGCGCTCTCCGCCCGGCGGCTGGCCGAGCGGCTCGGGCTTGCCCGGCACGACCCGGAAGCGCTCGACGAAGCGCTGGCCCGCCGCCTGCCGGCAGAAGAACCTTTCAGCCGCCGCGCCGCGCGGCTCGATGCGGCCACCCGGCCCGCCGACATTCTTGCCGCCGCACAGGCGCTCGACGATCTTGCCACCAAGCTATCGCAACAGGGGAAATGACCCGATGACCATGAGCCTTTCAGACGTCCGCACCCTTGCCGACGCCATCCGCACAGAGATCGCCAAGGCGATCGTCGGACAGGACGGCATGGTCGACATGCTGCTGGTGGCGCTGCTGTCCGAAGGCCATGTGCTGATGGAAGGCCCGCCGGGCACCGCCAAGACCTTCCTCGCGCAGAGCTTCGCGACCGCACTCGGCCTCGATTTCGGGCGCATCCAGTTCACCCCCGATCTGCTGCCGGGCGACATTCTCGGCTCCAACCTGTTCAACTTCCAGACCAGCCAGTTCACGCTCACCCGCGGGCCGATCTTCTGCGATCTGCTGCTGGCCGACGAGATCAACCGCACCCCGCCCAAGACGCAGGCGGCGCTGCTCGAAGCGATGCAGGAACGCCGCGTGACGCTCGACGGGGAGACCTACCCGCTGGCCGACAGCTTCATGGTGGTCGCGACCCAGAACCCGATCGAGAACCAGGGCGTCTATCCCCTGCCCGAGGCCCAGCTTGACCGCTTCCTGTTCAAGCTGCTGGTGCCCTATCCGGCCGAGGCGGAGGAAGCGCGGATCGTGGCGCGCTACGGCCAGCGTTCCGGCCCGCAGCGCCCCGCCGATCTCGGGGTGCAGGCGGTGACCAACGCCGCCGGGATCAGCGCCGCCTGCGATGCGCTGGCGCAGGTGACCGTGGCTGACGAGATCACCGCCTATGTCGTGCGGCTGGTGCGCGCCACGCGCGATCATGCCGAGCTGACCGTCGGCGCATCCCCGCGTGCGGCGGTGCTGCTGGCGGGAGCCGCGCGCGCGCGGGCCGCGCTGGAGGGGCGCGATTACGTGATCCCCGACGATGTGAAGGCGCTCGCCGTGCCGGTGCTGCGCCACCGGTTGACGCTCTCGCCCGCCGCCGAGATCGAGGGGCGCGACATGGAGGCGCTGGTCGCCGAGCTGGTCGAGAGCACCGAGGCACCCCGGTAGGCGAAGATGGCCGCGCCCTACCCCCTGCTGGTGAGGATCCTCACGCCGATCATGCGCGTGCTGATCCTCGTGCCGACCGAGCGCGCGGCGTGGTGTGCGGCCGCCCTCGCGCCGGTCGCGCTGGTGATCGCGGCGACCGCGCCGGGGGCATGGGTCGCCGCGCCGGTGCTGGGCGGGCTGCTGCTGGCGCTGGTGGTGCTCGACGCGCTGCTGGCCGGGCGCAACAGGAGCTGGGCGATCCATGCGCCCGCCGATGTCGAGGTCGGCCAGCCGGCAAGCCTCGCGGTCAGCGCGCAGTTTGCCGGCGGACGGCGGCGGTCGGTCAGTGCCGCGCTGGCCTGCGACCCGCGCCTTGCCGAGGGCGGGCAGGTGAGCATCACGCTCTTGCCCGAGACCCACGAACCCGGCTGGCGCGGCGAGACCCGCATCACCGCCACCCGCCGCGGCACCGCGCCTGTTACCGAGGCGTGGCTGCGCTGGGAGGGGCCGCTGGGCCTCGGCGCGCGGCAGGTGTCCTATCCGCTCGAACAGGCAGTGCGGGTGTGGCCCGACCTGTCGCCGGTGCGATCGAAGGACTTGCAGACCTTCCTGCGCAACGCCCAGACCGGCCTCATCGCCCGGCGCATCCGCGGCGAGGGCACGCAGTTCGAGGCCCTGTCCGAATACGAGCCCGGCATGGACCGCCGCCGCATCGACTGGAAGGCGAGCGCGCGCCACACCCGCCTCTACGCCCGCGAGAACGAGAGCGAGCGCAACAACCAGATCGTTTTCGCTTTCGATTGCGGGCAGGCGATGTGCGAGCCGGTGGATGGCCTCCCCCGCATCGACCGCGCGGTTTCGGCGGCGCTGACCTGCGCCTATGTCGCGCTGAAGGGCGGGGACAAGTGCGCGCTGTTCGGCTTTGCCCGCCGGCCGCAGCTCTTCACCCCCTTCATCGGCGATGCCCGCGCCTTCCACCGCCTGCAAAGCGCCGCCGCCGGCCTCGATTACGAGGCGGCCGAGCCCAATTTCACACTCGCGCTGGCGACCCTCACCGCCAAGCTCAAACGCCGTTCGCTGGTGGTGGTGCTCTCCGACTTCACCGATCCCACCGCGGCCGAACTGATGGTGGAAAGCCTCGGGCGGCTGGCGAACAAGCATCTGGTGCTGTTCGTCACCATGGCCGATGCCGAGATCGAGGCGCAGATCGCCGCCCCGCCCGCCGATATCGCAACGCTCGCCCGCGCTGTCACCGCCGACAGCCTGTCGCAGCAGCGCAAGCTGGTGCTCCAGCGGCTGCGGCGCATGGGGATCGACGTGATCGAGGCGCCGTGGGCCAAGATCGGCCCACAGCTGATCGACCGCTATTTCCTGATCAAGAACAGCGAGGCGATAGGATGAAAGCCCCGATCCTCTCCTCGTGGTTCGGTCGCGGCGAGATTGCCGCGCCGCCCGACATCGCCAGCGCCACGCTGCGCTCCGACCGCTTCCGGCTGGAACGCGAGAGCGAATGGCGGCGGCTGGAGGCCATCGTCGCGCGGATGGAGAAGGGCGGTCTCAAACGCATTGCCGACGAGGATCTGCTCGCCCTTCCGACGCTCTACCGCACCGCCGCATCGAGCCTTGCGGTGGCGCGCGAGACCTCGCTCGATGCCGCAACCCTCGCCTATCTCGAAGCGCTGGTGCAGCGCGCGTGGTTCCAGGTTTACGGCCCGCCGCGCGGGTTCGCCGCGTGGCTGCGCGACTTCCTGCTGGGCGGCTGGAGCCGCGCGGTGCGGGCGATCTGGCTCGACATCTGCATCGCATTGTTCGTGATGGTGGCCGGCAGCGTGGTCGGCTGGCTGCTCGTGGCGCAGGACGAGGCGTGGTATTACCGGCTCGTGCCCGGCAATTTCATCGACACCCGTGTGCCCGGCGCGTCACGCGAGGAACTGCTGCAATCGCTCGCCACCGAGCAGAGCGCCGCCGGCCTCTCGACCTTTGCCGCGCAGCTGTTCAGCAACAATTCGGCGGTGTGCATCTTCGCCTTCGCGCTGGGCTTCGCCTTCGGCATCCCCTCGCTGATGCTGCTGGTGCACAACATGGCGGTGCTGGGCGCGATGCTGTGGCTGTTCAACGGGCAGGGGCTGGTGGTCGAGCTGGCAGCATGGCTTTCGGTGCATGGCACCACCGAGATCTTCGGCATCCTGCTGTCGGGCGCGGCGGGGCTGCATATCGGGCGCAACATGGCCTTCCCGGGGGCGCGTCCGGTGCTTGCCGCCGCCTCCGAGGCCGGGCAGCGCGGGGCGGTGGTGATGGTGGGCGTGGTGATCATGATGATCATCGCCGCGCTGCTTGAGGCCTTCCCGCGCCAGCTGGTCGACGGCACCGGCCCGCGCTTCATGATCGGGGGGATGATGCTGACCTTCTGGCTGGCCTATTTCTTCCTTTACCG
>CAZQOO010000006.1:0-2967 GCA_964594845.1 uncultured Porphyrobacter sp. | reverse complement strand
GCTCGATCCCTCCGCCGCGCCGCGCGGGGCGCAGGAGTTTCTGATGATCGTGCTGGTGATCTTCGGCTTTGCCGCGTGGTACGGCTATTTCCTGGTGCAGGAACTGGGCCCGCGTGGGGCGACGCTGGGCAAGCGCATGGTCGGCATCCGCATCGCCTCGCGCAGCGGCGGGCCGCTCGCGCCAGAAGCGGTGATCGCGCGCAATCTGATCCGCGATATCGAGCTGTTCTATCCGATCGTGCTGATCCTGACGCTGCTGGTGCTCAATGCCGGGGACGAGGATATCGGCCCGCTGCCGTGGGTGGCGACCGGCTGGTTCGCGCTGTTCCTGCTGCTGCCCTTCTTCAACCGCGATGCCCTGCGCGCGGGCGATATCGTCGCGGGGACATGGGTGGTCGAGCGGCCCCGCGCGCGGCTCGCCGAGGCGCTCTCGACCCAGGGCGCGGCCGCCGCGCAAGGCGCCAGCGCGCTCACCGGCACGCGCTACGAATTCGGCGAGGCCGAGCTGTCGGTCTATGGCGAGAAGGAATTGCAGACGCTCGAAAAGATGCTGCGCGACGCCACGCCCGAGGCGCTGGCTGCGGTGCACGAGACAATCTGCCGCAAGATCGGCTGGAACCCGGGCGCGGGCGACGAGCGGGCTTTTCTCGAAGCCTTCTATGCGCAACTACGCGCCAAGCTCGAAGGCGACATGCGCTTCGGCAAACGCAAGGCGGACAAGTTTTCATGATCATCGACAGACGCTTCTTTCTTGGCGGCAGCCTCGCGCTCGGCGCATCGGCCTGCATCCCGCCCGACCAGAGCCCGGCCGGGCGTCTGGCGGCGGAACTCAGGATCATCGAGGCGGCGGGCGGCGGCACGCTCGGGGTGGAGCTGTTCAACACCGCCACGGGCGCGTCGGTCGGCCTCAATCAGGATCGCCGCTTCGGCCATGCCTCATCGTTCAAGTTCAGCCTCGCCGCGCTGCTGCTCCAGCGCCATGCGGCAGGGCTGATCGACGCGGACCGGCGGGTGACCTGGACGCAGGCCGACATGATGCATCACGCGCCCTTCACCTCCGAACGGCTGGCCACCGGCGCCACCTTGCGCGAGCTGGCGCGGGCGACGCAGACCACTTCGGACAATCCGGCGGCCAATATCCTGCTGCGCGAACTGGGCGGCCCGGCGGGGTTGACCGCCTTCTGGCGGAGCATCGGTGACGAGATCAGCCGGGTCGATCGCTACGAGCCCGAGATGAACCTCGTCCCCACCGGCGAGTTCCGCGACACCACCACCCCGGCCGCGATGGCGCGCAATGTCGCGAGGATCGTCTATGGCGATGTGCTGCCTGATCGCGAGCGGGCGGAATTGAAGGGCTGGATGGTCGCAACCGAAACCGGCCTCAGGCGCGTGCGCGCCGGCCTGCCCGAAGGCTGGTTGGCGGGCGACAAGACCGGCACCAGCGGCCTCGTCGGCGCATCCGAATACAACTACATCGACATCGGCTTTGCCGAGGGGCCCAAGGGCGAGCCGCCGATCACCTTCGCCTGCTATTTCCGCGCGCGCCAGAGCGAGGACGAGATGCTGGCGGGCGGCGAGGCGACGCTGGCCCGCGTGGGCCGGGTGATCAAGGAATTCGCCGAACGCGAACGCGGGTTGCCGGTGGTGGGGAAGCTGTATTAGACAACCGGCAACTTATTCTAATAACTCTTTATATTCAATAGTTTGAACATGTAAATCGGTTGACTTGCGCACTCTCCGCGGCCACTTTCCGATCACGGGAGGATAGCAAGGAGAGACATATGTTCCGAAAAATCGCAATGCTGGGACTCGCACCGCTTGGTCTGCTGACCGGCGCGGGCGTTGCGAATGCCAACATCAACCAACAGTGCCCCTACGAAGTCATGGACTGGGACGTGGATCAGGAACTGATCGACGAACTTTGCGAGGAATGGCGCCGCAGCTTGCCGCCGCCGGTGCGGAGCTGCGACCCCAAGACCACGTGTCCGTTTTCGCCGCTGCCCCCGCCGGGTGACTATCACCCGCTCTAGGAGCGGGCGCAAAGCTGCGGTCCCAATCGGGACCGCAGCAAGCTCCCCGCGGACGTGATGCCGTCCAGCCTCAATGATCCGGCGTGTCCGACGCCTTTGCCTCGCCGCCGAAGATCGCCACCTCACGCACGCCCGCGCTGGTCGCCCGGCCGCGATACATGCCGGTGGTGTTGAAGCTGAAGAGCGCATGGCCCTCGGGCGTGACAAGGATCACCCCGCCATCGCCGCCCAAATCCTTGACGTCGGCCATCACCGCATCGGCGATATATTGCGCGACCTCGGCCTGCATGTCGTCATCGGGGGCGGCGGGATCGGCCATCAGCGCGTTGACCTCTTTCGTCGCCCTGAGCCGCGCGCAGATCTCGTGCGCCACGCCGACCCGCAGGAAATACTCGCCCCAGCCCGTCGCCGAGACCGCACACGCGCGGTTATCCGCATAGGTCCCCGCCCCAATCACCGGCGCATCGCCGACGCGGCCCCAGCGCTTGCCGGTCATCCCGCCGGTCGAGGTGCCCGCGGCAAGGTTGCCGTTCTGGTCGAGCGCCACCGCGCCCACCGTGCCGAACTTGTGATCGACATCGAGCGCCGAGAGCTTCTCCGCCTTCAGCCGCTCCAGCGCCTCGCGCCGCGCCGGCGTGGCGAAATAGTCGGGCGGGGTGACGGCAAATCCCTTCGCGGCCGCGAAGGCCTCGGCGCCTGCGCCCATCAGGAACACGTGCTCGGAATCGGTGCGGACCTTGTCGGCGAGCAGGATCGGGTTCCTGACCGTTTTGACCCCGGCCACCGCGCCTGCCGAACGGTCGCGCCCGTCCATGATCGAGGCGTCGAGCTCGTTGGTTCCCTCCCACGTGAACACCGCGCCCTTGCCGGCGTTGAACAGCGGCGAATCCTCCATCGGCATGATCGCCGCCTTGACCGCATCCATCGCGCTCCCGCC
>CAZQOO010000005.1:52308-54826 GCA_964594845.1 uncultured Porphyrobacter sp. | reverse complement strand
GGTCTTGCCGGCGTCAGGGTGCGAGATGATCGCGAAGGTGCGGCGGTTGGAGGTCATTGGGATCAGTCGCGCGCGACGCGGAAGCCCGCGAAGTCCTGGTTGACCGGCATCAGCTCGATCCGGTTGATGTTGAGATGCGGCGGCAGGGCGGCGATCCAGCCGATGGTGTCGGCAATGTCCTCGCCGGTCATCGGGTTGACGCCGGCATAGAGCTTGTCGCTGGCTTCCTGGCTGCCGGTCCGCACCAGCGTGAACTCGGTCTCGACCATCCCCGGCTCGATGCTGGTGACGCGCACCCCGGTGCCGTGAAGATCGGCGCGCAGGGCGAGGGTGAAGTGGTTCACGAAGGCCTTGGACCCCGCATAGACATTGCCGCCGGGGTAGATGTAGCTGCCCGCGACCGACCCGATGGCGATGATCGCGCCCTTGCGCGCGATCAGCCCCGGCAGCAGCTTGCGGGTCAGCACCACCATCGCGGTGATGTTGGTGTCGATCATGGTCTGCCAGTCATCGAGACTGGCGTTCTGCGCCGCCGACAGCCCCTGCGCGAGGCCGGCGTTGTTCACCAGCAGATCGATGTCGCGGAAGCCCTCGGGCAGGTTCGCCAGCGCGGCATCCATCGCAGGCGTGTCGCGCACGTCGAAGCACAGGGGCAGCACCTTGTCCGCGCCCAGCTCTGCGACCAGCGCGTCGAGCCGCTCCTGCCGCCGCCCGGTGGCAACGCAGCGCCAACCGTCCGCGACGAGGCGGCGCACGGTGGCAAGGCCGATCCCGGCGGTGGCGCCGGTGACGAAAGCGATCTTGCTCATCCGCGCAGCTCCCCGCCCAGCTTGGCTGCGGCAGCGACGACCTTTTCCGCGATGGCCTTGAGGTCAGCGTCCTTGAACGAGGTCTCGCCCGGCTGGAGCGTCACTTCGACCGCGATGGACTTGCGGCCCTCGGGCACGCCCTGCCCCTGGAACACGTCGAACACGCGCACGCCGGCGATACTCGCCTTGTCCGCGCCCTGAACGCCGCGCACCAGATCGCCCGCCGCAAGGCTCGCGGGGACGAGGAAGGCAAAGTCGCGGGTCACAGCCTGCAACGCGGGCGGGGTGAAGCCCGGCCGCGCGAAAGCCGCGCCCTTCTTGGCCGGGATCGCGTCGAGGAACAGCTCCACGGCGGCAATCGGTCCGTCGACATCGAAGGCTTTGAGCGTTGCGGGATGCACCATGCCGAAGCGCGCGAGCACGGTCTTGGGGCCAAGGCGCAGGGTGGCCGACTGGCCGGGGTGGAACTGCGCGCCCGCCTCGCCCATCACCATCAGGTTGGCGACCGGTGCGCCCGCCGCTTCGAGCAGCTGGAGCGCCAGCGCCTTGGCGTCATAGGCGTCGAAGCTCTTGGCCTTGCCGCTCTGCCACCCGCGCGGGGTCTTTTCGCCCGCCAGCACGATGCCGAGGGTCGGCTTTTCATCGCTGAGGCCATCGTTGCTGCGGAAATAGCGCCGCCCGATCTCGAACAGGCGCGAGGCAGCCGCGCCGCGATCGGCGTTGCGCTTGGCGGCCATCAGCAGGCCCGGCAGCAGCGAGGGGCGCATGGCCTTGAGATCTTCGCTGATCGGATTGGCGAGCACCCATGGCGGCTCGTTACCGGACGCGAAATGCTCGGCCGCCCATTCGGGCAGGAAACTCCACGTCACCGCCTCGTTGAGCCCGCTCGCGGCGGCTGCACGGCGCAGGCCCCGCTCCAGCTTCTGTTGGGCCGTGGCAGTCGGGCGTGCAACACCCTCGGCGCGGGGGAGCGCGACGCTTGCCACCTTGTCGAGGCCGTGGATGCGCACCACTTCCTCGACCAGATCAGCCGGGCCTTCGATGTCGTGGCGACGCAGCGGGCAGGTGATGTCAGGGTTCTTTGGCCAGTCCGCGCCAACCGTAAAGCCGAGGCTTTCGAGGATGCGCTTCTGTTCGGCCTCGGGCACCTCGACCCCGCCGAGGCGGAGCGTCAGGCCGGGGTCGAAGGCGACGACCTTGGGCGCGGATGGCGGCGATCCGGCGCGGATGACCTCGCTGGCCGTGCCGCCCGCCAGCTCCACGATCAGCCCGGTCAGCAGATCGAGGCCCGGATCGAGAAACTCCGGATCGACCCCGCGCTCGAAACGCGTGCGGGCATCTGACGAAAGCCCCAGCTTGCGCCCGGTCGCGCCGATGCGGGCCGGATCGAAATAGGCGATTTCGAGCAGCACGTCGGTGGTCGTTTCCGACACCCCCGAATGCTCACCGCCCATGATCCCGGCGATGTCGTGCACCTGCACCTCGTCCGCGATCACGACCATTTCGGCATCCAGCGTGTAGGTCTTCTCGTTGAGCGCCAGCACCTGCTCGCCGTCCTTCGCGCGCCGTGCGACCACCGCGCCTTGCAGCTTGGCAAGGTCATAGACGTGCGCCGGACGCCCGAAGCCGAGCATCAGATAGTTGGTCAGATCGACCAGCAGCGAAATCGGGCGCTGGCCCGCGCTCTTGAGCCGCGCCTGAAGCCAGTC
>CAZQOO010000005.1:0-52208 GCA_964594845.1 uncultured Porphyrobacter sp. | reverse complement strand
TCGCCCAGCTCCAGCTCGCGGGTCGAACACATCATGCCGTTCGATTCGACGCCCCTGATCGCGCTCTTGCGCAGCACCATGCCGTTGGCGGGCACGGTCGCGCCGGGGAGCCCGAGCACGCCCTTCATGCCTGCGCGCGCATTGGGCGCGCCGCAGACGACCTGCAACGGCTGGCCGTCTCCGGTGTCGACGGTGAGCACCTGAAGCTTGTCGGCATCGGGGTGGCGCGCAGCGGTCAGCACATGGGCGATGCGGAAACCGGCGAGCTTATCGGCCGGGTCTTCCACGCCTTCCACCTCAAGCCCGATGGCGTTGAGCGCGTCGCAGATCTCGGCCACCGAAGCGGTTGTATCAAGGTAATCCTTGAGCCAGGTCAGCGAGAACTTCATGCCCGTGCTCCCACGCCGGCGGAGAGGGTCGGCTGGTCGAACGGCGAGAAGCCGTAATGCGCCAGCCAGCGGCCATCGCCGTCGAAGAAGGCGCGCAGGTCGTTCATCCCGTATTTGAGCATGGCGATGCGGTCGATCCCGAGGCCGAAAGCAAAGCCCTGCCATTCCTTGGGATCAAGCCCGGCGAATTCCAGCACGCGGGCATTGACCATCCCGCTGCCGCCCAGCTCCATCCACGCATGGCCCGGCGCATCGCCGTGCCCGCCGACCACGCGGCGGCCGCCCTCGTTCGAATAACCGACATCGACCTCGACGCTGGGTTCGGTGAAGGGGAAGTAGCTCGGGCGCAGGCGCAGCACGATGTCCTCGCGCTCGAAGAAGGCCTTGAAGAAGGTCTCCAGCGTCCACTTGAGGTGGCCGAGGTGGATGTCCTTGTCGATGACGAGACCTTCGACCTGGTGGAACATCGGCGTGTGGGTCGCGTCGCTGTCGGAGCGATAGACCCGGCCCGGGGCGATGATGCGGATCGGCGCGCCCTGATCGAGCATCGAGCGGATCTGGACGGGCGAGGTATGGGTGCGCAGCAGCACGTCCTTTCCTTCAGACGTTTTGTCCGGGAAATAGAACGTGTCATGCATCGCCCGCGCCGGGTGGGTCTCGTCCATATTGAGCGCGGTGAAGTTGTGCCAGTCATCCTCGATCTCGGGGCCGGTGGCGACCGCAAAGCCGAGGTCCGCGAAGATCTCCGCCAGTTCGTCCATCACCTGGCTGACGGGGTGCACCGAACCCTTGGGCGCAGCCGGCGCGGGCAGGGTCAGGTCCACCGTCTCGCGCGCCAGCTGCTCTTCCAGCGCGGCGGCTTCCAGCGCAGCCTTCTTCGCATCGAGCGCTTCGGCAATGCTGGCGCGGGCCGACTGGATCGCGGGCGCCGCGGCGGTGCGCTCCTCGGGGCTCATGCCGCCCAGCGTCTTGAGGGCGAGGCTCACCCAGCCCTTCTTGCCGAGCGTTTCGAGCCGCTCGGCCTCAAGCGCATCAAGCGTGGTCGCCGCCGCAATCGCGGCGAGCGCGGCCTCAGTCTGGGATGTGATGTCGGTCATGGCTTTTCGGATGTTCTGCCCGCAGGGATTTCGCCGCCGCCCGCTAGCGGCAAATCGCGGGATTTGCAAAGCGGCAGTGGTGCCCGCCCCCGATCAACCAGCCGGGCGATGCAGCCCCTGCACCGCTTCTCCCGCCACCGCCATGCGCGCCCGCGCCGCCGCAACCAGAAACGGCTTGTCGAGATGGGCATAGGCCGAAGGGCTCATCCCCATGAAGCGGCGGAAGTCGCGCACGAAATGCGACTGGTCATGGTAATGCGCATCGAGCGTGCCGATCCACTTGAGCGAGGGATCGAGCATGAAGCGCGCCAGACTGCGCAGGAACCGCTGGCGGCGCAGCAGCAGCTTAGGCGGAAAGCCGAAAGCGCGGCGCGACAGACGTTCGAGCGAGCGGACATTCATCCCCAGCCGCTCCGCCAGATCGACCACCACCACCAGTTCGGGATCGAGCAGCGCCGCCGTCAGCGCGTCGATCGCCGGATCGACCGGCTGGGCGGCAGCAAACAGAGCTGCCATATGCTGCTCGATCAGTTCGAGTTCGGCGGCATAATCGCCATCGCTCGCCGCCAGCGCCCGCGCCAGCGGGACCAGCCCGGCAAACACCGGATCGGCCATCCCGTCGACGATCCGGTCGGCATAATCGCCCGCCTTCGCAGCGAACAGCGCCGCCCAGCCCGAGGGCAGCAGGCCGATCCCCCAGCTTCGCCCCGAACGCAGGCGGAACCGCGCCGCGCGGCTGGTGGGCCCGGTTACCGCGAAATCGGGACAGCGCAGCGGCTCGCCCGTCCCAATCACCGAATGCGCTTCGGTCTGCGAAAGAAAGCGCAGGTTGGCCCATTCGGGATGGAGATAGTCCTCCAGCCACGGCTCGCGCGGGGAACACACCGCATCGGTGCAGTAATAGGTGGTGACGAAGGGGCGCAGCGGTTCGGTCGGCAGCACGAAGCGCAGGTTGACCGAATTGCCGGAAGCTGCGTGCATTTCCTGGCTCTCTCCCGTCACGACCCTGCCCGCACCATGCGCTTAGGGATGCCCTGCTTGCAATCCCCTCGGCGCGCAACACGGTGGTTAGTCGACAGGACAACGTCCCTCAGGAATGTTCGCTTGGGGGATCGAGGGTCTGGGCGGCACTGCCCCACACCCGCGCGCGGGCTTCCATGAACGAGGTCAGGATCGGGTGATCGAGCGCGGCATACTCGCTCGGGTTCATGGTCATGAACTCGCGGAACTCGCGGGTGAACTGGGCCTGGTCATGATAGTGATCGTCCATCGCCTCGGTCCAGCGCCGCCCGCGCTGGAGCATGAAGGTGGTAAGGCTGCGCATGAAGCGCTGGCGGCGCATCAGCAGCTTGGGCGAGAACCCGAAGTAACGCATGCACACCCGCTCCAGCGTGCGGATGCTCATCGCGCAGGCATCGGCAAGATCATGCACCGAGGCATGGTCGCCGCTCACCAGCGCGGCGTGGACGCGGGTGATGCGCGTATCATCGCGGGTCGGGCGCATCGCCTTGGTCATCGCGGCGACAATCGCGGCATATTGCTCGTCGAGCGTGGCTTCGGGGTCGCACAGGGTGTCGGTCAGGCCGGCGAAGCGGGCAAAGGCCGGATGTTGGGCCCCGTCGCAGATGATGTTGGCACAGGTGCTCGCATCGGCATCGAAGAACCGCGCCCAGCCGAGCGGCAGGAAGCCCACACCCCACATCCGCACCGGCCCCAACGTGAAGCGGCACGGCAGCGAGCTCGGCCCGGTGCCGACGAACGGCGCGCCCGACACCTGCGTGCCGCCGATCGCCGCCTCGGGCGTGCTGCCGCAGAAGAAGCGGATATTGCCCCATTCGGGCTGGAGATAGTCGGTCAGCCGCGCATCACCGGCAGGCATGTCGAGCGCGAGGTGATAGAACGTCGTGAAGCAGCCGTCGAAGGCCGCCGGGGCTTCGCGGAATTCGGCCGTAAGCCGGTAAGGCACGGGCGCGGCTGCGGCACCCTGCACACTTTGCGAACGTTTATCCCCCATGTCTGCAGATAAACGCAGATGACGCGGTTATACAAGGCTTGTGGCGAATTCCTACAAGCGCGCACGAAAAAGGGCGGGTGTCCGCAGACACCCGCCCCGCAATTTCGTGCCGGGCGTGAACCCGTAGCGCTTAGGCCGGCAGAGCCGCCTTCGCCTGGGCGATCACGGCCTTGAAGGCACCGCCTTCGTTCATGGCCAGATCGGCCATCGCCTTGCGGTCGAGCTCGATGCCGGCCAGCTTGATGCCGTGCATGAACTGCGAATAGGTCAGGCCTTCCATGCGGACAGCCGCATTGATGCGCTGGATCCACAGGGCCCGGAAGTTCCGCTTCTTCACCTTGCGGTCGCGGTAGGCGTACTGCCCGGCCTTCTCGACCGCCTGACGGGCGATGCGGATGGTGTTCTTGCGGCGACCGCGATAGCCCTTGGCCTGGTCGAGAATCCGCTTGTGCTTGGCGCGGGTGGTAACACCGCGTTTGATGCGAGGCATGTCAGTATATCCTTATCTTGAGGATGCGCGGGCGATCAGCCCAGCTCGCATCAATCGAGGCCGTAGGGCGCCCAGCGCTTGATCGTCGGCGTATCGTTGGCCGACAGGACCGAGGTGCCGCGGTTGGTGCGGATATACTTGGCGTTGTGGCTGATCAGGCGGTGACGCTTGCCAGCGACGCCGTGCTTGACCTTGCCGGTGGCGGTGATCTTGAAGCGCTTCTTCACACCGCTCTTGGTCTTCAGCTTGGGCATTTTCATCTCCTGTTCGAGACACGTCGGAACCGGCCCTGGCAGCCCTTGTCGCCAGGCTGGCTGATTGATTCGTGTCAGTTAAGTGCGCGCGCCTAGACGGGAGAGGGGCGAAAGGCAAGGGGTTTGGGGGTGGCCGCGCCTACCCCATCGCCTCCAGCACATCCTCGAGCCGCGCCGGATCGCCTAGCGCGATCACCGTGCCGTCGCTGCCCGCGTCCAGAGGATTGCCCTGCCAGTCGGCCATCATCCCGCCCGCGCCCTCTACGACCGGGACCAGCGCGGCGTAATCATAGAGCTTCAGCCCGGCCTCGATCACCACGTCGATATGGCCGCTCGCGACCAGGCCGTAATTGTAGCAGTCCCCGCCGAACACGATCTTCTTCTCGGCCACCGTCTTGGCGACCGACATGAAGGCGTCGGCCTCCTCGTTGGTGAACAGGTGCGGGCTGGTGGTGGCGAGCACCGCGTCGGACAGTTCCTTCAAGGGTCGCGCCGTCGCGGGCTTGCCGTTGAACAGCGTCGGCTGGCCGATGGCGCCCACCCAGCGCTCGCCCGCGACCGGCTGGTCGATGATGCCGAGCACCGGCCAGCCGTCCTGCAGCAGTGCGATCAGGGTGCCGAAGATCGGGCGACCGGCGATGAAGCTGGTGGTGCCGTCGATCGGATCGAGTACCCACTGCCGCCCCGCGCCTTCGTTGCGGGTGCCGTATTCCTCGCCGATGATGCCGTCGGCAGGGAATTCCGCTTCAATCAGGGCGCGCATCGCGGCCTCGGCGGCGCGGTCAGCCTCGGTGACGAAGCTCCGGTCAGCCTTGCGTTCGTGGCTCCATTGCCCCCGGAACAGCGGACGGATCGCGGCCCCCGCCGCATCGGCAAGGCGCAAGGCAAGGGCGAGGTCTTTATCGGTCATTTTTGTTGTTCCGCACGCCCCTCCGGGCGCGCGAAATCCTCGCTCACGCTGGCTGCGCCAGCGTCGCTGCGGGCGGGCAGTCGCCCTTGCGGCGCCTGCGGCGCCGATTGTCTGCCCTTAATCAAACAGGCTGCTCACGCTGCTCTCATCCGCGATCCGGCGGATCGCCTCGCCCACGAGCGGGGCGATGGTGAGCACGCGGATGCGGTCGGAGGCTTCGGCAGCTTCGGTCGGGCGGATCGAATCGGTGATCACCAGCTCCTTCAGGGCCGAGCCGTTGATGCGCGCCACCGCCCCGCCCGAGAGCACGCCGTGGGTGATGTAGGCGGCGACCGACTTGGCCCCATTCGCCAGCAGCGCCTCGGCGGCGTTGCACAGCGTGCCGCCCGAATCGATGATGTCGTCGATCAGGATGCAGTGGCGGCCCGAAACGTCGCCGATGATGTTCATGACTTCGCTCTCGCCCGGACGGTCACGGCGCTTGTCGACGATCGCCAGCGGGGCATTGTCGAGCCGCTTGGCGAGCGCGCGGGCGCGCACCACGCCGCCGACATCGGGCGAGACCACCATCAGATCCTGATCGCCGTAACGCGCCTGGATATCGGCGGCCATCACCGGCGCGGCGTAGAGATTGTCGGTCGGGATGTCGAAAAAGCCCTGGATCTGGCCGGCGTGGAGATCCACCGCCAGCACGCGGTCGGCCCCGGCTTCGGTGATGAGGTTGGCGACCAGCTTGGCCGAGATCGGCGTGCGCGGGCCGGGTTTGCGGTCCTGCCGGGCGTAGCCGAAATAGGGGACCACCGCCGTGATCCGCTTGGCCGAGGCGCGGCGCAGCGCGTCGATGCAGATCAGCAGTTCCATCAGGTTGTCATTGGCCGGAAAGCTGGTCGGCTGGACGACGAACACGTCCTCGCCGCGCACGTTCTCGTGGATCTCGACGAAGACTTCCTCGTCGGCGAACCGGCGCACGCTGGCATCGGTGAGCGGGATTTCGAGATAGGCCGCAATGGCCCGGGCAAGCGGCAGGTTCGAATTGCCGGACATGATCTTCATGGCGCGCGAATCCCCGAAGGCAGGTGGTAAGGCCCGCCTAGCGCCGCGTCATGGAATTGCAACGCGCGAGGCCCGGTTGTCGTCAGGTGCCGCAGCGCAAACGGAAGCGTGCGGCGGGCAACGGGCCAGGCCGGGGGGCGGAAATCTTTGTCGCAAATGTCACAAATGTGACACGCAGCATACATAGAGGCGCCTGCAAACGGTCACATCCGGCCGCACTTCTGGCAGGCAGTCTATCATGTCCTCTGTTTCCGGTGGCTCGGCCATCGCCCTTCTCGCCGCCGCCCTGCTGGCCGGCGTCAGCACCCCGGCCCTCGCCCAGAACGCCGCGCCCGCCGCAGCCGAAGACGCCGATCAGGCGCAGACCATCGCCGATCTCCAGCGCCAGATCGACGAGCTGAAGGCGATGGTGAGCGCGTTGCAGGCGGCCCAGTCTGCTGCGGCACCGGCGCCTGCCCCCGCCCCGGCGCCGATGACGGCGCAGGCCACCGCACCCGCCGGATCGCCCGTTCCGGTGGTGACCGCCATGCCTGCGATGGCCGCCGCCGCGCCTGCGCAAGCCGCTCCGCCGGTCGCTGTCGCCACCGCGCCCAAGAGCAAGGCATGGTACGAGAAGCTGCGCCTGCGCGGCTATACCCAGCTTCGCTTCAACCAGATCGTTTCGGGCGACGCCGACGCGCCCGCCGGAGTGTCGCGCCTGCGTTCGATCCACGACAGTGCCCTGAACGGCGACAGCAACTTCAGCTTCCGCCGCTTGCGCATGATCATTCAGGGCGATCTCAACGAGCACGTCTCGCTCTACTTCCAGCCCGATTTCGCCGCCGCGGTGTCGAACCAGTCGGTCGGCGAGCGGCGCGAAGGCACGGTCAGCTTGCGCGACATGTATGCCGACGTCTTCCCGACCGGCGACAAGAGCTTTCGCATCCGCCTCGGCCAGTCCAAGGTGCCTTACGGCTGGGAGAACATGCAGTCCTCCTCCAACCGTCTTGCACTGGATCGTACCGACGCGATCAACACCGCCGCCCCGGGCGAGCGCGATCTCGGGATCGTCGCCTATTACACCCCGCCGCGCGTGCAGAAGATCTGGGATCGCCTCGCCGCCGACGGGCAGAAGCTTTTCGGCAATTACGGCGCCTTCGGCTTCGGCGTGTTCAACGGCCAGGGCCTCAACCGCACCGAGACCGACAATGACGTGATGCTGGTGGGCCTTGCGACCTGGCCGTTCGAGCTCGACGGACTCGGCTTCGACGGACAGGTGTTCGAGATCGGCGGCGCGATCATGCGCAACACCATCCGCCCGGAAGTGCGCACCGGCGGGGTCAGCCCGGTCGGCTTCAAGGACAACCGCGTCGGCATCCACGCCATCCTCTACCCGCAGCCGTTCGGCATCCAGGGCGAATGGAACTGGGGCACGGGTCCCGAATTCGATCCCGCCACCGGCCGGATCGAGCAGCGCCCGGTACGAGGGGGCTATGTGCAGGCGATGGCGAAGATCGACGAATCCCCGATCGGGCCGTTCTACCCCTTCGCGCGCTGGCAATATTACCGCGGCGGCTTCAAGGCGGCGGTCAATGCGCCGCGGCTGGAGACCGAGGAGCTGGAACTGGGCTTCGAGTTCCAGCTGGATCCCGCGCTCGAGATCACCGCGACCTACGGCTGGGCCTCGCGCAAGGAAGCCGACGAGCGCCGCTTCGGTCAGGCGGAAGGGCAGATCCTGCGCGTGCAGGCGCAGTGGAATTACTGATCGCGGCCCTTACCAGGCGGCATAGACCAGACCGATCCCCCCAAGGATCGAAAACGGCGCGATGAAGCGCACGGCGGCGGGCGGAATGCGCTTTGCCCACCACACCGCATAGCCATTGTGCCACGCCAGCGGGATCACCATCAGCAGCACCGAGGTGCCGGCGATGAACCAGCCGGCCAGCGTGAACAGTTCGGGCAGCTTCGAGACATCGGCGCGCACCGCCATCGCCGCCCCGGCCAGCAGACGGGGGATCTGTTCGGACAGGTTGACCCGCTGCGAGGTGGCGGTGAGGCTGAGAATGTACAGCGCACGCTCCGGCCGCAGCGCCATCATCCCGCCTGCCGCGACGAGCCACCCGCCCGCCGCAATCAGGATGATGAGCGCAAGCGTCTGCACGCGCGGTCAGGCGATCCGGTGTTCGCCCCGGATCCAGCGCACCGTGCCTGACGAGGCGCGCATCACCACGCTTTCGGTGGTCATGTAGACCTCGCCGGTCGGCTTGCGGCGGCGCTTCACGCCGTCGAGCAGCGAGCCGCTGGTCACGCCGGTCGCGGCGAAGATGCAGTCGCCCTTGGCCAGATCCTCAAGCTTGTAGATGCGGTCGAGATCGGTGATGCCCCACTTGCGCGCGCGGGCCTTCTCGTCCTCGTTGCGGAACACCAGCCGGCCGTTGAACTGCCCGCCGACGCAGCGCAGCGCCGCCGCCGCAAGCACACCCTCGGGCGCGCCGCCCTGGCCCATGTAGAGATCGACCGTGGTTTCCTCGTCGGTCACCGCGATCACCCCGGCCACGTCGCCGTCGCCGATCAGCACCACCCCGCAGCCCAGCGCGCGCAGTTCGGCGATCAGCTCGGCATGGCGCGGGCGGTCGAGCACGCAGACATTGATCTGCGAGGGATCGCAGCCCTTGGCCGCCGCCACCGCTCTGACGTTCTCGGTCGGCGACTTGGCGAGATCGATGATGCCTTCGGGATAGCCCGGGCCGACCGCGATCTTGTCCATATAGGTGTCGGGCGCATTGAGCAGACACCCTTCTTCAGCCGCCGCCAGCACCGCAAGCGCATTCGGCCCCGCCTTGGCGGTGATGGTGGTGCCTTCGAGCGGGTCGAGCGCGATGTCGATCTTCGGGCCCTTGCCCATGCCCACCTTCTCGCCGATGAACAGCATCGGCGCCTCGTCGCGCTCGCCCTCGCCGATCACCACGGTGCCGTCGATATAGAGGTTGTCGAAGGCCTTGCGCATCGCCGCGACCGCCGCTGCGTCCGCCGCCTTCTCGTCGCCGCGACCGATCAGCTGCGCCGCCGCGATCGCCGCCGCTTCCGTGACGCGCACCATCTCCAGCACCAGCACGCGCTGGATCGCATTGTCCGCGGCAGCTTGCTTGGCGGCATCCTCGTGGGTATCGTTCGGCGAGTTCATGTGTAATTCAGCCCCTTATCGCTCTGGTGCCACCGCAGGTCGCCACCAGACCATGTATCGCCCCGGCGCTTAAGCGGATGGAGACGGGTTTGTCGAGCAATGCCATGCCCGCCGTGTCGGGTTTTCGTATCACCCTGACGGCTTTGGCGCTGCTTGCAGCCATGCCTCTGGCCGCGCAGGATGACACCTCCACGACACCGCCGGCCGATCCTCCCGCCACGCTGGATGTGCCGCCGCGCCCGCGGATCAACCTGATGGTCACCGTACCGCGCGCCGAGGTCAACCAGGCGCAGGCCAAGGAATGTGTCGACCGTGCCGATGCGGGCACGATCAGCGGCGAAATCGTGGTGTGCCGGGAGGTCGCGGTGGACAATTCGGCGCTGACCGGAGACCGTGCGGCGAGCCAGAAACGCTACGCCGAGGAGACCGCCTTCAAGGGCGCCCCGCCCCCGCCCGACATGTTCGGCATTCCCGACAACGGCAAGGGCATCGGCTTTGGCGGGGTGCCGCCGCCAGCGGTGTTCATCGATGTCGAGGCCCTGCCCAAGGCTCCCGCCGGCTCCGACGCCGACCGCATCGCGCGCGGCCTGCCGCCGCTCAACGAAGACGCCGAGCTGTCCGAGGAGGAGGAAAAGGCGCGGCGCGAGGCGGCCGGTATCAAGACCACCGTGCCGCCGCGCCCGGACAAGAAGAAAAAGGGCTGAGGACACCCAGTGATCGCGCAAGGCCTTGTCGCGGGGCTCCTGCTGGCGGCTCAGGCCAAGCCGCCCCCCGAGCCGGTGCGCGTGCCGATCGACCTCGGCCCCGATGCGCCCACCACCGCCGAGCCGCCGCAGAGCATCGACATTCTCGCCCCGCCCGCAACCAGCGAAGCGGCCAGTGCCGCCATCGTCAGGGAGTGCGAGGAACGACGCGAGGCCGGCGTCGTGGCGGGCGAAATCGTGGTGTGCCGCGAGTTGGCCGTGCCGACCGAACAGCTTTACAGCGGCAGCCGCGAGGCGTGGCTCAAGGACTATGCCGAACGCACCCAGGGGGCAAACACCATTCCGCCGCCCGATGTCGCCGGGCGGGGCATCTTCCGCGGCCCGGCCACCTTCGCAGGCATGTGCTTCATTCCGCCCTGCCCGAAGGACCCGGCGCTGATCGTCGATGTCGAGGCCATCCCGCCGCCGCCCGAAGGCTCGGACGCAGAACGGGTGGCGCAGGGGCTGAAGCCGGTCGAGGACGACATGGCCCCGCTCGACGCGCAGGCGCGGCAGCGGGTGGAGGCGGAACTGGGCTTGCCGGACGCGCCGCAGCCTGCGCCCGAGGGCTAGTTCGGCAGAATCGGCAGCACCAGCGGCTCGCCCGCGAGGCTCTCCGAGCCTTCGAGCAGCGCCAGCGCCTTGGCGACGCAGCGCTCAGGCCCTTCGTGCGTGACCATCGCCACCATCACCTCGCCCCCGCTTTGCGAGCGGCCCTGCTGGATTAGGCTCTCGATCGAGACGTCGCCGTCACGCAGCGCGGCGGTGATCTCGGCCAGCACGCCGGGACGGTCTTTCACCATGAAGCGGATATAGGTGCGCGCAGGTCTGTGGCCGGGCTCGGCGGGCGGCAGCGCGGCAAGCTGGGCGACGGGAATCGAGAAGGGCGCGCCCACTTCGTCGCGGGCAATGTCGATGAGGTCGGCCGCCACGGCGCTCGCGGTCGGCCCGTCGCCGGCGCCCGCGCCCTGGAACAGCAGGCGGCCGGAGAAGTTGCCCTCGGCCACGACCGCGTTGGTCGGGCCGTCCACAGCGCTCAGCGGGTGGCCCTTGGCGACGAGGCAAGGCCGCACGCGCTGGAGCAGGCGCGCTCCTTCAGGGGTTTCCTCGACGTCGGCCTCGCCGATCAGGCGGATCACGAAGCCCAGCGCGTCGGCCTGCGCGATGTCGGCGGCGCGCACCTGCGTGATGCCACTGACCCGCACGCCCGCGAAGTCCACCTGCGTGCCGAAGCCGATGCTGGCAAGGATCGCGAGCTTGTGCGCGGCATCCACGCCCTCGATGTCGAACGCCGGATCAGCCTCGGCAAAGCCGAGCCTTTGCGCCTCGGCCAGCACCTCGCCGAAGTCCGCGCCGGTGCGCTCCATGGTCGAGAGGATGTAATTGCAGGTGCCGTTGAGGATGCCGTAGACCTTGGTCAGCGCATTGGCGCTGGTGCCTTCGCGCAGGCCCTTGATCACCGGGATGCCGCCCGCGACCGCCGCTTCGAACTTGAGGGCGGCATTGTTGGCTTCGGCCAGCTGCGCCAGCTCCAGCCCGTGATGCGCGATCATTGCCTTGTTGGCCGTGACGAGGCCCTTGCCCGCCCCCAATGCCGCGCGCGACAAGGCCAGCGCCGGGCCGTCCGAGCCGCCGACCAGCTCCACGACAACGTCTACGTCCGGTCGCCGGGCGAGCGCGGTCATGTCGTCTTCCCACGCGAAGGGGGTGATATCCACGCCGCGATCCTTGCCGCGATCGCGCGCCGAGACCGCCACTACCTCGATTCGCCGCCCGGCGCGCATTTCAATCAGCCCGGCGTTGGTCGCCAGCAGCCGGATCACGCCCGCGCCGACGGTGCCGAGACCGGCGATAGCGATGCGCAAGGGAGCGGATGCGGTGGTGGTCAAGCGGGTCTCCATGAATAACGGAGATGCCGCTTAACTGTCAGCGCCGCGCGGTCAAGCGCCCTGCGTGATCCGCCGTTCGCACGCCCCGAGCTGCTCCAGCACGAAGGCATAGTCCCCCGCCGCCAGCCGCCGCGCCGCAGGATCGCGCGCGAGGTTGGCATTGGACGGCAGCTGCGCGGGCAGCGCGCAGGCGAGGCGATACCAGCGCAGCGTCTCAGGGCTTGGCGGGCGCGCCGCCGAATCGATGATCTCGCCCCACGAAACGCCCCACTGCACCTGCTGGCCCGGACGGCGCAGGATGGTGATCGAGACCGGCGAGCGGTCCTCGGTGGCGAGGAAGATCTGCGTCTCCGATTCGCCCGCCAGCGTGCCGGGCACCGCCAGCGCATCGCTGATCCCGGTAATCCGCGCCGGGGCTTCGGGCGCGTAGAGCTCGGTGAGGATCGGGCGCAAGCGCGCTTCGAGCTCGGGGGTGAAGGCCTGCTGCGCACCGGGCGCCACCAGCTGCACTTCTCCCGGCCGCCCCGGCACCGCGTCGGCAAACAGCAGCATCTCGCGATTCTTGAGCTTGGGCACCTTGCCCCTCGCATCGAGCGGCACGTCGACAAGATAGGCAAGGCTCCCGCCCACGGTGCTGCGCCCGGCAATCAGCGCAAGGGTATCGGCCTCGATGTAAAGCCGCGCGAATCCGGCGGCGAGGCCGGGCGCGCGCTCGGGCTTGAGCAGGGTCTGTTTGCGAATCTTTGCACGGATCACGAGGTCTGAAGCGTCGGCAAGGCTCGCCAGATCGGCATAGGTCGGCCCTGAAAGCGGAGTCGCGACGGGTGCAGGAAGCGCTTGCCCCAGAACGGGAAAAGGCCCCGCCGCCAGCCCCGCGACGGCGACGGCCGCCGCTGTCAGGCACTTGAAAAAAGGTCTTAAATTTCGATTAACCTGTTGCTGCATCACACCCTGCACCTGACCGGAAATTGCCTGTATCCTAGCAGCCCTGAAAGGACATTGCGCGCAGTGAATCCGCGCTGAACCGATAAAGCGTTTGATTGGGTAGGGGTTGCCCGTTAAAGCCCCGAGGACTGGCCGGACGGGTTTGGGGACACTACCCGTGCGGGCAGAAAGGTTGTGCTCTGCACGGATTTGCGCTTTTGCGAATCATGTTCAGGGCTTGCCAGTCGGGGTTGGACAGTCGCGCAAGGTGCCTGCACCTGTGGTCCGATTTCCCGGCGTGGGAGGACCGAAATTCTAGGGATCTGTTCGTCGACACGTCTGGTCGGCGGGCGGGAATTGTGCCGGATGGGCGAACCTGTCCGGCTCGCAATTGGAGAGAAAGCGCTGGATGTCCTACGCTAGCCAACAACAAGGATTGACCGGCACCAAGCTCGTCGCATTGATCATCGCGCTAGCGATCGTCGGTGGCATCGGGGCGGTTATGGTCATCGGCCTTGCGATCAACGCCATCAAGAAAGAGATCGAGCGGGTCACCACCGTCGACATCGAAGAGCCGCCGCCGCCGGAAGAACCGGACGAGCCGCCGCCACCGCAGGAAAACACGGCTCCGCCGCCGCCGGTTGCGCCTCCGCCGCCGATCAGCATCGCGCCGGCTCCGCCGCCGATCCAGACGCAGCCGACCATTCCGCCGCCGTCTCCGCCGGCCCTGCGGATTCCGCCGCCGGCACCGGCCGGTCCGCCGCCCGCTCCGCCTGCGCCGTCCAAGGCCCGTGGTGCGCGCACGAAGAACGAACGCAGCTGGGCCGCGCGCATCCAGGAAAACTACCCTGCCCGCGCCCTGCGCGAAGAAATCGAGGGCACCGTGGGCGTGCGCGTCACCGTCACTCCCGACGGGCGTGCCACCGGCTGTTCGGTCACCGCTTCGAGCGGCTCGGACATCCTTGATTCAGCCGCATGTGCGGGGATGGAGCGTTACGCCCGGTTCGAGCCGGCGCTTGACGATGCCGGCAACCCGACCAGCGGCAGCTATTCGACGCGCATTACCTATCGTTTGAACTGACGGATCAATCCGGCGCCGGCCTTTCAGCAAGGCCGGAGCCACCAGGAACATTCTTTCAAGAGGACTACTCGCAATGAACCTTTACATCCTTGCCGCCGCCGCTGGCGAAGCGCCCAAGAACCAGTTCGGCTTCATGGAAGCCATGAAGGAAGGCGGCCCGGTCGCCTGGTCGATCCTTGCCGTGATGATCATCATGTCGGTCGGCACCTTCTACATCATGTTCACCAAGCTCTTCGAGCAGAACAAGATCATGAAGCAGTACAAGACCGTCCAGTCCTCGTTCTGGCGCGCTGCCAGCCTCAAGGAAGGCGCTGCCAAGCTCGAAAAGGACGGCGCATGGCGCCAGCTGGCCGACGACGCTGTCAAGGCCCAGGAAGACCACGGCAAGATGACCGACGCGCTCGAATCGCATGACTACATGCACGGCACGCTCCAGCGCTCGGAAGATTCGATCAACGCGGTGCTCGCGGGCGGCCTGCCGTTCCTCGCCACCGTCGGCGCGACCGCGCCGTTCGTCGGTCTGCTCGGCACCGTGATCGGGATCTACCGCGCGCTGATCAACATCGGCATCGAAGGCTCGGCCTCGATCGACAAGGTCGCCGGCCCGGTCGGTGAAGCGCTGATCATGACCGCGATCGGTCTGCTCGTGGCGGTTCCCGCGGTGCTCGCGTTCAACTGGCTGCAGTCGCGCAACCGTCGCATTGCCGAGCTGCTGGGCGGTTTCTCGACCGACATCCTCGCCTACATCAACTCGAACGGCGCGGTGAAGCCGGCGGTGACGGCTGCTCCGGCTGCCAAGCCCGCTGCCAAGCCGGCCAATGCCCCGGCCACCAAGGCCTGATCGCCATTGCCGCAGGGCGGCGGGTCCGGCTGACACAGCCCTCCCGCCGCTTCCCGGCTGCCAGCCCCGCCACGGCAGGGTGACACAGCCGGGTCGCCTTCGGGCGAACTGATGCAGTCATTGCTTTGACAAGGTAGGAATTCACAATGGCGATTTCGACGGGAGGCGGGGCCGATACCCCAATGTCCGACATCAACACCACGCCGCTGGTGGACGTGATGCTGGTGCTCCTGATCATCTTCCTCATCGCGGTTCCGGTGGCGATCCAGACGATCGAGAAGCTGAAGATCCCTGTCTTCGAATCGGTTGAATCGAAGAACAAGGTGGAAAACCTTCAGCTCACCGTCAGCACCACCGATGCCGCCGGTCGCAGCGCCGGGGAACCGGGCTTCGAAGGCGCCTCGCGCAGCGGGGAATGCCGGGTCTACTTCAACAACATCACCCCGGTGACCTCCGAAGAGCTGTACGACGAGGCGTTCAACCGCCTCGATGCGATCGTGAAGGCCGCGGGCGGCGCTGAAGCGATCATGGCCGATCCCGAGAAGATCCCGCAGGTCCACATCCGCGCCGACGTGAACGCGCCGTGGCGCTGCGTTGCGGGTACGATCTACAACGTGCAGGCCGCCGGCTATCCGACCGTCGGGTTCATCTCGAACCCGGTCGAGCCCGGCATCTGAGCCTGAGGAAGAGGAGTAACTGACATGGGCATGTCCGGAGGCAAACTCGACGGCCAACCTATGATGGACATGAACATGACGCCGCTGATCGACGTTCTGCTCGTTCTGCTGATCATGTTCATCATCACCATTCCGGTGGCGACCCACTCGGTCGACATCGATCTCCCGCAGGGCAATCCGCCGCCGCAGGACATTGTCGTCGATCCGGTCAAGAACAAGCTGATCCTGACTCAGGCCGACCAGATCCTGTGGAATGGCACTCCGGTGGATTCGGGCCAGCTGGTGACCCTGCTGAGCGAAACCACCCGCATGTCGGTCGAGCCGGAACTGCAATTCGAGCCGGAACCGCTCGCGAGCTATGACATCTCGGCCAAGGTGCTGCAGATCATCAAGACCTCGGGCGTGACCAAGTTCGGCTTCGTCGGCAACGAGAAGTACCGCCAGTTCGGCAAGTAAACGCGGATTGGCAGGTCGTCGCCCGGTCATTGACGGGGCGTTGCACAATCATCGAAGGGGCGTTGCGAGCGATCGCGGCGCCCCTTTTGCTTTCGGAGGCGCGCACATCCGGTTGCACTGCGCATACCGGTACGCGTTAGGCAACTTCTTGATTGTGGGTTAGAAACGCTCCCGCAGCGGGCGCGGCCCCTTCGCGCCCCCTCGCTCAAGGAGACGCGACCATGCCCCATGCCGTGACCCGCCCCAACCTCTACGCTCCCCGCCCCCGCCCGATGGGCGAGATGAACGTCACCCCCTTCATCGACGTGCTGCTGGTGCTGCTGATCATGCTGATCCTCGCCATCCCCGCGCCCGTCCACGTCACCCCCGTCGACCTGCCGAGCGAGCGGTCCGAACCCGTGTTGCCGGTGCTGGCCGAGAACACCATCGCGATCGACGCCGCCGACCGGGTCTCGTGGAACGGCGCGCAAGTCTCGCCCGAGGCCCTGCGCGCGCAGGTCGCCGCCGCAAGCAAGCGCGGGGACCAAACGCTGCTGCGCTTCGCCCCCGACGCTGCAGCCAGCTACGATGCCGCAGCCCGCACCATCGCCCTGATGCGCGAGGAGGGCGCCAAGGGCTTCGCCTTCGTCGGCAACCACCAGTACCGCGACTTCGGCAGCTGAGGCTGCTGACGAGGCGTTACCGGATCATCGAAGGGTCATCGCCGGGTCATTGCCGACCGGAACGGGGCGCAGCGCCATTTCTGCGTCCAGTTCCGCCTCGGGGTGCCGATGTTTCACGTGAAACATTTGGTGAACATCAGTCACCCTCGCGCGGTTCGTCGGGGCGCATCGCGGCAGCGATCAGCCCTTCGGCTTCAAGCAGCAACTCGTCATCCACCGCCCCCTGCGGCACCGCCTCGCGGCCGATCATGGTCATAACCGGAACGGCGAGCGGGGAGACCCGCTCCAGTTCGACATGGACCAGCTCGCGCTCCGAGCGTTCGAGCAGGTCCGCCAGCCGGCCCACGTCCGTCATCCGCGCCCGCGCATCGGCCCAGGCGGCCTCGATCAGCACGTGATCGGGCTCGTATTTGCGCAGCACATCGTAGATCAGATCGGTGGAGAAGGTGACCTGCTTGCCGCTCTTGCGCTGGCCGGGATGCTGCCGCTCGACCAGCCCTGAGATCACCGCCACCTCGCGGAAGGCACGGCGCAGCAGGTGGCTTTCGGTGACCCACTCCACGAATTCGCCCGTCAGAATGTCGGGCGACAACAAGGGGGCAGGGTCGGAGACGGGCTTCAGCCCCCACACCGCAAGGCAATAGTCGTTCGCGACGAACCCGCCGGGCAAGAGCCCGCGATCCTCCATCCGCCGGGTGATCAGCATGCCGAGGCTCTGGTTCGCGTTCCAGCCCTCGAAGGTGTAATAGGCGGTGTAGTGCTTGCCGCCGTGGGGGAAGCTTTCGACCAGCAGCTCGCCGGGGGCAGGAAGCCGCGAGCGCCAGTCCTGCATCTCCAGCCATTCGCGCACATCGTCGGGAAAGCGCCCCCACCCCGCGCGGTCGGCCAGCATCGCCTGAACGCGGCTGGAAAGATGCGTCGTGAGCGCCATCCTGAGGCCGCCGTAACTCGGGATGGTAGCGGATTTCTTGGCCGCACGGACAGTCACATCCATGTCCTTCACGCCTTCGACCTCAAGGCTCATGCCGGCGAAGAAGAAGGTATCCCCCGGCGAAAGCTGGGCGGCAAAGCGTTCCTCGACCTTGCCGAGGCTGCGGCCGTTCCTGAAGCGCACGGTGAGCATCTCGCTATCGACGATGATCCCGGCGTTCATCCGGTGGCGCTGCGCCTGATTGGGGTGGGCTAGGCGCCAGACGCCTGACCGGTCGCGAACGATCCGCTGGAACCGGTCATAGGCCTTCAGCGCATAGCCGCCGTTGGAGACGAAACCGAGCACGCGGGCGAAGGTCGCCGCGTCCACCCAGCTATAGGCCAACGCGCTCCTCACCTCGGCCAGCAGCGCGTCCTCGTGGAACGGCCCCGCGCAGGCGCAGGCCATCACGTGCTGGGCGAGCACGTCGAGGCTGCCGGGGCGGAAGGCCTCGCCGTCGCGCTGGCCTTCGTCGACCGCGTCCTTGGCGGCCATCGCCTCGAGGAATTCGAAGCGGTTGCCCGGCACCAGCACCGCACGGCTGGGCGTGTCCAGACGGTGCCCTGCCCGCCCGATCCGCTGGAGCAGGCGTGACGAGCCCTTGGGCGCGCCCATCTGCACGACGAGGTCGATGTCCCCCCAGTCGATCCCGAGATCGAGGCTGGCGGTGCACACCAGCGCGCGCAGTTCCCCCCGCGCCATCGCCTCCTCGACCTTGCGCCGCGCCTCGGTGGAAAGGCTGCCGTGGTGGATGCCGATGGGCAGATGCGCCTCGTTCTCCTCCCACAGGCACTGGAAGATGAATTCGGCGAGGAAGCGGGTGTTGGTGAAGACCAGCGTGGTGCGGTTGGCCTTGATCGCCTCGTAGAGTTGCGGGACAGCCCAGCGTCCGGCGTGCCCGCCCCAGGGGACGCGCTCCTCCTGCGGCAGGAGGATCTCGACCTCGGGCTCCGCGCCTGCCTCGCCGATGACAAGGTCGGCGGCGGCGATCTCGCCATCCGCGCCCGATTGCGGGGCTAGCCACTCCTGAAAGTCGCGTGGGGCAGCGAGCGTCGCCGAGAGCGCGACCCTCTGCGCCCCGGGGGCGAGTGCATGGAGGCGCGCCAGCGACAGCGCCAGCAGATCACCGCGCTTGTCGGTGGCGAAGGCGTGGATCTCGTCGATGACGATGCGCTTCAGCCCCGCGAACAGCTCCGCGCTTTCGGGGTAGGAGAGCAGCAGGGAGAGCGATTCCGGCGTGGTCAGCATGATATGCGGCGGGCGTTCACGCTGGCGCTTCTTGCGGTCGGAAGGCGTGTCGCCGCTGCGGGTCTCGACCCGGACAGGCAGGCCGATGTCCTCGACGGGGGTGAGCAGGTTGCGCTTCACATCCTGCGCCAGCGCCTTCAGCGGCGAGACGTAGAGCGTGTGCAGGCCGTCAGGCGGCAGCGGCCCGGCGGAGGGTGCGAAGTCGCACAGGGTCGGCAGGAACCCCGCGAGCGTCTTGCCCGCGCCGGTATCGGCCACCAGCAGCGCATGGCGACCGGCGCGCGCCTTCTCCAGCATCTGCAGCTGATGCCGCCGCACCCGCCAGCCGCGGGCATCGAACCAGTCGGCAATTTCGGGCGGGAGGGCAAACTCGGTCACAGCCGCACAGGTGGCGCGCCGTGGGCGCGGCTGCAAGCGCGATCAGTTGCTTTTGGTGTCGCGCCCCTCGGGCTCGCTTTCCCGCAATGCCTCGACGCTCGCCCCCAGCAGCTCGGCGAGGCGGGTCTGCTCGGCAGGCGTCAGATCGGAGAAGCTGCGGCGCGGCGGGAGCTTCGCTTCGGCCTCCTTGGCCTTGGCCATCATCTCGGGCATCAGCCGCATCATTGTCGGCACCATCTCGTTCATGGTCGACATGACCTGCGGGTCGGTGTTGATGAGCATGGACTCCGCCGCGTAGCGAGCCCCCGTTGGCGTGGAGAAATAGGCGGCCATGTCGGCCAGCTCGGCTTCGGTGAAGCGGGTTGCATAGGCCCGTGCGAGGCCGGCGCGATACGAAGGCTCGACCTCCACCATCATGTCGGAGACCAGCTGCATCGTCACGCCCGACATCAGCCGCGTGCGCTCCTCGAAGGCAGGATCGAGGATCGCCATGACCTCGCGCAAGCTGCCCTCGCCCATCGCCGGCAGCTGCTCGGCGGGCAGCCCGCTGAGCTTGGCGATCTCGGACATCGGCACATCCATGAACGAGCCCATGATGTTGTCCATCATCGGCTTCATCGTGTCGTTCATCATCCGGGCATAGGTGCCGGGCGGGAAGATGCGGGCGACGACCTGTTCGGCCGCCGGCAAGCGCGCCTCCTGCTCGGCGGTGAGCGGTTCCGCCGTGCCGAACATGTTGCCCATCGCGGCCGGCGCTTGCGGCGCGGCCTCCTGCGCGGCGAGCGGCTGCGGGGCCAGCGCCAGCGCGGCGAGCGCGGTGGTGGCGGCGAAAATACGGCGGCGAATCATGGCGATGCTCCCCTGAAGATCAGGGCGCCTTAATGCCCGACGCTTTCTCCACGTTCCAGCCCCGATGCCGCAAGCTGGGCGTCGATCTGCGCCAGCAGGCGTTCGAGGCCAGCCTCGCTGTCGCTCTCGGCGCGGGCGACCAGCACGTCCTGCGTGTTCGAGGCGCGCAGCAGCCACCAGCCGTCGGCGGTGTTCACCCGCACGCCGTCGGTGGTGTTGACGCTCTCGACCTCGGGGCCGGGATCGGTGGTGAGGCGTCCGGCGATTTCCTCCATCGCGGCGAACTTGCGGCTCTCGTCGACCTGGAAGCGCATTTCCGGCGTGTTGAGCATCGGCGGAATCTCGCCGCGCAAGGTCGTCACCGACTTGCCCAGCCGCGCCGCCGCCGCCAGCAGCCGGACACCGGCATAGAGCGCATCGTCGAAGCCGTAATAGGTATCGGCGAAGAACACGTGGCCGCTCATCTCGCCGGCCAGCGGCGCGCCGGTTTCCTTCATTTTGGATTTGATCAGCGAATGGCCGGTCTTCCACATCAGCGGCTGCCCGCCCAGCTCGGCCACGCGGTCGAACAGCGCGCGGCTGGCCTTCACATCGGCGATAACGCAAGCATTCGGGCGGGTCTTGAGCACGTCCTCGGCGTAGATCATCAGCAGCTGATCGCCCCAGATCACCCGGCCGGTGCCGTCGATCGCCCCGATCCGGTCCCCGTCCCCGTCGAAAGCCACTCCGAAATCGAGCTGCTTGTCAGCGACGAGGGCACGCAAATCGGCGAGATTGGCCTCCACGGTCGGATCAGGATGGTGGTTGGGAAAATGTCCATCGACTTCGGTAAACAGCAGGTGGTGTTCCCCCGGCAGGCGGGCAGCCAGCGCTTCGAGCGCGGGGCCGGCGGCGCCGTTTCCGGCATCCCAGCCGACGCGCAGCCCTTCGAGGGCTTGCGGCTCGATCCCGGCCAGACCCTCGAGCAGGCGCTCGACATACTCGCCCAGGATGTCCTTCGTGGTGACGCTGCCCATGCCGCTGGCGAACGCCCCGTCTGCTGCCAGTTTCCCGAGCTTCTGGATATCGGCGCCGAAGAACGGCCGGCCGAGAAATACCATCTTGAAGCCATTGTAATTGGGGGGATTGTGGCTGCCAGTTATCTGAATGCCGCCATCCACCTGTTCGCTTGAGGCTTCGGCGTAGTAGAGCATCGGGGTAGCCCCGAGCCCGATCCGCACCACGTCGCACCCGCTCGCGGTGAGCCCTTCGACCAGCGCGTGCTCCAGCATCGGCGAACTGACGCGGCCGTCATAGCCCACCGCCACCGTCTTGCCCCCCGCCTCGCGCAGCAGCGTGCCGAACGCGCGCCCGATCGCGCGCGCATCATCCGCACCCAGCGTTTCGCCAATGATCCCGCGAATGTCGTATTCGCGCAGCACGGTGGGGTGGAAGTGATGTTGCATGACGAGAGGCACTCCTTGCAAGGGTTCGGGCAGCACGATCACGCGGGATCGCGGCGGCCGGAAGGGATGGTCTTGTTGTCAGGGAATGATCCGGACACCTGTCCTGCAAAACAGCTGGAGCTGCCAAATCATTCCCGCGGATTGACCCTGCTGACGCCAAACCCCTGCCGCGCGATTGTGTCAATCCCGCGATGCTACGCAGCAACGCTCAGGAGGCCCCGTCTCCGCCCGCACCCGGCGAGGGCAGTTCATCGAGCAGCAGGTCGCGCGCCGCATTGGCTTCCTGCATCGCCGCATTGGTGCCGCCCTTGTCAGGGTGGACCAGCGTCGTCAGGCGGCGGTGCGCGGCGATGATCTCCTCGCGGCTCGCCCCGGCCTCGATCCCGAGCAGCTTGCGCGCGCGAAACACCGCCTGGCTGCGGGTCGGAGCGGGGCGCAGGTATTCCCACGGCCACTTGCCGAAGGCCCAGCGCCAGAAGATGCAGACCGCCGCGGCAAGGAGAAGATAGCGCAGCACGCCGTCAGACCAGTTCCAGCTCGCTCTGGGCGCGCTCGAAATCGGGCAGGGCCAGCGCCTTCACCAGACTGCGCAGTTCCTGCCGCGCGACCAGGTGACTGGTGCCGAGCTCGCCCAGATGGCCCTTGTCGAGCAAGGTCAGGCCCGAGGGGAACAGCTCGCGATAGATCACGCGCTCCGAAAGCCCCTGCGTCACCCGGAAACCGACCCGCTTGGCCATTTCGGTGAGCGCCTTGTGCAGACGCGCCATGTTGCGCGCCTCGACATGGCCGGTGCGGTTGCGCACCACGATCCAGTCCATCTCCGGGCGCTGCTGCTCGATCGTCATGCGGCTGCGCTTGAGCCGGGCTTCCCAGATCAGTTCCGCGAAGAAGGAAAGCTTGCGCACCTTGAAGGTCTCGGCATCGACCTGGCCGATGAGGTCGAAATCGACAAAGCTGTCGTTCATCGGGGTGACCAGCGTGTCGGCGTTCTCCACCGCGGTGCGGGCGAAGGGATCGTCGCGCCCCGGGTTGTCGATGATGAGGAAATCGCTGGTCGCCTCGAGCCGGCTGATCATGGCCAGCAACTCGGCCTCGCTTTCCCCGCGGAACACCTCGCAATCGGGGGTCGGCAAGGTCAGCTGGCGCTTTTCCAGCGTCGCGAGGCGGTTCTCGATATAGCGGTGCATGGTGCGCTGGCGCGGATCGAGATCGATCGCAGCCACCCGCGCGCCGAGATAGGCCAGCGCCACAGCGACATGCACTGCGGTGGTCGATTTGCCGGTGCCGCCCTTCTCGTTGGCAAAGACGATGCGATGGGCCTTGCCGGGGATCCGCCGCTGGGGGGCAGTGGTGGCCATGGTGCTTGAAAACCTCTTGTTCGTGGTGCCGCCTGCGGGGGCGCTTTGACAAGCGCGAGCGCACGGCTAGGGAGCGGAGCGGTTCTATCGGCAGGGGAAGCCTCGTGCAAATTGCGACGACGCGCGATGTGTTGAGAAATGCGGTAGCGGCCCTGCGCCAGCAGGGCGGCGGCAGGATCGCACTGGTGCCGACCATGGGCGCACTGCACGAAGGCCACCTGACGCTGGTGCGCCGCGCGCGCGCCGAAGCCGATCACGTCATCGCCTCGATCTTCGTCAACCCCAAGCAGTTCGGCCCGAGCGAGGATCTGGACGCCTATCCCCGCCAGCTGGCGGCGGACGCGGCAATGCTGGAGGCCGAAGGGGTCGCGCTGCTGTGGGCACCGACGGTCGAGGAAATGTATCCGGCGGGCTTCGTCACCAATATCGGCGTTGCGGGCGTGAGCGAGGGCCTGTGCGGCGCGGCCCGTCCGGGCCATTTCGACGGGGTGGCGACGGTGGTGTGCAAGCTGTTCAACCAGGTGCAGCCCGACATGGCCTTCTTCGGAGAGAAGGACTTCCAGCAGCTCGCCGTGATCCGGGCGATGGCGCGCGATCTCGATCTGACCTTGCCGCACGTCGGCAACATCATCGGTGTGCCGACCGTGCGCGAGACGGATGGGTTGGCGATGAGCAGCCGCAACCGCTACCTCTCGCCCGAACAGCGCGAACAGGCCGCCGCCCTGCCCCGCGCGATGCAGGCCGCGATTGCGGCAATCGCTGGCGGCGCGAATGTGCCCGAAGCGCTGGCAAAGCTCGAATCCGCGCTGATTGGCGCAGGCTTCTCCAGCGTGGACTATGCCGTGCTTGCAGATAGCACCAGCCTCGCCCCGCTCGCCGCGCTCGGCGAGGCCCCGGCGCGCCTGCTGGTCGCGGCGCGGATCGGCGGGACGCGCCTGATCGACAACATGGCGGTGGGTACAAGCGGATAGCGTGAGAGCTTATTGACGCACCCGCGCCTTCGGTGGCATGGGCAGCTTCCGGAGCCCGGGCGGGTATAGCTTAGTGGTAAAGCTCCAGCCTTCCAAGCTGGCTATGCGGGTTCGATTCCCGCTACCCGCTCCACTTCCGCGACCTTCGGCTTGCTCCAGAACGGCAGCACCACATGGCCGGCCTGCACCGCCTTGTAGGCAAGGAACGCCCCGGTGCTGGTGGCGATGATGCAGGGAATAAGGCTCGCTTCGAGCCCGAAGCCGCCGCCGGTCATCAGATCGGGGCCGGTGAACACCGCCTTGAACAGCCCGGGTTGCGCGATGCTGCCCGAGACCACCCCGCCGAACACCGCCGACTGGGTGTAGTTCCACGCGATGTGGAAGCCGATGCCCAGCCACAGCCGCCGGGTCAGCATATAGGCCGCCGCCAGCAGCAGCCCGGCCTCGATGCTGATGAAGATCGCCCCGGTCAGCGTCGCGTCCGGGTTCATCAGGTGGACAAAACCGAACACCACCGAGGAGATCACCACCGAAATCCAGCTGCCGAGCCATTCCTCCACGATCCGGTACAGCGCGCCGCGGAACAGCAGTTCCTCCAGAAAGCCCGCGCTGCACGCCTGATAGAGCGCGGGGATCATCACCACCACCGGGTTCATGCCCTCGATCCGCCCGTAGCCGAGCACGATCAGCACCAGCACGCCGAGGGTGTAGAGCCCGGCCCCGACCACGAGGCCGATGGCCAGTTCCTTGAGGCCCGGATTGAGTGCCAGATCACTGACCTCGCGGCGCTCGATGAACCGCCCGAAGCCGACATAGATCCACATCGCCAGAGCGACCATGCCGGCCACACCGAAGCTTGCCAGCACGTGATTGCCCGCGGACAGCTCAAGGAAAGCATTGCTGAAGCCGAGACAATAAAACAGCGGATAGCCGAGCAGGAACAGCCTGATCGGCGGGAACTGCAGGATGCGCAGCCACAGCGGCACCGGTTCGGCTTGGTCGGTCATGACATGATCCCCCTTGTCGTTGATTGAAACTGCGCCCGGCGCGCCCCTCACCAGATCCGCACCCGCTGATCGGGCGGCAGGTACAGCCTGTCGCCCGGCTTGACCCCGAAGGCCTCGTACCAGGCATCGACATTGCGCACGACGCCGTTGACCCGGAATTCGCCCGGCGAATGGACATCGGTCAGCACCTTGCGGCGGATTTCGGCCTCGCCGGTGATGTTGCGCCACAGCTGGCCCCACGCGAGGAAGAAGCGCTGATCGCCGGTGAAGCCGTCGATCACCGGCGCCTTGCCGCCCTGCTTGTCGGCCACGTAGGCGCGATAGGCGGCATAGGCGACCGACAGGCCGCCGAGATCGCCGATGTTCTCGCCGAGGTTCTGGCGGCCGTTGAGGGCAAGGCCGGGCAGCGGCTCGTAGCCGTTGAACTGTTCGACCAGCCCGGCGGTGCGCTTCTCGAACTCGGCGCGGCTGGCATCGGTCCACCAGTTGCGCAATTTGCCGTCACCGTCCTGACGGCTGCCCTGATCGTCGAAGCCATGGCCGATCTCGTGGCCGATCACCGCCGCGATCGAACCGAAATTGACCGCGATGTCGGCCTTGGGATCGTAAAACGGCGGCTGCAGGATCCCGGCGGGAAAGATGATCGCATTGGCAGAGGGGCTGTAGCCGGCGTTGATCTCGTGCGGGGAATAGGGAAATTCCCAGGCGCGCGTGCCTTCCTCCAGCTTTTTCAGGCTATCCTTGTGCGCCCATTGCTGCAGGCGCCACCGGTTGCCGACCAGATCATCGGGCGCGATCCTGACGCCTGAGCGATCATGCCAGCGTTCGGGAAAGCCGATCTTGGTGGTGATCCGCTCGAGCTTGCGCAGCGCCTCGGCGCGGGTCGGCTCGTCCATCCAGTCGAGCTGGGCAATCCGCGCGGCATAGGTGGCGCGCAGATAGCCGACCATCTCGGCAACCTTGGCCCTGTCTGCCGCGCCGAAGTGGTTGGCGACGTAGAGCCGCCCGATCTCCTCGCCCAGCACGGCGTTGACGGCGGCGATGCTCTCGAACTCGGCGGCGCGGCGCTGGGGGACGGATTGCAGGCGCTTGCTGTGGAAGTCGAAATGCGCCTGCACCCAGGGTTCCGACAGCGAGGACGCCCAGGCATCGAGGGTCTTGAACATCAGGAAGGATTGCAGGTCGCGCACCGGGGTGGCGGCGAACAGCTGCGCCATGTCCTTCACCGCGCTGTCGGTCAGCACCTTGATCCGCTGCTGGCCGGCGAAGCCCTGTTCGGCGAGGAAGGCGTCCCATTCGAAGCCGGGTGCGTAGGCCTTGAGCTCGGCCGGCGACATGACGGTGTTCATCCGCACCACATCGCGGGTCTGGGCGAGGCTCCAGTGCTTTCCGGCAATGGCGATCTCGAGCGCCAGCACGGCCTGCGCACGGCCATCGGGATCGTCGATTCCGGCGCGGCGGAACGAGTCGGCGATGTAGTCGCGCAGTGCCTGCCGGTGGCCGATATAGGGCTCCGCGTCGGTGAGGTAGTAATCGCGCGAGGGCATGGTCAGCCCGCTGGCACCGATCGCCGCGATCTGGCGGGCCGGATCATCGACATCGGCAACCACGCCCCCGCCGATGAAGCCGTCCATCCACGGATAGGCCATGATCCGGGCGAACCCGGCGCGATCCTGCGTGCCGCCGATGATCGCGAGCGTGCTGGCAATCGGGGTGATGCCGAGCGCATTGCGGCGCTCCATGTCGGCGTGCGAGCGGTGGAAATCGCCGATCATCTGTTCGGGACTGCCCGGCGCGTCGGTGCTCTCGCGCGCCATCGCGATCAGCGCCGCTACGCGCTGCTCGGTGGCGAGGTAGACCTCGACCGAGGCGTCGACATAGGGAACGCCCTCGGGCGGCCTGGCGGTCTTGAGCCAGCCTTCGTTGACATAGCGGTAGAAGTCGTCGCCCGGGCGCACCGTCGGCGAAAGCCCATCGCGATCAACGCCCCAGGCAGGGCTTTGCGGTTCCGAACGCGCGCCCGAACGCGCCAGAGCGACCGAAACCGGCTGGAGCAGCAGCGAAATTGCAGCAGCCGATGCAAGCAGTGACTTCATCGCGCCCTCCCCCGAGCAAGCCCTTGCGCCTGACGCGGCGCGAGACTGCGGCTGACCGGGACTGCCTCAAACCCCCCGGTCAGCCGCCTCGCGTCATGGCCTGCGCGCCGGCCTTCGAGCCGTCATTCGCCCGATCAGCGGTCTAGTCGCGGCAGGTGCGCGGCGAGACGCTCTCGATCGAATAGATGTAGCCGTTGCGCGAATTGACCACGAGGCACTGCTTCGAACTCGCGCGCCAGTAGGTCATGTAGCGGCCCTGATCGGTCTTCTTGTTGTCGAGCTGCATGAAGCCGCGGCTCGACAGCTGACCGGTGGCGTAGTTGCGTTCCTGGCCCTGGAGATCGTTGAACTCGGCATAGGCGCTGTAGCCGCCGCCGCCACGATACCCGCCGCGATAGCTGGTCTGGTGCTCGCGCTCGCGCACGCCGCTGTCATAGCCGTTGGAATAGGCATCCGAGCGGCTGTAGTTGTGATAGGCCTGCCCGTAGAGCCCGTCGCGGTGGCCGCGTTCGAACTCGGAGGTGCCGCGTTCGTCATAGTCGGCATCGCCGCGGTGGTGCGACTTGCTGGCCAGCGCCGCAATCCCGAGCAACGCCGCCGCGCCGACCGCAATCGCCGCCGTCTTGTCGCCGCTGCCGCCCTTCTGGTTGCAGTCGGCATTGGTGGTCTGGTCGATCGACTGGAAGTTGCCGTCATAGGTCACGACCTTGATGCATTCCTTGGTGTTGCCGTTCCACCAGTAGGTGATCTTGCTGTCGTATTCGGCGTGGCCCGAAATCATGTGGAAGCCGCGATATTCGAGCTGGTCATTCCCGCTCGAACCCTTGGCGCCGACCAGATCGCGCACCGAAGGCGGCGTCTTGGCCACGGCCGCGACCGGGGCCACTACCATCGCTGCCGTCGCCAGCAACGCGCACATCTTGCTTGCAAGTTTCATCATCGCATCCCCCTCAATCAATTCCACGTCTCAGGTCAGGAAGGTGACATACAAGTCCTTCAAAGGCATTGGACATTTCAGGCCACCCTTTGGTCGTTTCGCGCCATGTGGCGGCCCTCAGCCCGCGCTCTGCCCGTCATCGCGCCAGCCTGCGCGCAGGGTTTCGCTGCGCACCAGCCACAACCCGTAGAGGAACAGCGGACCGGTGAGGATCAGGCCGAAGGTCAGCTGCTCGGTCACGTCCACAGGCGCAGCAGCCTTGCCACTCCCGCCGCTGCCGACCAGAAACACCGTGAAATCCCACAAGGCGTGGATCACCATGATCGGGATGATCGAACGGGTCCGGATGCGGATGGCGAGATAGGCGCAGCCGCTCATGAAGGCATTGAGCGCCTGCACCCCGGCGCCTGCCAGCTCGCCGGTCAGGATCGCGTTGAAGACGTGCACCGATCCGAAGGCGGCGGAAACCAGCAGGAACCCGCCCCAGAACGGCAAGGCCCTTCGCGCCGCGCCCCACAGCACCCCGCGGAATGCCAGCTCCTCGCTGAAGCCCACCATCGCGGTGTTGATCAGCACCATCGTCACCGCGCCCGCCTCGAGCTTGCCGGTGGTCACGCCGACGGCCGCAAGCCCGGCGAGGTAGAGGGCGGGCAGCCACAGCAGCTTCCACCACCCCGGCGGGGAGGGCGCGAGAAAGCCCATGTCGCGCCAGCCCGCCAGCCGCACGGCCACCAGCAGAAATGCCGCCGCGCCGGCCACGCCCCAGGCGAGGTTCTTCGTGATCAGCTCCTGCAGGGTGACCTTGCCGTCGAGCAGCAGCGTGGGCACCACCATCGTGATCGCCGCCCACACCGCCACGACCGCAATCGCCAGACCGAGCCGTTTAGCCTGGGGGGTCATGTCGCTATCTCCTTGGCCAGGGCAAAGCCGATGATCAGCAAGGTCAAGATGATCAGGAACACCGCCGCCAAAGTCGCCCCCACCGCGTTGGCCAAGGCCGCCGCGTAGCCGATGCCCAGCTTGGTCCGGAACCACAGCATCTGCTGCCACAGGTACCATAGACCCCCGCCGGCAAAGACGACCTGCGCGGTCTGCACCGTGGCCGCGTCGCCGATCTGCCACAGCACCCCCACCGTCCCGACCAACAGGGTCATCGGCGCGGTCACGAAGCACTGGCTGTAGAATATCGGGCGCAGGGTTTCACGGTCGAGCGCGATGCCGAGCTTGCTCAGCAGCCGCAGCGACAGGACGAGCGGCAGGAGACTGAACATGAACACCCGGAACATGAGCAGGTTCTGGGTATCCTGAAGGAAAGCCGGGAGTTTCCCGATGTCCGAAACGGGCAAGGCCAGCTCGATCAAATGGCTGAGGCCGAGGCACATCATCAGGAACAGCGGCGGGCTGAGCGTGTCGCTGTATTGCTCGGACTGCACATCGCCGAGCTCGGTGTCGGCATAGTCCATCATCCGCTGCGGGTGCCGGATCGTCAGGTAAAGGGTGCGCGGGAAGAACACCAGCATCACCATGACTTCGTAAAGCAGCTCTTCGAGCGACTTCAGCAGCTTCATGAAGTCCATGGCTGCCTATCCCCTCCCGCGCCTGTCGCGCTTGCGCGCCACGCTCAGCCGCCGAGCACGAAGGCGTCGGGAATCTCGTAGGTTTCTGTGCCGAGCTTGGCGGTCGTCACATCGCCCTTCTTCTCCGAGCTGATCGCCATCGCGGCGGTGCCGTCAGCTTCGGCGGTGCTGAAGCTCAGGAAGCTGCCATCAGGGTTGAAGAAGATCGCGCGCTTGGTGCCGTCGGCCAGCGTCACCTCGACCGTCGTCCCGTCGGCGCCGTTGCGGATCACGCCCGCATCGCACATGCCGGCGGCCGCGCCCTTGTATCCGGCGCAGGGAATCTGCGCGGTAGCGTTGTAGTTGGTGCCCGCGACCTTGGCATCGCCCTGGCTGTCGCCATCGCCGGGTGCTGCGGCAGCCTGTTCGGTCGGGGCGGCCTCGGGCGCTTCAGCTGCCTCGGGCGTGCCGCCGCCGCAAGCAGCCAGCACAATCAGCATTCCGGGCGCAGCGATCTTCGCGATGGTGTGCATGTCGGTAATCCCCCCTCAATAAGCAGCGGCGGCGAAGAAACCCGCCATCATCGATCCATCCGGGATAGTGGGTAAGAAAGCACCTGCATTCCATTGTCATTCGCGGCCAAGCGATGGACAAATCGCGCCATGCCGCAATGGCTGCGCCCGCTTATATTCTTGCCCTCAGGGTGATTTCTGCATAGCTTTGCGCTTTCCGTGGCGTGGGGCGGAAAGTTCAGCATGAATGTGGTCGACGAAAGATCGCTGCAGTCCGGGTCCGGTGCACGCGCCGGTGCGCAGGGACCCGCCCGTGCTGACGCCGAAGCCGCGATCGCGCTGATGGGCGCGCGCGCCGCGACGCGGGTGCCGACCGCCACCCTGCTGCATATTGGCGAATGGCTCGGCTGGCCCGAATGGCTGCGCGACGGCACCACGCTGGCGGGCGAGAGCGGCCCGCTCCCGGCCATGGTCTCGCGCGCGGACGATGTCCGCATCATGGGCAACATCGTCGACAACGCCGATGTCTTCGCCATCGTCCAATCTATGCTGACCAAGGCGAGGCCGGCGCTGAGCCTCGCCGGCGAACTCGCAGTGCTGCACGGCCCTGACCTCGGCAGCGCGATCCTGCTGGTCGCCCGCGGCCTTGCGTTGCGCAACCTGTGGATCTGCCTCGACATCAGCGAAGAAAACGGGGAAGTCGCCATCGCGATGCGCCCCGCCTTGCCGATGGGCGATCTGTTCGGCGCCTTTGCGATTTGCGCGCTCGCCAAGCTGCAACGCTCGCTGTCCGTCTATCGCGGCGAAAAGCTCGAAGGTTTGCGCATTGCCACGCAGCTGCATGACCTGCCGCAGGCACAGGACGCGCTGGCCGCCTTCGGCTGCCCGATCGAACCGGCGGCGGGAGCTGAAACCCTGCGGTTCCCCAAGGCCTGGCTGCACCAGCTCAACCCGCACCATGATCCGCTGGTGTGGGACGTGGCGAAAGCCAAGATCGCGGCCCTCGAAAACGAGGCCGGGGGTGTCGCAGCTGGCGATCCGCTGCGCGATTTCATTGTCGATCATCTGTCCCGGATGCACCGCGTGCCGCGGCTCAAGCAGGCGGCGGTGCATCTGGGCATGTCCACCCGCACCATCGTGAGGTCGCTGGCGCGGCAGAACACGAGCTATCACAAGCTGGTCGAGGAGGAGCGCAAGACCCGCGCCCTGGCGCTGATCGGCGATACCACGCTGTCCCTGTCCGAAGTGGCCGAAGCTTTGGGCTTCAGCGACATGTCGAGCTTCGGCCGCTCGTTCCGCATGTGGTTCGGAGACACGCCGGGCAATCTGCGCAAGCTTTCCCAAGGCCCGTCGTCCCTCGCCTGCGGAGGCACTTCGCGCCTTCGCCCCTAGCATGCACGGGGCTACCGGCGCGGTTCCATCTTCACCAGTTCGGCATCGATCCGCGCGCGCATTTCCACCGGCAGGTAGAGCCCCTGCCCATGCGCGCGCAGGCGCCCAGTGCTGATCCGGTCGATCCGGACCGAGTAATCCACCGGCCCGTCCTTGCGCCGCGCCACCGCGCGGTCGATCTTGGCCTTGAGGCTGGCGAAATCGCGCTCGAAATTCTGCGCCAGCGCTTCGGCGATGATGCCCTTGAACTCGCCCGAATTGGCCAACGCCAGCAGCAGTTCCTCGCCGATCATGTCGGTCTCCCCGGCAATCGTCACCTCGGCAAAGGAGACGGCGCGCGAATTGGGCGCATTGACCGGCCTGCCGGTGAGCCACAGCCGTCCCCTGGCGCGGTGCCACAAGGTCAGGTCCGAGCTGGCATCGAAGGTCACGCCGACCGCGATGCGGTTCGCGCTCGTGCCGTAGACCACCACATCGCTGAAGCGCGCCTTGACCGTGCCGTACTTGCCGAGCACGAAAGGCCGGGCCGCACGCTTCGCCAGTGCACGGGCGAGCACGGGTTCGAGCACCGCATAGTCGGCGACGACCGGGACCTTGAGGATCGCCTCCCCGCCCTTGAGATCGAGCCGCTCGACCGGCGGCAGCGGGCCGGGTTCGGGCGCTTCGGGACGCGTTCCGACGAAGGTTTCAAGCTGGCCTTCGAGCCCCAGCGACAGCACCATCCGCTGGCCTGCGATGCGGTAGCCGCCATAGTGGAACCGCTTCGGCGTGATGCGTCCCCAGACGGCGGGATTCGCGCGGTTGAGTTCGAGCACGGTATGCGCCGCGCGCCAGCCGCGCTCGGCCGCCGCGCGCACCTTCACCTCGGCCAGCGCGCGTTCGAGCCGGGCGGCGATCCGCGCCTTGAGCGGACCCAGCTTCTCGTCGGCCTTGTCGGTGAGCACGATGCGCCGTCCGAGAAAATCGATCCCCGGCTCGCGCGACCAGACATAATCCACCGCGACATCGCCGCGCAGCTGCCAGTCGCGGGTGAGATCGAAAGTCATGCCGAGCCGCAGATCGAGCGCGGCGGTCGCGGTTTCACGCTTCAATATCCCGCCGATGTCGCTCGCCACCAGCGTGGTGGTGATCGGCAGGCGCAGCACCAGTTCGCGCCCGCGTCCGGCCAGCCGCACCTTGCCGCGCCGCACCTCGCCGTCGATGTCGCACTTGATCCGGGGCGTTTTGACCTTGAACAGCGCGAGATCGACCTTGCGCGGCGGCACGCACAGCTCGCCCTTGCGCGATATCGACCACAACTGCCGGGGGATGTCGGCCTCAAGCTCGCGCTCCAGCCCGGCGAGGTCGATCCCGAGGTCGACGGCCACCACCGATGGCTCCTGCGGGAACATGATCACATCATCGGCGCGCATTGGTGCCGCCGGCGCCCTGGCCGGTTCGCCACAGCCAATGAGCGCCAGCAGCAGGCCGAACATCAGGGCAGGGCGGGAGGCGGTCACTTCAACCGCTGCACCGCAGGGAACGGGCGCAACGGCCATGAGCGCGGCGCGCGGCGATCCCGGAAATGTCGTTTCTGGCCCGCATCTCCCCCTCCTTCGTCAAGGCCCCCGCCTCAGGCAGGCAGCGCGAGGTGCTTGGCGCCGAACACCGACTGCCAGCTCTCGATTTCGTCGACCACGGCCTCGTCCAGCGCATGCATCAGGTCGGCCGCGGCGGCATAGGTCAGCGCGCTTGTCTCGCCCGCCAGCAGCAAGTTCATGCGCACCTCGATCTCGCGCAGCTTCTCTGCCGCCACCCGCGAAATCGCTCCGAAGCGCTCGAAATCGCCGAAATAGCGGATGCCCGCAAGGTTCGCGCCGAGCGTCGGGAACGCAACGCCGAGGAAGGTGAAGAGCGGCGACACGCCCGCCGAAAGCTCTTTCGGCAATATCCCGGCCGTCCCGCCGAGCTTGCACAGGAGATAGCCCAGCACCGAGGCGACCGCGAGAGCGAAGCAGACCTCGGCCGCCTTGTCGAGCCGGTGGTGGACGGTCTCCAGCCTGTGCGCCTTGGCCTCGTGATAGGCGCGCTGGGCGCTGACATGCGGCAGCACCACGCCGGCCAGCCCCTCGCGCAGATAGTCGCGGGTGAGGCGCACGCGCGGCAGGCCGACCGAGCGCAGGGCATGGCGCGCGACGTGCTCGGGCCACTCGGCCCGCGCCCCGCCGCCCCCCTTGCGCGGCCAGCGACCGGTCGGGCGGGCGACGCCGAGCAGCAGCAGCCCCGGCGCGTGACGCAGATATTCGGCAACGCGCCGCAGCTCGAACCAGCGCCGGTGCCAGCCGAGCCGCGATCCGGCCGCCGTGAGGGCAAGGATGCCGACCAGCAGCAGCAGTTCGACCGCGGCGAAGGCCCACTTGGTCTCGCTGAGCCCGGCAGGCAGGTAGGCCAGCCCGACGATCACCGCGAGCGCGGCGAGCACGAAATTGACGCACATCCCGCTGCGATAGGCATCGGCCAGGCGGCTGGCGATGCCATCGGCCCAGGCGAACATCGGCAGCACCTCGTCGCGCAGCCGCCCGGTGACACAGGCATCGCCTTCCGGCATGGCGGCCGCTGCCTGCAACAACCCGGCGGCGCTGCCGGTGGCTATCGCATCGGGCGCCTCGTAATCGACCCTGAGCGAGCCGAACGCGCCGCCACCGCCGCCGAACAGTCGCTCGATCCGGCGGTAGAATCCGAAAGCGCGGCTGCTGCGAGCGTGCCACACCTCGCGCCCGAGCAGCGCCGGCTGCCACCCCTCGGCCAGCACGGCGGCACGGATGATCGCCTCCAGCAGAGCATCATCGGGCGCGGCATCGCGGGTGCGAGCGGCGAGATGGCCGAGCTCCTCGGGTCGGGTGAATATCGACCAGCCCTCGGGCGCCGCGGGATCGATCAGCAGCACCGGCGTGCCCATCGCCAGCGCAGCGGTGACGGTGTGGCCGGTGCCGCCGGGCAGGTTGGCCACCTTCCCGTCCCACACCGCAACCACCAGATCGGTGCGCTCGATCATCACCCGTCCGGCGAGTGCGACACTGTCCGAGGCCAGCGCCTCGAAGGCACGGGCGGCGGCGGCGTTGCCGGGGTCAGCGAGGCTGGCGAGCCACAGCGCCTCGACCTCGGCATCATGATCGGCGAGTTCGAACAGGTGCGCGCGCGCGGTGATCGCGCGGATCGCTTCGGCCCGCGCCTCGACGGCGGGATCGGCCGCCACTTCCCCGCGGCACAGGGCAGCAGCATCTTCCGGCGTGCCGGGATGGGCGTTGATCGCGAGATTGAGCTCCGCCCCGAAGGGCAGCGGCACGACCAGCTCCCAGCCGCGCGCCAGGCCCAGCCGGGCAGCGACCTGATCGGTGCCGTCGACCAGCAGACTGTGCAGCCGCAAGGCCCCGCGCGGCCCCGGCAAGGCAGCGGTGATCGCGTCGATCCGCGCGAACAGCTGCTCCAGCGCGGACTCGATCGCGCCGGCATGGGCTGAAAAGGAAGGATTGGTGGCGCGATGGCCGGTGATGCCCAGCGCAAGATGGGGCTGCCAGCTGCCCGCGCCGGACAGGAAATCAGGGGCCGCACTGGGCATGGAGGGCATGGGCAGATCGTCTCCTCGCCGGCCGGGGCCGCCTTCGCGGCAAGTCTCTAACGCGCTCGCACGCCTGCTTACAAGCACGCAAAGCAACTGTTTGACGCTCCAGCGGGAAAAGCGCATTATCCCGAAGGGGAAATGCTGGCGGGGGGACGGGTCGATGCCTGGTCGGATTGCCGTTTGGTTGGCCGTGTTGGTGGGACTGACGCTGGCGACGCCCGCCGCAGCACAGGAACTGATCCCCCACGGATATGACGAGCTTCCCGAAGGCGATGTCGTCAAACCCTTCCGCCGCGACAAGCCGGCGGAACAGATCGCTGCCGAGACAGCCCTTGCCGACACGGCCGAGGCGGCGTGCAACGCCGGCGATCTGGCCGGCTGCACCGCGCTCGGGCGGGCTTTCATGCTGGGCGAAGGCCGGCCGCAGAACCGCCCGGTGGCCGAGCTGCTGCTGCGGCAGGCGTGCGACGGGGCCGAGGCCGCCGGCTGCCTTGCGCTCGGCCAGCTGTTCCGTTCGACCATGGCCCCCGACGTGCTTGCAAACGGGACGCTGGTGCTCGGGCGTGCCTGCAGGCTGGGCAATCTCGAGGCCTGCGCCGAGCAAGCCGACGCGATCGACAAGGGCAACAACCGCTCCGACGGCGACAGAAAGGCTGCCAACGTGCTGCGCCGCACGGTCTGCGCCAAAGGCAACGCAAGCGCGTGCCGTGCGCTGGGCTCCGCGCTGGTGGGCAGCGCCGATCCCCGGGACCGTGCCGAGGGGCTGCGCCTGCTCGAAGGCCAGTGCCGGGCCGGTGACGGGTTAGCCTGCGGGCGGATCCTGACAGAGCTGCAGCGGGAAACCCCGGTGCGCACCGCCCTGGCGGTGGAGATGGCCGATACCGGCTGCCGGGCCGGAATTCCCTATCTGTGCGAAGACCTGGCCAGACTGCTGTTCGAACAGGGCAGCGGACCGCCCGAAAGGCGCGAGGCAGCACTGGCGGCGTTGGACCGTGCCTGCGCGCTCAGCAGCGCCTCGTGCAGCACCCCTGCCGAGATCCGCTCCCGGCCGCAGCTGGCCGAAAGCTGCCGCAGCGGCGCGCAGTCCGACTGCATTGCGCTGGGACGGCTCTATGCATCCCAAGGCTCATTGCTCTACTCGCCGGCGGAGGCGCTGCAACTGCTGAGCGGCGCGTGCGAGAGCGGTCAGACCGAGGCCTGCGACGATGCAGCCTTTGCGCTGCGCCCGGAAACGCCCGAACAGCACGCGCAGGCGATGCACTGGCTCGATCTGGGCTGCGCGGCCGGCGAGGCCGAAGATTGCCACAGGATCAGCGACCTGTTGCTTGCCGGAGACGATGTCCCGCAGGATCTGACGCGCGGCTATGCCGCGCTGGCGAGGGCCTGCGACCTCGGGCGGGCGCTCAGCTGCGACAGGCTCGATATGTATGCCATGAGCGATCCCAATGTGCCGATGGTGCCGGTCGATATCCGCTACGGACCGCCGCTGAGCGCCGAGGAACTGGCCGAGATCGACCGCCGCCAGCGCCAGGCGGACGAGGAGGCCGAGGCCCGGCGCTGCCGCTCGTCCGAAGTCGCCTTCAGGGGCATGACCTTCAGCGACAGGGTCTGCGATTTGCCGATCGGCGGCATCACCTTCGGCCGGCTTGCCCTTGCCGGTGAAGCGCCATGGCAGGCGCTGCTATGGCGGCCGGAAAGGATGAACCGGCGCAATCTGGACTTCGCCGATCGGGTGGAATGTGGCGGCGCGCTGATCCGCGAGGGCTGGGTCCTCACGGCCGCACATTGCGTGATCGACGGAGATCGCCGCCTGACGCTGACCCCGGGATACCGGGTCCGGCTCGGCGTTCTCGACATTCGTGCGCGGGACGGCGTCGAGTACAGCATCCGGCGTGTCTTTGCCCACCCGCGCTATCACAAGAAAAGCAGCACGCACGATATTGCGCTGCTGGAGCTGGAAACGCGCCGCCGGGTAACGGTCGGCACGCCCCACACGATCAAGCCGATCGAGATTGAAGGCACCACGAGCCGGCAGCGCACCCTGCGGGCCGGCGATGCGGCCTATGTGTTCGGTTGGGGCGATACCACCTTCCGGGGCCAGTCGAGCGCGCAACTCAAGGTGGCCAAGCTGGCGCTGGAGGAAGTGGCGAAATGCGAAACCCGCAACGGGATTACGGGCTTTCTGCTGGGCACGATCATCTGCGCCAGCGCTCCCGACCGGTCGCAGGCCTGCGACGGCGACAGCGGCGGCCCGCTGGTGAGCTACGAAGGACGGGCGGCGATCATCGGTATCGTGAGCGCCGGGACCGAATGCGGCCGCACCCGCGTCCCGACCCGCTATACCCGCGTGTCGAAGATGGTCGAATGGATCAACAATGTGATGGCAGGGCGGGAGGCCCCGATCTCCCCGCGCTGAGCGCCGGGGCGGCAAGGCGGGCCCGGCCAGGGGCCGGGCCACACCCGCATTGCGCGATTACTCGGCGGCCGGAGCCGCTGCGCCGTCAGCCGGCGCAGCCGGAGCGGCCGGAGCGGCCGGGCCGACAGGATTGTTGTTCTGATCGGTCCCCGTAGCCCCGTCGGTCGCGGCCTGCAGCGCCGCCTCGTCGTCGGTGGCGGTGGCGTCGGCGGCCGGAGCGGTTTCGGTGGCGGCCGGTTCGGCTTCCGGCTCGGGCGCGCTATTGCCGCTGCAGGCAGCCAGCGTCAGCGCGGTGGCGGCGAACACCCCGAAGGTCACAATCTTCTTCATGTGCAATTCCCCCTCTTGGTCCCATTTCGGACCTTAACAACGTATCACGATGCCAGCCGGGAAAGCAATTCCCCAAACTCGGGCGCACTGCGCAGCGGATCGAGCAGGGGGTCGTTGGAGGCCAGCAGCATCCCCGGATCACGCTTGGCATAGGCCTCTTCGAGCCGTTCGAGGGCCTCGGCGGGGCGGCCCCGTTGCGCGAGTACCTGCACCTGCTGGTAGAGCGCCGCCTTGCCGAATTCGGCCAGCAGCCTGGCATAGGCCGCGTCCGCCTGCGCGGTATCGCCCAGCCGATGGGCGATGATCGCAGTCAGCGTGAGCGCGAACTGCTCCACCCGCTCTTCTTTCGCAGCGGACAGCGCGCCCGCCGTATCGCCCTGCATCAAGAGCGCGATGGCAATCGCATACTTGGCGCTCGCAAGGCTCGGATTGAGCGCCAGAGCGCGCTGCATCTGGGTGATGACGACGGGATAGTCATGCGCGAACAGGGCAATGAAGCCCGCCGACCGGAAAGCGCGGGCGTTGAGGGGATCAAGCTCGATCACCCGCCCGATCATGTCGGCAGCTCGGGCGTGCTCGTCCCCATAGGCATAGAACGTCGCCGCCTGCCGCAGCACATCGGCATCGCCGGGGGCGAGCTTTTCAGCCGCGCGGTAATGCGGCATCGCCGCCGCGCGGCGCAGTTGGCCGTTGTTGAGCGCGAAGCCGAGCGCAAGGTGCCCCTGCGCCAGACGATCCTCGAGCGCAATCGCGCGCTCTGCCGCCGCTATCGCTTCTGCATAGAGCCGCCCGACCTCGCCCGAATCGCTCTCGGTGTTGGCGATGCCCGCCAGCATGGTCGAACGCATCGCGTGGGCCATGGCATAGCCGGAGTCGATCGTGATTGCCGCGTCGAACTGGGCCAGGGCGTCGCGATCGGTCTCGTTGCCGGCGGACAGATCGTAGAGCGCATGGCCGCGCAGGAAGGCCTCGTAGGCGGCGACATCCTTCGTCCCGCCGACCACCTGCTGCGCCGCGAGACTGCTGCGCGCCTCGCTTTCGCCGACGGTCTCGGCGACGAGCGAAAGAGCAACAGCCTCGGCGATTTCCGACTGGAGCGCGAAAACGTCTTCCAGCGTCCGGTCATAGGTCTGGCCCCAGCGCACCAGCCCGCCATCGATCCGCACCAGTTCGGCCGAGACCCGCATCCGGGTCTCGTCGCGCTGCACCGAGCCGCGCAGGATGTGATCGACCCCGAGCTTGCGGCCGATGGCGAATTCGTCCTCCCCCTCGATCGCGCCCGAGGAGGTCGGCGCGGCCACCCGCAGCCGGGGATTGCGCACCAGCACCGAACGCAGCTCGTTGGAGAGGCCGTTGGAAAACCACGCCTTGCTGACATCGCCGGTGAGGTTGCGGAAGGGCAGCACCACCATCGAGATTGCCTCGGCCTCGCCCATGCCCAGCAGGCCCGACTGCCACAGGCCGACAAGTCCTGCCCCGCCCGCCAGCGTGGCTCCGCCGATGATCAAGTTGCGGCGCGAGACGGCAAGACCGGTTGTCGGCGGGCCGGCGGGGGCGGCGGGGGGCGGCACCACGAAGGGCACAGGCGGTTCATTGACGGCATTGCCCTGCCCGGTCCGGGCACGCACCGCCGCAAGGATCCGTCCGGCCAGCGCATCGCCGGGATCGCCCTGCCATGCGGATATGTCGAGCAACTGGAACTGGCGGAAACCGAGCGGGGCCATGGTGCCATCGAGCGACAGCGGCACCAGACACCCGCGCTCGCGTCCGCGCTGCGCCTCGTCGCGCACCCAGTGCGAGGCAACCGAGGTCTGCGACCAGAGCACCAGCACGCAGTCGGCGGATTCGAGCCGGTCTTCCGTGGTGGCGAGATAGTTCTCGCCGCCCTCCAGCCGGCCGTCCCACCACAGGTCGAACCCGGCCGCCTCCAGCAGTGCGATGACGGGGCGCGCGCGCTCCAGATCGGTGCGCGAATAGCTCAGGAAGACTGACGGGTTCGGCGCTGCAGGAGCTTCCCCGCCATCGCTCGTCATTGCCCCGTTTTCCTCATCCATGGTGCATAGTTACATCGAAACCGGGCGCCCGCAAAGGTGCGCGAGAGGGCCACGCGCTAATCCTCCGAGAAAAAGCCGGGCGTACCTGCGTGCGGGGCCTCATAGGTCGCCCAGTCGCTTTCCGCTCCGGGGGTTGCAGGCGGGCCGGCGGGGCCGGCCTGTTCGCCCAGTCGCAGCCGGTGGAGGTGGACCTTGGCGATCATGTTGGCGGTGATCGGCGCGGTGACGAACAGGAACAACGACACCAGCAGCTCGTGCGTGGTCCACTCGCCCTTGACCAGCTGGAACCACACGATCGATCCCACCAGCATCGCCCCCAGACCCAGCGTGCTCGCCTTGGTCGGCCCGTGCAGCCGCTCCATCAGCGAGGGCAGGCGCACCAGCCCCCAGCTGCCGATCAGCGCGAAGCTGGCCCCCAGCACGATCAGCGCGCTGGCGAGGATGTCGCCGAAGGAGAAGCCCGCGCTCATTCGATGATGTCTCCGCGCAGCAGGAACTTGGCATAGGCGACCGTGCCGACAAAGCCGACCAGTGCCAGCAGCATCGCCGCCTCGAACGCGGTGCCCGATCCGTCCGCGATCCCGCCGAGGACGATGATGCCGATCGCGTTGATCACCATGGTGTCGAGCGCAAGGATGCGGTCGGCCACGTCCGGCCCCTTGATCAGCCGCCACAGGTTCAGCGCCAGCGCAAGGCCAAGCGCGGTGAAGCCGATGCCGAGAGCCCATGCGATCATGCGAAGATCCTCTTCAGACGGGCCTCGTAGCGCGCCTTCGCGCGGGCGATCTCGGCAGCGGGATCGGGCGCGTCGAGCGCGTGGACCAGCAGATAGGTGCCGCAGGCCGAAACATCGACCGAGACCGTGCCGGGGGTGAGGCTGATCGTCCCGGCAAACACGGTGATCGCCTCGGGCGTGTCGAGCTCCAGCGGGATAGCCAGCCACGCGGGGCGAAGATCGCTGTTGGGCCGGAACAGGATGATCGCCGCGACCTGGAAATTGGCGACGATGATATCCCACAGGACGAGCCCCACATAGGCGATGCCCGCAAGGAAGTTTATGCGCGGGCGGGCCGGCCAGTAGGCATCGGTGAACTTGGGCACGGCAAGGCCCACAACCAGACCGAGGAACAGCGCGCCGAAGGTCAGATCATTGACCATCACCACCCAGACGATGACGAGCAGCGCCGAAAGACCCGGATGGGGGAGGATGCGGTTCATCATGGCTGCCGCTCTCCCAGCACGGCGCGCGCGGTGCTCTCGCGGTCGAGCACTTGCGCCGCCGCGGCATTCCCGTAGGCGCTCGCCCAGCCTGCTCCTGCGGCAAGCGCCGCGAGCAGCGCCAGCGCGATGGCCGGTGCGATCATGTCGGCGCGGGGCGCGGGGGCAGGAGCGACCTCGCCCTCACCGGCTTTCCAGAACACCGCGCTCCCCGCGCGCGCAAAGCCGATCACCCCGAACAGGGTCGTGACGAGGATCACGCCCCACGCCCAGCCCCAGTCGGGCAGCGCCGTCACCGACTTGAGGATCAGCAGCTTGCCGATGAAGCCCGAGAGCGGCGGCAGGCCGGTCGCAGCGATGGCGGCGGCCATGAACAGCAGGCCCACCTGCTGCCGGCTGGCGAAGTCGGTGCCGGGACTGCAATTGTCGGCCGCGCCGGCACGCCGCCGCGCCACCACGTCGGCAACAAGGAACAGCGCGGCGCCTGCAATGGTCGAATGGACGAGGTAGTAGAGCGCCGCGCCGAGCATCGCCTCCTGCCAGCCCGCCACCGCGATCAGCAACGTGCCGGTCGAACCGATGATGGCATAGCTCGCCTGTTCCGAGAGGCTGCGCGCGGTGAACACCCCGGCAAAGCCGACCGCAGCCGTCACCAGCGCGGCCGGCATCAGGAACGGCGCGGGCGCCCAGGCCGCGGCGCCTGCATCATCGCCGAACACCTGCGGCACCACCCGGATCAGCGAATAGACGCCCACCTTGGTCATGATCGCGAACAGGCCCGCCACGGCAGGGGTCGCGACATCATAGGTGCGCGGCAGCCAGAGGTGCAGCGGCACCACCGCCGCCTTGATGGCGAAGACGCTGGCGAGCAACAGCGCGGCAATGCGCAGCAGGCCCTGATCCTCGGGCGCGATCTGCGCCACCCTGATGCCGAGGTCGGCCATGTTGAGCGTGCCGGTGAGCGCATAGAGCAGCCCCAGCGCGATCAGGAACAGCGAAGAACCGACGAGGTTGACCACCACATACTGCACCCCGGCCTTGAGCCGCGCCGGCCCCTGTCCGTGCAGCAGCAGGCCATAGGAGGCAATCAGCAGCACCTCGAAGAACACGAAGAGGTTGAACAGGTCGCCGGTCAGAAAGGCTCCGTTGAGGCCCATCAGCTGGAACTGGAACAGGGGATGGAAATGCCAGCCCTTGCGGTCGATCCCCGTGATCACGGCGTGGAGCAGTGCAATCAGCGCGAGGCTCGCTGCAAGGGTCAGCATGATCGCCGCCAACCGGTCGGCCACCAGCACGATGCCGAAAGGCGCAGGCCAGTCGCCCAGTGCATAGACCATGATTGCCCCGTCCCCCGCGCCTGCCAGCAGCGCCAGCGCGCAGGCCAGCATCGCGCCGCAGGAGGCAAAGGCAAGGGTGATGCCCACGCCCGGATGGCGACGCATCGCCAGCAGCGTCAGCGGCGCGGCCAGTGCGGGAATCGCCACCGGAAGGATCGGGAGATGATCGAGCCAGTTCACTCGCCCTTCTCCCCGTCGCTCTCGTCACTCGGCACATTGTCGCCATCGACATGGTCGCTGCCGTTCTCGAGGAAGCTCCTGAGCGCGAGGATCACGATGAAGGCGGTCATGCCGAAGGTGATCACGATTGCGGTCAGCACCAGCGCCTGCGGCAGGGGATCGGTGTATTCGGTGACCGCCTTGTCCCAGATAGGCGGGCGGTTCAGCACCAGCCGGCCGCTCGCGAACAGGAACAGGTTGACCGCATAGGACAAGAGCGTGAGGCCGAGCACGACCTGGAAGGTGCGCGCGCGCATGGTCAGGAAGATCGCGCCCGCCACCAGCACGCCGATCGCGCTCGAGACGAGGAATTCGTAGGTCATGGCGCGCGCTCCTGCGCCTCAACAGCGCGCTGCGCCGCATGGGCGCGGGCGGCGCGCCGGGCGATCTGGCTGAGCTGCGCCAGCGCCAGCATCACCGCGCCGAACACTGTCAGGAACACGCCGGTATCGAACAGCATCGCGCTAGCGAGTTCGAACTTGCCGATCAGCGGGAGCGAGAAATAGTCGAAGGTCGAGGTCAGGAACGGCGCACCGAAGGCCATCGCGCCCAGCCCCGTCGCCATCGCAACCAGCACGCCGAGCGCAATCATCTGGTGCTCGCCGAAGCGCCGCCGACGGTCCGTCCAGTCATATCCGGCGGCGAGGTATTGCAGCAGGAAAGCGATGGCGATCACCAGCGCGGCGATGAAGCCGCCGCCCGGCTGGTTGTGACCGCGCAGGAACAGGTAGATGCCGACGGTCAGCGTCAGCGGCAGGGCGATGCGGCTCGCCATCACCAGCATCATCGGGTGGCGCTCGGGGGAATGCGGCATGTCTTCCTGCCAGCGCGCCAGCCGCGCGCCCGCCGCGCCGCGCGCGGTGCCTTCGAGCAGCGCGAAGATCGCAAGCCCCGCGATCCCCAGCACGATGATCTCGCCCAGCGTGTCGAAAGCGCGGAAATCGACGAGAATCACGTTGACGACGTTGGTCCCGCCCCCGCCCGGCTTGGCATTGGCGAGGTGATAGGCCGAAATGCTCGCCCCCGGATCGCGGGTCAGCATCGCCCAGGAAATCCCGCCCATCAGCACGCCCCCCGTCACTGCCAGCGCCCCGTCGCGCCACTTGCGCGCAGGCGAGGACAGCATCGGCGGAGCCTTGGGCAGCAGATTGAGCGCGAGCAGCAGCAGCAGGACGGTCACCACCTCGACCGAGATCTGGGTGAGGGCCAGATCGGGTGCGGAGAAGCGCACGAAGGCGAGGCTGATGACGATGCCGATCACGCTGATGTAGATCAGCACGCGGAAGCGCTGTCGCGCGTCGTTGACCACCGCGGCCGTCGCCGCAACCAGCAGCGCCCATGCGATGATCGCCGGCGCCGAGGCCGGGATGCCGGGCCGGGCTCCGGTGAAGAGCCCGCCTGCCAGTGCGCCGTCGATGATCAGAAGGAGAATCACCGCGAAACTCGCCAGCACCATCCGCTGGAGCGAGGGCGTGTGGACGGCAACCATCGCCTTGCGAACGCGGGCATCGGCATAGCGCAGCACGGTCTCGAACATCCGCTTGGCATCAAGGTGCCCGGCGCGCTCCCATGCGCGCAGCAGGCCCGCATGGCGCCACAGCAGCAGCGCCCCGCCCGCCACGGCCAGCGTGCTGAGGATCAGCGCGAGGTTGACCCCGTGCCACAGCGCGAGGTCGAATTCGGGCGCCGGCGCGCCGGTCACTGCCCCTGTCACCGCGCCCACCAGCGGCGCGGCCAGCGTCATCGGGACAAGGCCGAGCAGCACCGCCAGCACCGTCAATAGCGCGGAAGGCGCCCACATTCCGGCAGCCGGATCATGCGCGCGGGCGAAGGGCTCGGGATCGCGCGGAGCCCCGAAGAACAGATGGCCTGCCAGTCGCAGCGAATAGCCGACCGAGAAGGTCGCGCCGATGGTCGCGAGCACCGGCACCAGCCACGGCAGGCCGAACAGAGCGACGTGCGGGGTTTCGTAGAGCATCATCTCCTTCGAGATGAACCCGCCCAGCGGCGGCAGGCCCGCCATCGAGGCGGCCGCGATGATCGCGATCACCGCCGTCACCGGCATCGCCTTGGCCAGCCCGCCCAGCCGCCGGATGTCGCGCGTGCCGGTCTCGTGATCGACAATCCCCGCTGCCATGAACAGCGCGGCCTTGAAGGCGGCGTGGTTGAGAATGTGCAGCACCGCCGCCAGCGCCGCCATCTCGAGGCTGAAGCCGAGCAGCATCACCAGCAGGCCGAGCTGGCTGATGGTGGAATAGGCGAGGATCGACTTCAGATCGTGCCGGAACAGCGCCACCACCGCGGCAAACACCATGGTGACGAGGCCGACGCTGGTGACGATCACCGTGTAGGCTTCCGTCCCCGCCAGCACCGGCCACAACCGCGCCAGCAGGAACACGCCCGCCTTCACCATCGTCGCCGAGTGGAGATAGGCGCTCACCGGCGTGGGCGCGGCCATTGCGTGGGGGAGCCAGAAGTGGAACGGGAACTGCGCCGACTTGGTGAAGCAGCCGACGAGGATCAGACCAAGGATAACGGGATAGAGCGGCGAGGCCTGCACCTCTTCCCCGCTATCAAGGATAGTCGCCAGATCGAACGAGCCCGCCACCAGGCCGAGCAGCACCATGCCCCCGATCAGCGCGAGGCCCCCGCCGCCGGTCACCGCCAGCGCCATGCGCGCACCCTGCCGCCCTTCGGCCTTGTGCTGCCAGAACCCGATCAGCAGGAAGGATGACAGGCTGGTCAGCTCCCAGAACACCAGCAACAACAGCACATTGCCCGCCAGCACGATGCCGAGCATCGCGCCCTGGAACAGCATAAGGCTGGCGAAGAACCGCCCGGTCGCCTCGCCCTTGTAGAGGTAGAAATGGGCGAAAATCACCACCAGCAGCCCGATGCCGAGGATCAGCCCTGCGAACATCAGCCCGAGGCCATCGACCATCAGCGTCAGATCGAGCCCGAGGGACGGCACCCAGCTGACCGAGGCGGACGGCACTTCCCCGCCGATCACCGGCCCGGCAAGGCTCGCCAGCAGCGCGAGGCCTCCCGCGCTTGCCGCTCCGGCGATACCCGAATGGAGCAGCCGCGATCCGCCGGAGACCAGCGCGATCAGCAGTGCGGCAACAAAGGGGAGCGCCACCAGCGTGAATAGGGTCAGACCCGTGGCCATTGATGGTTCCGGTAGCTCCCCTGCCAGAATTGGCGTTGCGACAGCGCCATTTGCGCGCCGGCGACCTTAGACGAGGCGTTCGCGCAAGGACAAGTCAAAGCACCCAACGCCCCGGCGCTCAGGCCCGTTCCCGCCGCGTGCGAGGAGACGCGTCAGTCGCCCTCGAATTCCATCAGCGCGTGCACTTCGATACCCTCCTCGCGCAGCCGGGCCGCGCCGCCGAGATCGGGCAGGTCGATCACGAACAGGGCATGGCTGATCACCGCACCAGCCTTGCGCAGGAGCTGCGCCGAGGCGAGCGCGGTGCCGCCGGTGGCAATCAGATCATCGACGATCACCACCTTCTGCCCCGGCAGGACAGCGCCCGGGTCCATCTCCAGCCGGTCGGTTCCGTATTCGAGTGCATAGTCGATGCCGATGGTGTCGATCGGCAGCTTGCCGGGCTTGCGCACGGGGACGAAGCCGACGCCGAGCTGCACCGCCACCGCCGCGCCGAAGATGAAGCCGCGCGCCTCCATCCCGGCGATCTTGTGCGCGCCCGCCGCACCGGCGAGGGCGGCGAGGTGGTGGACGCTCGCGGCCATGCCCTGATGGTGGCCGATCAGCGTGGTGATGTCGCGGAACTGGATTCCCGCTTTCGGGAAATCCGGCACCGTGCGCACCAGCGCCTTGAGATCTTCACGGGAGAGATGCGGTGCGGTCATGTCGGACAGGGCCCCTTTCGCGCGCTAGAAAGCAGAGCGCCCCGCCATCCGCAAGGGATGACGGGGCGCATCGGCGTTTCGTTGGAAGACGCTTACTTCTTCTTGGGCTTCATGCCGGCCCAGACCTGCTTGTAGGACAGGAAGGCCAGCGCCGTGGCGAACAGCAGGAAGCCGAGCACCGCCCAGCCGGTCTGCTTGCGGGCCACCAGCGAAGGTTCGGCGGTCCAGGTCAGGAAGGCGGCGACGTCTTCGGCCATCTGCGGGATGGTCGAGGCGGTGCCGTCGGCATAGGTCACCTGCCCGTCGATCGCGAGCGGCGGCGCCATGGCGATGTTCACGTTGGGGAAGTGCTTGTTGAAGTAGAGGCCCGCCGGGGTCTCGAAACCGACCTTCGCGGCCTTCTCCGGATCGGGTTCGCCATAGCCGGTCAGCAGCGAATAGACGTAGTTCGAGCCATCGTGACGCGCCTTGGTCATCAGCGACAGATCAGGCGGGATCGCGTTGTTGTTGGCCGCAGCCGCCGCGATGGCGTTGGGGAACGGCATCGGGAACATGTCGGTCGGCTCGCCCGGGCGGGTGGTGGTCTCGCCGGTGTTCGGATCGATGCCCGGAACGGTCCAGGTGGCCGCTTCGGCGTCGACCTCGGCTTCCGAATAGCCCAGCTCGCGCAAATTGCGGAAGGCGACGAACTTCAGGCTGTGGCAGGCCGAGCAGACTTCCTTGTAGACTTGGTAGCCGCGCTGCAGCTGGGCCACGTCCCACTTGCCCATCGGGCCATCGAACGAGAAGCCGCCTTCGGGGCCCTCGCCATGCTCGTAGAAGGCGTAGGACGGCTGCTTTTCCGGCGCCGGGCCGAAGGCGAGGTTGTAGGCACCGGGAACCAGCGACCAGAGCACCAGCACCGCAGTGATGGCGAGGCCGACGATGATGCCTCCGAGACGAATAGTCATGACCGAACTCTTTCTCGTTATCGGGTCAGATTGCGTGTGACGTTAGGCCTGCCGATCACTCGGCGGGCTGCAGCGAACCATCGGGCAGGGTGCCGGTGTCGCCGGCATCGGCAGTGCCGGTGCGCGGTTCGGCAGCGGCGTCCTTGCCGAGCACCGCTTCGGTGATCGAGAAGGGCAGCGCCTTGGGCACTTCGATCTGGCTCACGATCGGCAGGATCACGAGGAAGTGCAGGAAGTAGTACGCCGTCGCCACCTGGCTGAGGATCACGTAGGGCTCTTCCGCCGGGGCCCCGCCGCAGATGAACAGCACGATCATGCAGGGGATGAAGCCGAACCAGAAGAATTTGTTGAACAGCGGACGGTAGTGGCCCGAGCGCACCGGGCTCTTGTCGAGCCAGGGCAGGATGAACCACAGCAGGATCGAGCCGAACATCGCGATCACGCCCAGCAGCTTGGCCGGCACCAGCACGATGCCGGTGAAGGGAATTGGGAGATCGCCGGTGAAGGCGCGCAGGATCGCGTAGAACGGCCAGAAATACCATTCGGGCACGATGTGCGCCGGGGTCGAGAGCGGGTTCGCCTCGATGTAGTTGTCCGGGTGACCCAGCGCGTTGGGCAGGAAGAACACTATGGTGGCGAAGGCGATCAGGAACGCGCCCAGCCCGAACCCGTCCTTGGCGGTGTAGTAGGGGTGGAACGGCACGGTGTCGCTCTCGCTCTTCACTTCCACGCCGGTCGGGTTCGACGAGCCCGGAATGTGCAGCGCCCAGATGTGCAGGATCACCACGCCCAGGATCACGAAGGGCAGCAGGAAGTGCAGCGAGAAGAAGCGGTTGAGCGCGGCGTTGTCGGGCGCGAAACCGCCCAGCAGCCACACCTGCAGCGGCTCGCCCACCAGCGGGATCGCGCTGAACAGGCCGGTGATCACCTGCGCACCCCAGAAGCTCATCTGGCCCCACGGCAGCACGTAGCCCATGAAGGCGGTCGCCATCATGAGGAGGAAGATCACCACGCCCAGCAGCCAGATCATCTCGCGCGGGGCCTTGTAGGACGAATAGAACAGGCCGCGGAAGATGTGCAGGTAGACGACGATGAAGAAGAAGCTCGCGCCGTTGGCGTGGGCGTAACGCAGCGCCCAGCCCCAGTTGACGTTGCGCATGATGTGCTCGACCGTGCCGAAGGCGACCGCCTGGTTGGCGGCATAGTGCATCGCGAGGACGACACCGGTGACGATCTGGATCATCAGGCAGAAGCCGGCGAGCACGCCGAAGTTCCACATGTAGTTGAGGTTGCGCGGCACCGGATAGCCGGCCCCGACCGCGTTGTAGACGAGGCGCGGCAGCGGCAGCTTCTCGTCAAGCCACTTGGTCAGAGCGGTCTTCGGTTCGTATTGCTTGGCCCAGGCGAAACTCATGGCGTTCTCTCGGCTTGATCGAAATTGAAAAGGCGAAAAGCGATTATCGTTGTGATTGAGCTACGTAAGCTCAGCCAACGCGGATGACGGCGTCGGAGGTGAACTCGTATTCCGGCACCATCAGGTTGAGCGGCGCCGGGCCCTTGCGGATGCGGCCCGCGACATCGTAGTGCGAACCGTGGCAGGGGCAGAAATAGCCGCCGAACTCGCCCTTGTTCTCGCCCTCGGCAGCGCCCAGCGGCACGCAGCCCAGGTGAGTGCAGACACCCATGGTGACGAGCAGGTCGTTGTGGCCTTCCTTGGTCCGCTCGGCAAGGGTCGCCGGATCGCGCATCGAGGCACCATCGTCCTTCTTGGCGGCGGCGATTTCCTCGGGCGTGAGGCGCTTCACGAACAGCGGCTGCTTGCGGAACACCGCCTTGATGCTCTGGCCGGGCTGGATCGCGCTGACATCGACTTCGGTGGTGCTCGCGGCGAGCACGTCGGCCGACGGCGCCATCTGGGTCACCAGCGGGAAAAGCAGCGAAGCGCCGCCGACCCCGGCCGTGCTCAGCGCGGCAATGTGAATCCAGTCGCGGCGGCGGACGCCCTCTTCGGTGCCCGTTTCGCTGATTACGGCCGTGTCAGAAGCCATTTCGTGTTACCCTGCTCGTCTTGCCGCGCCGGAATAACGGCCCGCGCGGCGTGGTGTTCCAGTGGCGGGGCGGCTGCCCCAGTAGCGTTCCGTCGATTGATCCCCGCTCCGGCTCCGCGCGCTTGTCACACGCCTGACCCGAAACTCGCGGGGGCAATTAACGGCAATCCTGCGAGATTCCAACCGTGTTTTAAGCAAGCCCTGTTCGCGCTTGCGCAAGGCATCGTCAGGGCAGGGCGATCATGCTGATCTGTCTGCCATAATTCGCCTCGCTCGCCTGCGTGGACCTGCGATGCGAATGGTAACGCGCGACATGTGAGAATGTATCCCGGCCCAGATCAGCAATTTTCCCGAGGCCCGCTGCCGCCAGCCGCGCCATGATGTAGCCGGGCAGGTCGAAGTGCCAGCGCGCCACTCCGTCGCGCGGGGGAGCGGGCGCGAAAAAGCCTTCGTCCGCAGCGGCAAAGCGTTGGCGGAAGGGGGCATCGACCTCGTAACTCGCCTGGGCGATGGTAGGGCCGAGCACCGCCGCGATCCGCTCGCGCCGCGCGCCAAGCGCCTCCATCGCGGCGATGGTGTTTTCGAGCACGCCGTCCACCGCCCCGCGCCAGCCGGCATGGGCGGCGCCAACCACTCCGGCTTCGGGGTCGGCGAACAGGATGGGGCCGCAATCGGCGGTGACGATGCCGAGCACGACGCCCGGGGTCGCGGTGACCACTGCATCGGCGACCGGCCGGCCCTCGGCCCCGTCGTCCCACGCGGCCGTGACGGTCACGACATCAGGCGAGTGCACCTGGTGCGGTGCCGCCAGCTGGCCGCCGGAGCGGATCGCCGCCGCCGCCGCCGCGCGCAGCAGCCGGACTTCGCCCGGATCGCCCGGCCCGCCGAAGCCGAACTGGTGCGCGCCGCCCGCGCTCCCGAAGAAGCCGTGCGGCACGCCTTCGAGCAGTGCGCTGCGCTCGATCTGGAAGGCGGTCATGTCAGTCTTCCAGACTGCGGCTGACCTGTTCGAAGGTATCGCGCGACAGGTTGCCCGCCGCCATGATCCGTTCGAGCTCGCCCTTCATCAGCGCCGCCCGCCCGGGTTCGAGCCGCCGCCAGCGCCCCAGCGCAGGCACGAACTTCGCCGCTGTCTGCGGATTGACCGGATCAAGCGCGAGGATCACGTCGGCGATCATCCGGTACCCCGCCCCATCGGCGGCATGGAAGCCCTGCGGATTGCCGGCGAAGGCCATGTAGAGCGAGCGCACGCGGTTGGGATTCTTCAGGGTGAAGTCGGGATGCTCGGCCAGGATGCGCACCTGCGCGATGACATCGGGGTGGAGCGAGAGCGCCTGCAGAGTGAACCACTTGTCGATCACCAGCGCATTGTCGCGATAGCGATCGTAGAACGCCGCCAGCCGCGCGGCGCGCTCGGGCGCATCGAGGCTGCACAGCACCATCAGCGCGCCTTGCCGGTCGGTCATGTTGTCGGCGGCGTCATATTGCTGCGCGGCCAGCTGCGCCGCACGCGCCGGATCGGCGGCGGCGATCAGCACCAGGCCTTGCGTCTTGACCTTGCGCGCCCCGCGCCCGGCGGGATCATCGAGCGCCACCGCCGAAGTGCGCGCGTGCAGCGCATCGAGCTCGCCCGCCAGCGCCGTGCCGATCGCTGCCTTCAGCCCCTCGCGCGCGGCGTGGATCGCGCCCGGATCGCCGAGCCGCTCGCCGTTCGCCATCACCTCGAACAGATAGGCCTCCGACGGCAGCATCATCAGCTCGCCGCGCATCGCATCGTCGAGGCCTGCGTCGGCAATGCTGGAACGGAACGCGCCGATGATCGCCGCCTCGCCTGCCGCCTGATCCTCGGCCGACAGGGCGCCGCTGGCCGTGCCGACGAGGTGGCCGACGGCCAGCTCCTGCAAGGCCTCGTAGCGGGCGAAGGGATCATCGTCCTGCGCGGCGAGGAACACCAGATCCTCGCGCGCCAGATCACGCTCGATCACCACCGGAGCCGTGAAGCCGCGGTTGATCGAAACCACCGGATCGGGCCCGGCGAGCGGCAGGATGAAGGTCTGTTCCGCCTGCGAGAGCACCACCAGCTGCTCCGGCCCGAGCGTTGCGGCCCCGCGCGAATGCACCGCGATGCGCAGCGGGATCGGCATCGGCACCTTGTCGGGCTGGCCGGGCGTGGCGGGCACGGTCTGCCTGAGGGTCAGCACCAGCGAATCCCCGTGGACATGCTGCGCCACGGCGACGCGCGGCGTGCCGGCCTGCGAATACCACAGGCGGAATTGCGCAAGATCGAGCCCCGCGCCGTCCTCGATCGCCTTGACGAAATCCTCGCAGGTCGCCGCCTCGCCGTCATGGCGGTCGAAATAGAGATCGGTGCCGGCGCGGAAACGCTCGGTGCCCGCCATCGAGCGCATCATGCGGATCACCTCGGCGCCCTTGTTGTAGACGGTCGCAGTGTAGAAGTTGTTGATCTCGCGGTAGGAATCCGGGCGGATCGGGTGAGCCAGCGGCCCCGCGTCCTCGGGGAACTGCGCCGCGCGCAGGATCCGCACATCCTCGATCCGCTTGACCGCCTCGCCCCGCATGTCCTGGCTGAACAGCTGGTCGCGCAGCACGGTGAAGCCTTCCTTGAGGCTGAGCTGGAACCAGTCGCGGCAGGTGATGCGGTTGCCCGACCAGTTGTGGAAGTATTCGTGCGCGATCACACCTTCAACCGCGTCGAAATCGGCATCGGTCGCGGTGTCGGCATCTGCCAGCACGTACTTGGTGTTGAAGATGTTGAGGCCCTTGTTCTCCATCGCCCCCA